>SXMN01000165.1 GCA_005777315.1 Verrucomicrobiales bacterium
CCGCGGGTACCCCGGGTAGCGCGCGTCGAAGTGGTCGGCCAGGGCGGCTGCTGAAACAGCGTCGATTTGGTCCTGCACCTTCGACCGTTCGCCGGGGACTCTCGCCAGCCAGCTCGCAAACCGCAAGATGGAGAAGATCTATAATGCGCTGGTTTGTGGCGTGCTTTCTCAGAAGGCAGGGGAGATACGGGCCGCAATAGCCCGTCATCCAACCCATCGCAAACGCATGGCCACGATTGATGGGGGGCGCGACGCCTGGACAAGCTATCGGCTAGTCACCCAGGCCGCCTCGGCAGCGTTCGTTGAAGCAACGCTCCATACAGGTCGGACGCATCAAATCCGCGTGCATTTTCAGCATATCGGCCACCCAGTGGTGGGCGACGATGTTTATGGCAGACGCCAGAACCAGCGATTTGTCGAGTTGACTGGCTACGATGCGCCGCGCCAGATGTTGCACGCCCGGCGAATTTCATTTCTCCATCCCGCCACCGGACGCCTGTTCGCCGTTGAGGCACCGGTGCCGTCCGACATGGATTCAGCGATGGAAGCACTCCATTTCAAAGAGTGACAGACACAGTTCTGCCGTTGCCCGGCGATCCCTCTGTAATGGCTTCAGGCATCGGTCCTGGTTTCAGGTAGGTGAGAAATCATGGTGTTGGAGAACATCCCGCTTGAGTCGGCTTTCGTAATTCCCAATATGTGGGCCGTGTCTGGCTCATGCAAATCAACACTATTCTTCGTTGCGTTGACCTTTCTTTTTGCTTGTTCGAGTCCCCAGAAGAAGAATCAAACCTCCACTCCGCTGGAGTATGATCAAACGGTGGTCACGCCAACAATTCTCCAATCGACGAATACAGCCGATGCGTCCAGGAATCCGGGCCAGGATGCTCCCGCTCCCATTGTCCCGAAAGCCACCGAGAGACAGCCCCCGCGCGTTCCGGTTGAGCTGATGCAACATTGGGTTTCGTTGGATAGCTGGAGCCTCACAAACCGTTTTGGAAAACCGCAGCGGGATCCGAACAGCCAGCCGCCTTCATTTGTGGTTCGTTCGACCAATGGCACCCTTGGGATTCGTATCGGTGGCACTGCTGCAACCTGGAATGGACTCCGACTGGATTTGGCTTTTCCGCCCCAGATCGGGAATGGCCGTCCGATTGTCCACGCGCTTGATGCATTGAGAAATTTCGAGCCGCTGCTGGCAGGCGTGGGATGCATGGATTTGACGAATCGATCGATCGTCATTGATCCTGGGCATGGCGGCGACAATACCGGCGCAAAATGCGTCAGCAATGGCCGCTTCGAGAAGGAATACACCCTGGATTGGGCGTTGCGGCTGCGACCATTGTTGGAGAACGCAGGCTGGCGGGTAACACTGACCCGCACAAATGACATGGACATTGCCTCGTCCAACAGAATCGCGGTGGCTGATCGTGCTCAAGCCGGCCTTTTCCTCAGCCTCCATTTCAATTCGGTCAACGGCAACGGTTCTGCCGGAGAGCATGGTGGTCTGGAAACCTACTGTCTGACGCCGGCAGGCATGCCTTCATCAATCACCAGGGAATTTGAGGACAATCGGAACCGTGCTTATCCAAACAATGCATTTGATGCGGAAAACCTGCATTACGCTGTTCGGCTGCACCAGGCGCTCATCGCGGGTACATCCAGGCGGGATCGTGGTGTTCGGCGAGCCAGGTTCATGACAGTGCTCCAGGGACAAAACCGTCCCGCTGTGCTCATCGAAGGCGGCTATCTAACAGATTCGAAGGAATCACGGGTGATCGCCACCGCAGAGTACCGCCAGAAACTGGCGGAAGCTGTCGCCAAAGCATTGAACGAACAACTTCACTAATGGCCTCAAAGAATCACGTGCTTGTCACAGGCGGTGCCGGCTTCATCGGGTCACACCTGGTTGAGAGATTGCTGGCGGACGGGTGCAAAGTCACAGTGCTGGATGACTGCTCCACGGGGAAGGTGGAGAATCTTCGACACGTCCGCGACCATCCGCTCCTGAAGTTCAGCCGCGGCAAAGTCTCTGATTGCAGTGAACTGGCCGACATGGTGGAGAGCTGCGATTTCATTTACCATCTGGCAGCCGCTGTCGGCGTCGAACTGGTAGTTCATTCCCCGATTCGCACCATTCATACAAATCTCAAAGAGACGGAATCGATTCTTGAAACAGCAAGCCGTTCTCGTGTCCCGGTGCTGCTGACATCCACTTCCGAAGTCTATGGCAAGAGTCAAAAGGATGCGTTTGACGAGGAGGATGACCTTCTCATCGGCCCTCCTCATCTTGGTCGGTGGAGTTACGCGTGCTCAAAATTGATGGATGAATTTCTCGCGCTTGCTTACTCGCGAGAAAGAGGGCTGCCAGTGACCGTGGTGCGGCTGTTCAACACCGTGGGCCCGCGTCAATCCGGCAATTACGGCATGGTGCTTCCGCGCTTTATCTCGGCCGCGCAGAAAGGCGAGCCGCTGCGAATCCACGGCGATGGCACGCAGACCCGATGCTTCTGCTTCGTCGCGGATACGGTCGAAGCGCTGACACGACTCCGGCATACCAACTCTGCGCGAGGGGAAGTATTCAATGTCGGAAGCACTGAACAGATCTCAATCCAGGAGCTGGCTGAACGAGTCATTCGAATCACCGGTTCCAGTTCGCCCCTCCAATTTGTACCCTACGATCAGGCTTACGCCACGGGGTTCCAGGACATGCTACGACGACGACCCATCACAGAGAAACTGGCTCGTCATACCGGCTTTCGTGCGGAAACACCGCTTGACGAAATCATACGCAGAACCATTTCCACCACTCGCACGGCAGCGTGATGTGGCATTGGACGGAAGATTGGTGTTGAACGGTTCAGAATCGGAGGAATCAAGACCTGATTGAGGACTTTCAATTGGCTATGCATGGCCTCGTCTCGGACAAGAAAAAAGGCACCCTTTCGGGTGCCTTCGAGAATCTGAAGCAGTAATTCGCTGGATCAATTACTGATTGCCAGGGAACTGCGTGGTGTTGTCGTTGTCGCCAGAAGTCTTGAGCTGTTCACGCAGACGGGAAGTTGTGGATTGTTGAACGGAACCGTCACCTTGTGCGATGTCACCCGCGTTCTGGTGGATGTCCTTTGTCCAGCCGGCACCTGTGGCAGCAACGTGGTTGGTGCCCAACTTGATGACTTCGGACTTGTTGATGTCCGCGCGAGCCGGGAGATTGTTGGTGATGTTACGATCACCAGACAGCATCGACTGGGGTTGGGTCTCATCCGCGTTGATACCGACGAAGTAGGAGATGCCACCGTTTTTGCCGCCCTTGGCCACCGTCGCTGTGGCAACTTGGAAGAAGTTTGTGGCTTCGATCTTTCCTGAGTCGCTTGGGCAGACAATGATCTTTGGCGTGCTCAACTCATTGGAGAGCGCGAGGAAGTGAGTGTAAGTTCCGGCTGGAAGAGTGGTGTATTCAGAGGAGCCGCCTTCGTTTGTCGAGACGCCCATCGGGAACCGGTCACCGTTGTCGGTGGCGAAGATGCGGAAAGACAAGCCGATGTTCTTCAGGTTGTTCACGCACTTGATACGTTGGGCTTTGGCCTTCGCTTTCGCGAGTGCTGGGAGGAGCATGCCGGCTAGAATCGCGATAATCGCGATCACCACGAGCAACTCGATGAGGGTAAATGCGCTAAATTTGTATTTTCGGAAGACACTCTTCATAGGTTTAGTCATTGTGTTTTGGGTTACGGTTCACCCACTGTAATAAAATCGTTAAGAGTGTCAACGAATTTTCTGAATTTGCACCAAAGCAGTCATGATACCACGGGTTCATGATCGCAATTCGTCACGAAGGAAGTTTTTGTTCGCGCTTAAATGAGATGCGTGACGAAAACTCGCGAAGACTGGCGTTTCGGTGCAGCAGGGGAGGGATGCGCTTTTCAATCAGATGCCCTTCCGGACGCGTTTATTCTCAACGTCGCGATGCTATCAGAGTGTGGTGTTCACGCATTTTGCGTGAAGATGACGCTTTCTTCTGCGCGCACTCGCAAATGGTTCGTTAAACCCGTGATCCCGACAGCAAGTGCCAGAAGACGAACGTGCACAACCCCTCCGGTTAATCGAGCTTTCTTGATTCGGCGGAAATGTTCGCCCGGAGGTTGGTTGATTCACAAGCCAGCAGAACGCATTCACGTGTCAGGAATCGGTGGAGGCGTGGATCGGACGACGTTCGAGTTTGCCTTCCGTGACGACCTGCGTCACGCTCACCGCGTTCCATGCCAATACCTGCAATTGCAACACCTGCGATCTGGACACAGATTGCCTGCACACTTTGCACACCTCCGTCATGAAGCCTGCGCCTGTGAAACCCCATACATCCCAGATCCAAGGCACCCCCACTGGTCTCACCCGGAGCCAATGGATGGCGCTCGTCGCCGCCTTCCTCGGATGGATGTTTGACGGAATGGAAATGGGCATCTTCCCGTTGGTGGCAAGACCTGCTCTACAGCAGATGCAGACGGTGGCACAGGTTGCTGACGAGAATTTTGTCCAATCTTGGATGGGAGTGGTGACTGCGCTGTTTCTTTTAGGCGCAGCCGCGGGCGGTGTTGTTTTCGGCTGGCTGGGAGATCGCATTGGCCGTGTCCGGGCGATGACCTGGAGCATACTTTGTTACTCCGTGTTCACAGGGTTGTGTTATTTCGCGACCCAGCCCTGGCATCTTGCAATGTTACGGTTCATTGCAGCTCTCGGCATGGGAGGAGAGTGGGCGCTGGGAGTGGCGCTCGTGATGGAGTGCTGGCCGGAGAAGGCCCGACCATTGATGGCGGGTGCCATCGGAGCTGCAGCCAATTGTGGTTATGCATTGATCGCTCTTGTAGGAATTCAATGGCCGGTCACGCGGGAGTCCTGGCGATGGGTGATGCTGGTGGGAGTCGTCCCGGCGTTGCTCACTTTCTTCATCCGTTTATTCGTTCCGGAATCAGAGCGCTGGAAGGAGGCGGTGAAATCCGGCCCTTCGCGTCCCATCCGTGAAATTTTCTCGCCGCCGTTGCTCAAGAACACGGCGCTGGCAATCGCCTTTGCTTCAGTGGCTCTGATTGTCACCTGGGGAATCGTGCAATGGATTCCACTTTGGGCGGATCAGATGACCGGTGGCAAACAGCCCAAAGTGAAGGCCTACATTGCGCTTTTTTCTTCGGTCGGGGCTGCTGCAGGAAGTTTGATCGCTCCGCTCATTGGGGGAATGCTGGGACGCCGTCCAGTTTACTTCGCACTATGCCTGTCCTCACTCGTCGTCAGCACGTCGATGTTTCGTCTTTGTACGGAGTACGGAACCGGCTTTCTGGTGATGACGGGTTTGGTGGGCTTCTGCACCGCATCGTTCTATGGATGGTTACCGCTTTACCTTCCGGAATTGTTTCCTACACGAGTGCGGGCCACAGGTCAGGGGCTCGCTTTTAACTTCGGGCGCATCCTGGCAGCTTTCGGAGCATGGCAGATGGGGAGTCTCATGGCTTACTTCGACAACAGTTATCCCAAGGCAGGTGCCACCATTGTCCTGATTTATCTCGTGGGGATGGTTCTGATCTGGTTTGCACCAGAGACGAAAGGGAAGCCACTTCCGAAGTGATTTGTCCAGATGTCACTGCGTCTGAGGCGATGAGAAAATCCCAACACGGCTCCATGACTCTTCAACCATCCTGCTCCCACTCCCATGCCCAAGCCCTCTGATATTCGTGTGGTTGGCGCATCACTTTACCTGCTGCCTGTGCAAACGCGTGTGCCGCTCAAGTTCGGCACCGGTACAGTCACTGAAGTCACTGTTGCGCGCGCACGTGTTCGAGTGGTAGATCGCGCCGGTCGCACGGCTGACGGTTGGGGGGAGACGCCGTTGAGTGTGCAGTGGGTTTGGCCGAGCCAGTCACCCTATGAGGTGAGGCACGAAAGAATGGTGCAGTTCACAGTACGTCTCTCGGAAGCATGGGTTGGTTTCGATTGCTACGGGCACCCCATGGAGCTCGGTGCCGATTTCCAGGAGGGTCCTCTTCCAGGCTTGCTGGCAAAATTCAACAGCGAGGCCGAAGTTTCTCACGAACCTCTTCCCTGGCTTGCCTCGCTGGTATGTTGCTCAGTGTTCGATCAAGCGATTCATGACGCATTCGGGCTGCTCCTGGGACGCGATACATACGAGACCTACACGTCTGAATTTCTGAACCGTGATCTCGCCGGCTTTCTCGCGGCTGCTACTGCGGAGATTTCGTTCGCCGGAAAATTCCCTTCTCATTTCCTCACCGCGCATCCTCCACAGAAATTGACCGCATGGCATCTCGTCGGTGGCGTGGATCCGCTCGACGCATCCGAACTTACCGGACGGGAACCGAAAGACGGTTACCCGGTTCTGCTTGCCGATTGGATCAAACGCGACGGTTTGAAATGTCTGAAAGTGAAGCTGCGTGGCAACGACGCAAGATGGGACTACAGCCGGATGGTTTCCGTCGGCCAGATAGCGGTTGCGCATGAGGTCGATTGGCTTTCCGCGGACTTCAATTGCACGGTGACCGACCCGGCCTACGTCAACGAACTCCTGGACCGGCTCCGTGACGAGCAACCACGCATTTTTGGGATGCTGCTCTATGTCGAGCAGCCTTTCCCTTATGAACTCGAACAGCACCACATAGACGTTCACAGTGTCTCCGCCAGGAAGCCGCTCTTCCTGGATGAAAGCGCTCACGACTGGAAGTGCGTGAAACTTGGCCGCGAACTCGGTTGGACGGGTGTGGCACTGAAGACGTGCAAGACACAAACCGGCGCGATTCTGAGCGCCTGTTGGGCGAAGGTACACGGAATGACTCTCATGGTCCAGGATTTGACCAACCCGATGCTCGCGCAGATCCCGCATCTTCGCCTCGCAGCACACGTTGGCACGATCATGGGCGTGGAAACCAATTCCATGCAGTTCTATCCAGAGGCTTCGCGAGCCGAAGCCGCGATTCATCCAGGAGCCTATTCGCGAAGGAATGGATTCGTGGATCTGGGAACTGTTCGCGGTCCCGGATTCGGATATCGGCTGAATGAGATCAACAGGGAGTTGCCCGATGCCAGGGCTGAGTTTGGGATCTGAGTTCCAATGCATCATGCTCAACCTTTTCCCCAACTCGAGGAAGTGCATGCTTCAACAACAATTTAATGAACAGAGCCCTTGCCATTGCGGCCCATCCTGACGACATCGAGTTTGTCATGGCCGGGACACTTCTGCTGCTTAAACAAGCGGGTTGGGAGATCCATTACCTCAATCTTTCGACCGGCAACTGCGGCAGCATGGAGCACTCGCCAGCGGCGACACGGCGAATCCGCCGTAACGAAGCCGTGGCTTCCGCCTCAATCCTCGGCGCATTCTGGCATCCCCCGTTCTGTGATGACCTGGAGATCCTTTACGCGGTTCCACTTCTGCGGCGGTTGGCGGCGGTGGTCCGTCAGGTCCGGCCTTCCATCGTGCTGACCCATTCACCGCAGGATTACATGGAGGACCACAGCAACACATGCCGGCTGGCGGTGACCGCGGCCTTTTCGCGTGGCATGCCGAACTTCAAGACCACTCCTTCACGGCGCGCCGTGGATGTTGATGTCACGGTTTACCATGCGTTGCCCCACGGCCTCTGTGATCCGCTGGGCAAGCCTGTGATTCCCACTCACCTTGTGGACACGACAAGAGTTCAGACTCAAAAGCGCAGGGCTCTCGCCGCGCACACCAGCCAGAAGTCGTGGCTTGATAAAACCCAGGGCATGGGTTCCTACCTCGACGCGATGGATCAGATGTCGCGCGAAGTTGGCAACCTGTCCCGACGATTCGAGTTCGCCGAAGGCTGGCGCAAACATCTGCATCTCGGATTCTGCGATGGGCAGGCTGATCCGTTGCGTGAACAACTTGGCAAGGACTGCCTTGTCAATCGGGGACGCTGAAGTAATGTCCCGCCGTTGAAATTCCTGGCAGCCTCGTCACCTTGTCTGCCGCGAAGATTTTTATTTTTATGCCACGCAAACTCAGTTCCATCTCCAACGATTGGTGGGATTATACCACGCTCGACGACGAACTCCTCGCCGCCGCCGCCGCATTGACGCCGGAGCAGATGCTCGGGCTCTCCCGCCCTGGCTTCAAGGTTGTGTTTTACGACAGCCTCGAGGACTTCTACCTCGCCGAGGCGCTCGAATACATCCACGCCTGGAAACAATCCACTCCAGACAATCCCGTTGGTATTTGCGGACCGATCGGCCCCACTGAACAGTTGCCTCTCGTGGCCCGGCTGGTCAATGAACTCGGACTGGACATCCGTTCCGCGCATTTTTGGGGAATGGATGAATGGTTTCTTGACGATCGCGAAGTGCCGGCAACCCATCCATTGTCATTTGAGAAGGCGGATCGCGAACTGTGCTTCAGTCGAATCCGTCCCGACCTTGTCATGCCGGACGCGCACCTGCATTTTCCAAAGGCCGATTCACTGGCTTATCGTAACAGTTGGGAAGGTGTGCGCTGCGCCGTGATGCAAGGCGGCCAGGGCGAGATCAAGCATTGGGCCTTCAACGACCCGCCCCGGCGAGAGGGCGCTTACAGGGATCACCCGCCGACGCCTGCGGAATACCGCCGATTGCATACTCGAGTTGTGGATCTGCATCCGGTGACTCTTGTGCAGAATGCGCGCACTTCCGGCGGAGGAAATCTGGCCGGTGTTCCGAGCCGTGCCATTAGTGTCGGTCCGGTTGAAACTTGGAAGGCGGAGAAGGTTTCAATCTGGCACGCGGGAAATCATGATAACCCCTTTGGCCAGCGGCTCACAACTTTCATGATAGCCAACCGGATTCCGGACACGGCCGTGCCAATGTCCCTGCTGGCTGATCATCCAAATGTGCAGTTCAATTTTTACCGGCCTGGAATCGGCTGCTGCCAGGTGGAGATGCATTGACCCATTTTCAAGCGACAGGAACGCAGAAGCTGTTCCGCTTCTCCTCCGGGCAATCCTGCACAGACGAGCGCACCAGTCATGAATCAGCTTGAACCGCCATATTCGCATTACGTAAGCGCTGCCCAGGGCTGGCTGGAGCTGGGCAGCATTCCAGAAGCTGAAGGCGAGCTGGCGCGGCTGCCTGCCGCACTTCTGCAACACCACAGCGCGCTCATGGTGCAATGGGAGATCATGGCCCGGCGCAAGGACTGGGAGGCTTCGCTCGCCATCGCAAAACGGATTGTGGAACAGGCGCCCGATGATCCGGACGGCTGGATCAAACAATCGTTCAGCCTTCATGAATTGAAACGGACAGAGGAAGCCCGTGATTCGCTGCTGATGATCGAGGCTCGTTTTCCGCGGATCAGCATCATTCCCTACAACCTTGCCTGTTACGCCTGCCAGTTGGGTGACACGACCGATGCGATGCGGAGATTGAAGACCGCCATCAAGATCGGAGGGAAGGAGCGGATCAAGGGAATGGCCCTCCAGGATCTCGATTTGAAACCGTTGCAGCAGGAGATCCTGTTGCTCTGAGGGGGAACCTGCTCCGCTCATCCTCGAAGCGCTCTCCTCAGTAACCACGCGCCAGGAACGCGGAATCCATTCCTCGCGGCTGCTAGCCCGCATATTTCATACATTTTCGTCGCGAGACGCCGCGAGAGCCCGTCTGGCAAGGCGGGCGAAGCGGTTCGGAGTCGGGCTGTATGGGAACATACTGTCCGTCGAGGTGCGCGAGGCCAACGCAGCTAGGCGGGCTCGCAGCAAGTCGCAGCAGAAAGGGTATGAAATATCCGGGCCAGAACACTCCAAGCGCGCTGGCCTCGACGACACACCAGGCAGTCGAAAACCAACTCGAAACAAGCTGCGAAAAATTTTAGTTCTTTCTGCGAGTCGGGAGCACCTGTAGAGACAAGAACCCAAACCGTAGATGCCCATGCCTTTGCCACAGAATCGTGAGACAGCTTTGTTCGCCGCCGTCCGTGCCAAATCTCCAGGCGAACGCTCCATCTTCTGACCTCAGATGAGATGGGGCGGACTGAAAAAGCAATGGCGAGTTGAAATCCCTGCGAACGGGACGGTATTCAGGCGGGCGAGCGGATGGGCGCCAGGGGCACCGGTTGCGGGGCAGTGTGCGGGAGAGGCTC
>SXMN01000166.1 GCA_005777315.1 Verrucomicrobiales bacterium
CGGTCCTCCTCGGCCACACGCACTGGAACTCGCTCGAGATGATGCAGGCGGGCGACGAGCTCGTGCCGAGCCGGCTCCCGGACGGCAGCGCGACGGTCTTCGCCTCGCTCGAGGTGCAGAACCCCGTGCGTTTGAACTTTCTTCGCGAATACGGGCTTCTTGAACATTTCAAACTCAACATCGAGACGAACCACGCGACGCTCGCGGGTCACACGATGCATCACGAACTGGAAGTGGCCGGGGCCGCAGGCGCGCTCGGAAGCATCGATGCCAACACCGGCGATGTCCTTCTCGGATGGGACACTGACCAGTTTCCGACGGATCTCTATCTCACCTCGCAAATCATGCTGACCATCCTGAAGTACGGCGGCCTGACCACCGGGGGCACGAATTTCGACGCCAAGGTGCGCCGGGAAAGCTTCGAACCAGTGGATCTGTTCCACGCGCACATTGCCGGGATGGACACTTTTGCCCGCGGACTCAAGATCGCCGCCGCCATCCGCAAGGACGGACGCCTCGGTGACTTCGTTCAGAACCGCTACCGCTCATGGAATACCGGCATCGGCAAGCAGATCGAGCAAGGGAAGGTCGGGTTCAAGGAGCTCGAAGCTTACGCTCTCAAGCTTGGCGAAGTCACCAGCAACGAAAGCGGTCGGCAGGAGTACCTGGAGAACCTCTTCAACGAGTTCATTTGATTCCCGTAAAGAATTCATTGAGATCTGAGGCAATAGTCACGTGCTGAAATCAATTCCTGAATTTCAACAGACTTTTCTGCCGCTCGGAGGCAGAGAGGCCGGTCCAGTGACAGCCAGAAAAGTTTCCCTCAAGGAGCAGCTCACTGTCTTTGATGAGTTCGAAACAGCCACTAGGATCTTTCCCACGCGCTACGAAGCTCCGACAGGCGGCGCTCAGGAGGTTCAAACTTACGTCAACGAATTCTGGACCGCAAAGCAGCGCGCAGCCCATTCATTGCACGAAGTTTCCTATCGCGCCTGTTTCAAACCGCAGCTTCCACGGTTCTTCATTGATCGCCTGACGGAACCGGGTGACGTTGTTTATGACCCGTTCATGGGCCGGGGAACGACGCCATTGGAAGCCGCTCTTGCCGGCAGAGTGCCTATGGCTTGCGACATCAATCCGTTGAGCATCTCCCTGCTCAAGCCACGCCTGAACCCGCCGGATTTGACCGATGTCGAGACCCGCCTGCACGAACTCGAATTAAGAGATCATGACGATTACCCGGAGGACCTTCTTGTCTTCTATCACCTGGAGACCTTGCGCGAAATTGCAGCGCTCAAGAAATACCTTCTGATGCGTCAGGCCAGAGGCGAATTGGACGGCGTGGACGAATGGATCCGGATGGTTGCTCTCAATCGGCTGACCGGCCACTCGCCAGGCTTTTTCTCCGTCTATACACTTCCGCCAAATCAGGCCACATCGGCTGTTGCTCAACGCAAAATCAACGCCAAGCGCAATCAAGTTCCTCCACGAAGGCATGTGCGCGAAATCATTCTGAAAAAAGCGCGAAATCTGCTCAAAGATTGTGACCCAGCCACGCGCCAGACACTCGCTCGAGTCGGTTCGAATGCGCTGCTGGTCACCCATCCAGCCGCTTCCACGCCGGAGATCCCCCCAGACGCCGTCTCCCTTGTTGTGACTTCTCCGCCTTTCCTGGATGTGGTGGATTATGCAGGCGACAACTGGCTTCGATGCTGGTTCCTCGGAATCGATCCCAAAATGGTGGCCATCACAGTTCCGAGGAAACTCGATATCTGGCAGTCAGCCATGACCGAGGTTTTCCGTGAGCTTCACCGTATTTTGAAACCAGGCGGGCACGTGGCCTTCGAGGTGGGCGAAGTCCGCGGCGGCTCCATCAAACTCGAGGAAGCCGTGCTGCCCAGCGGGATCCGGGCGGGCCTGCATCCTGAACTGGTGTTGATCAACGACCAGGAATTTACGAAGACCGCAAACTGCTGGGGCGTGGACAACCGGGCCAAAGGCACAAACACCAACCGGATCGTGCTCTTCCAGAAGCGCGCCTGACTGCGAGGAGAGCAGCGAGGCGCACTGGTTCTTCGCCTGTTTGCGGGCCCATCTGCCGCTGAAGTTCCAAAATATCTCAGCGACCCGCATCTGTGATGCCGCGGTCTGACGTCAATCCCGACTTACGGGTTCAACGTTGTTATGGACGAGTTGTTCTCAGTCACGGCTTCCGGCTGATTGGAACTCACACTTCCGAAGATGGTGACCTCCCCTGCCCTGTCCGGCCGCACCGTGATCGTCACGGTTCTGGTTTCGGATTTTGACAACTGGCCGAGGAAACAAATCACCGTGCCGTCTTCAAAGACGCAATCCTCGCTGCTCAGTGAGGATCCCACGTAGCTCACTCCCGGTGGCAACACAAACGCGAGTGTGATGCCGCTGGCCACGAGTTCCCCACCATGCCTCACCGAAGCCATGAGCTTCAGCTCCGCGCCAGCCTTCGCCTGCTCAGGTTCTGCCTCCACGGTCAGCGCCAGATCAAGGAACGGCGGAGGCGGGGCCAGCTTCAGCAGCCACCAGACAGCGTTCTTGAAGAGCTTCTCGCGCTGGATGTGAGCATACAAACCGGCACCACCGAATGCGGTGAAGCCTTGTGTGACACTCCTCGCGGCTTCCGCCGAGTCCTTCTGGTTCGCCAGCAGAACCGCCCCCGCTTCGGAAGTCGCCAGCAGTTCTTCTCCATTCCCCGTGGCGGTTGCCGGATCGTAATCCGCTTGAAGGTTGAAATCTCCCACCAGCCCGAACGGCCCATTGGGAACCTTGTGCTCTTTGAGAAAACTCACTCGCTCCCCTGTGATGAACAGTCCGCCAGCTTTCAGGTGCAACAGATTTCTCCACACACTCTGCTGCGGGACTGGCAGCAGGTCCGTAACTTGCACCAGATCATCCCCGATGAGGTAGAGCGGAATATCAGCGGCATGCAGTTGTTGGAAGATGCTCACGTCGTTCCCTGTGAGCCCTGGACTTCCCAGATCATCCCAGATGACAAGGTCATAATCCGCCAGCGCCTCGAAGGTCAGACCCTCCTGATCGAAGACACGCGAACTCAAGTCCATGTCCCTCACCCATGCCTGCAATTTCGAGATCTCCGCGTCGGGAAAATTCTGGACGATGGCGACGCGCCTCCTGCCATTGTCTGGTTTGACGGAGATGCGTACAGGTACCGACTCACCCACAGCTCCTTTGTTGTCCGTGGCTCTCGCGGTGAGGCTGTAATCTCCCTGCGCCACGTTGAGCCAGGCAAGGATGAACGGAGCTTTGGTGATGGAGCCGATCGAAGTCTTGGTGCCGCTGCTGGCGGTGGCGAAGAACTCCACACTGACAACCGCTCCATCCGGATCACTCGCGTCCGCCGCGATGATGATGCTCGTATCCGATGGGAATGTGTCGTCGTTCTCGGGAGTGGTGATGCGGACCAGGGGAGGTTTGTTCTCGCCCGGCTCAACCACATCATCATTTCCGATAATTCCAATGGCCTCTGCCACCGCAAGGGCTGCGTTGACAGGGTTGCTCAACGTGACTGCAAACGTTTCATCCGGTTCAGGAATGGCATCTCCAAAAACACCGACGAAAATCGTGTTCGTAGTGTCACCCGGCGCAAAAGTGAGAGTGCCTGACTCACTGCGATAGTCACTCCCTGCCAAGGCATTTCGATCCGAAGTGGCATAATCGATGGTGACCGTTTGGGAGGATGGAGACGACAAGCGGACGACAAACGCCGCCGTTGTCACCCCGGAGTTTCCTTCAACCACGCTCACACCACTGATCGCCAAAGCAGGAAGGTCGTTGTCGAAGATCGTCACGACTGCTTCCAGGCTTGCTGGCGTGGCCCCTTTCACATTCGAGAAGCGGACGGTGAACGTCTCGGTCGGCTCCGGAATGCGATCTCCCACAATCGGGATACGGATGATCTGCACATCCAAAACACCCGATGCTGAACCAGCACCAGCGGCTCGCTGCGCGAGTCGGAAGAAACGCGTGTCGGAGCTTCGAAGATCCACGAGAGCCGTCTTCTCACTTGCGGTTTCCGCCACTGTGATGCCCGATTTCTTCCATCCACCGTTGAGACTGTCCGTTTCCTCCAACTCCGCCCCATCCGCCGCCGCCGGCCAGCTCAAGCGCAACACTCGATCTGACGCCTGGTGTGTCTTCAAGTGTAGCGCGCCTCCTGGAACATTGATCGAGGCCCAACGGATGACCCCATTCCCTCCCAGGTAATCACGACCTACAAGCGCGCTTCCGTCCACAGTCGCGTAATCCATCGAGACTGGCATTACCGTAGCCCCTTCCAACCCGACGCTCAACACAGCGTCCGTGGCACCCTCGTCCCCCTCAGTCACCGTCACACCATCCACGATCACCTTCGGAGGATTGTCGTCATTGAGGATCGTGACAATTGCTCGCTTCGTTCCAAAAGTTGCTCCATTCACTTCCGACAACTCGATTGAGAAAACTTCGTCCTCCTCATAAATCGCATCTCCTCGAATCGAGGTGAGAATGATTTTCTCCGTTTCTCCGGGAGCGAAGATGATCGTTCCCCCGCTGTCCTCTTAATCACTCCCGCTCAACGCAGTCACATCTCGTGTCTTGAAACTCAATGTCACCAGCTCCAACGCGGCTTCGGACAGCTTCGCCAAAACGCTCGCCGGAGTGATCCCGCCGTTTCCTTCCAGCACGGTCAGACCGTCAACCGAGACCGAGGGCAACTCTGCCACCCTCAGCAGAAACGTCGTGCTGGCTGTGAGTTCACCGTCGCTCACAGTGACCGTCACCACGTTGGTTCCCACTCGATCGCTCGCGGGAGTGATGACCAAACTTCGATTGGTGCTCGAACCGCTGAAGGCAAATCCTGTTTCAAAAACCAAATTCGCATCAGAACACTTCGCGCCAACAGCGAGGCGATCCAGGGGAGTGTCACTGTCAGAAATGACAAATGGAATCGATGCGGTTCGTCTGTTCCTCTGGGTTCTCTGATCCGGGATGCTGGAAATCGCGGGCGGTCTCGATGGAGCGGCGAGGACAAGATTATAGGTCGCAGACTTGGTTGAGCCGACACAATTGCTGGCCTGGACGCTGTAACTTCCCGCATTCCCAGGCTGGAGACTTCCAAGAGACAACGTCGCGTTGGTCGCGCCGATGAGAGCATTTCCCTGGAACATCCATTGGTAGCCAGCCGCATAGTTCGCCGTGATTTGCAGGACCAGATCCGAACCCTCAAATATCCTTGGAGAGACCGAACCCGGAACTGGCTCAGGACCGCTGATAAATTGTGGAGCACCATCCGCATCCACTTCCACCAGCACGTTATCCAGCCCCCACGACTCATCCGCCGATGACGTCGAGGTGCGATCACCCAGGAAATTGAACGCAATGGCATCCGCAGTGTGAGGAAGTGTAAAACTCAAGCGATACACTGCATTCATCGGCCGGCCCTGGAACGAGTATCCCAGCGTGTTCCGCTCGGCCGCGCCGGTGCCAGCGGGATGATTTCCGTCCGGATAATTGTCAGGGAACGACTGGCAGTTGCAGAAATCCGGCAGCAGTGAGAACGTCGTGTCGATCAACGTTGAACCGCCCTCGACCGCAAGCGACCAACGATCCGGACCACCGATTGCCGCGCTCTCGTTGCCGTCCCATGAATCCTTCAGATAAAGATCAAACGTGATCCGTGTCTGGGAATGCGGTGGAAGATTGGTCAGCCCGAGCCGCACATTGTCATTTCCAAACGGACCAAGGAACCGGCGAGCGCCAGCGGGAGTGACAGTCCCTGTCTTCGTGGACCATTCACCGCCGATTTCACTCTCGAAGGTGCTGACGTGGACAGGGACGAAGCAGACGGGTTTGAAGACCTTGATGTTTACTGGTGCGGACACCGTCTCCAGCCCATCGTTATCAACAGCCCGGGCAGTGAGCGTGTGACTTCCTGGCGGCGCATTGCTCCACAACACGCTCCATGGCGAACTGCTTGCCGCGCCGATGCGCTCGGCATTGGCGTAGAAGACAATTCCCGTGATGGAACCATCTGGATCGCGAGCCTCGGCCGTGATGGAAATCGTCTCCCCCACTGGGAAACCGGAGCCGTTCAAAGGCGCCTGGATCGAGACGATGGGAGGTGCACTGGCGCTGGCTTCAGTCAGGATGGTCCCGCGTCCTCGGGCTTTTCCCAAAGTTGCGTTGCTCGGAGTGGACAGGTTGACGAAGAACAACTCGTTCGTTTCATCCAGCGTGTTGCCTTTCACTTGCACAGGCAGATTCCGCTGAGTGATACCGGCAGGAAAGACCAGAGTGCCGGCAACCTCCGAGTAATCCGTGCCGGCCGTGGCAGTGCCATTGGCAGTGAGGTAACTTACGGTCACAACCTCGGTGGTCGCGGAGGATAAACTGACTGTAAAATTGGCATCCACCGAGCCGGCCCGGCTTCCGATGACGGTTGCGTCGTTGATGCTGATTGCGGGGGGATCATTGTCGAGGATTGTAGCCACGCCCTGTGTTCTTGAAAGAGTGGCGTTAACAGGGTTTGTAAGCCGGACCGAAAACGTTTCGTCCGGTTCATCAGCCAGATCCCCTTTGAACATGACCTGGAGCGTTTGTGTCGTGAGACCGACAGGAAAAGTGATGATTCCGCTCGTGGGCACGTAATCGCTGCCCGCTGTCGCCGTACCATCTGCCGTCGCATATTGGACTGTCACCACCTGGGATGAGGCTTGTGCCAGACCGACTGAGAAAGTCATCCCCACCTCCCCGCTGTCCGTTTCTCTGGCGGAAGCGTCACTGATGCGGAGAGCTACTCCATCATCGTTGATGATGGCGCCGACCGCTTCGGCACGTTTCAGGTCCGCGCTGGTGGCGTTGCTCAGGCGCAGGAGGAATGTTTCTTCCGGTTCGATGTCGTTGTCCCCATTCACGATCACCGTCACGGTCTGGATTGTGATGCCGGGCGCGAAGGTCAACGTACCGTTCGCAGCCTCGAAATCACTGCCCGCCGTCGCCGTGCCGTTGAAGGTGGTGTAGGCAACGGTGACTGGCACGCTGTTGGCCGGCGAAAGCTTCACCTGGAAGACAAGGTTCGCGCTCCGCGCCAATATGCCTTCCGTAACCGCGGCATCGTCCACGCTCAACACGGAAGGCGCGTCGTCGTTCAAGATCGTGGCCCGTGCCTGATTGCGAGCCAGCGTCGCATTGACAGAATTCGTGAAGATCAAAAAGAAACTCTCGTCCGGCTCGAAGAACGTGTCGCCGCTGACCGTGACTGCGAGTGTTTGATTCGTCGAACCGGGTGGAAAAATGACGGTGCCGCTTTTAGTAAAGTAATCGCTTCCGGCAGTCGCGGCTTCGTTCGACGTCGCGTAACCCACCGTGACGGGCAATGCACTTGGGGAGGAGAGGCGCATGGAGAAGACGATGTTGCGCGGACCGGCGTTGCCTTCCTCAATGGTTTCATCCTTCACGGAAATGATTGGGGCACCGTCGTCGTCCACGATGTTCACCTGCGCCTCGGAATCCGGGAGAGTGGCGTTGACGGGGTTGGTGAACTGAACCAGGGAGGTTTCGTTGCCTTCCACCAGTGTGTCACTGTTGATGGTGATTTGAATTTCTTTGCGGAGCTCGCCCGGCGCGAAGAAGAGCGTTCCGTTGACCGGGAGAAAATCCGCGTTCGCAACGGCGGTGCCAGGTGCGGTTGCGAAATGGATCGAAACCGTTTGCGGGCTGGCGCTGGAGAGCCGCACCGCGAGCGAGGCGATTGTCGTGCCGGCATTTCCTTCGATGACGGTGACATCCTCAATGCGAAGCTCCGGCTGATCATCCTCCAGAATCGTGCCGACTGCTTCAGTTCGAACGAGACGAGCATTGACGGGATTGCTCAGAACCATCCGAACTGTTTCGTTCCCTTCGGGGAGCGTGTCGCCGATGATGGGAACACGTATGACTTCGTTCGTTGAACCCGGCTCAAAAGAGACCTGACCAGTGACTGTCGCGTAATCCGCCCCCGCCGTGGCATTGCCGTCGGCGGCCGCGAAAACCAATGTGACCATTTCAGAGCTGGCCGAGCTCAGAGCGAGCGTGAAGACCATGCTGCTAATGCCTGCGTGTCCTTCCTTGACAGCCTGGTCCGCGATCGTGAGCTCTGGAGGATCGTCGTCCACGATCCGACCACGCCCAGTTCCGCCGCCGCCACCACCACCGCCACCTCCTCCCCCGCCGCTGCCTCCGCCCGCACCCCCTCCTCCTCCGCCACCACTTCCACCACCACCACCTCCGCTGCCGCATCCAGCTTCACTGATGAAGGCATTGATCGGGGAGCTCAGGAAAACCGAAAAGAATTCATCAGGCTCGTCCTGAAGGTCGCATTGGAGAGGGACTACGATCGTCTGGAAAGTCGTACCGGGAGAGAATGTGATTGTACCTCCCACCAGTTGAAAGTCGGTTCCCCCTTGAGCGCTTCCATCACCCGTGGTGTAGCTGACAGTCACAGGCTTTTCGCTTGGCGCTGAGAGCACCACCGGGAAAATAGCTCCGCCCATGCCGTTGCTGCATTCCACAATCTCGGCGTTGAAAATGCAGATGAACGGGACATCGTCGTCGTCCTTGATGGTGCCAATTCCTTCGCCCGCGGCGAGCGTGGCGTTGACCGGCTCGGAAAGACGTACGAAAAACGTCTCGTCCGATTCGTCCACCGTGTCGCCCAAAATGGTCACGTCGATCGGAACCGAGGATGATCCGATGGGAAAGACAAGCATCCCGCTGGTGGAGAGAAAATCCTGTCCCGGCTTCGCCGTGCTCTCGGCAACCGTGAATCGAACGCGCACCTCTTCGAACGTGGGTGAAGACAAGCTCACAGTGAAGTGCGCGTTGGTCGGGCCAAAACTTCCTTCCGTCACGAATACATTTCCAATCCGCAATGCCGGAGGATCGTTATCACCGATCGTCCCGATTCCCTGTCCACGTGACAGGGATGCGCCCACCGGGGACAAAAGGTTCACCTCGAAATACTCTTCCGGCTCATCCAGCACATCACCCAGGACAGGGATGGAAATGGTTTGAAGCGACTGGCCCGGCTGGAATGTCAGCGAACCGCCTCGAGAGGTGTAGTCGCTCCCTCCGGTGGCTGTTCGATTCGCGGTGGAATAACTGACCAGGATGGGTGCGGTGGGAGTTCCAGTCAGCGTGACCGTGAAGATCGCCTGCACTTCACCCGTGTTTGCTTCCACCACCGAGGCGTCGCTGATCTTCAATGTTACTCCATCGTCGTTGATGATCGTGCCGGCTGCCTCGGAAACACCAATAACGGCGTTCAAGGGCAGGCTCAATCGCGCAGTGAGAGTTTCATTCGGTTCGTTGGAGTTGTCGCCAAACACTGTTACAGTCACGGTTTGCTGCACAATGCCGGGGAGGAAAGTGACGGTGCTGCTGGCGGATTCAAAGTCAGCGCCTGCCGTGGCCGTCCCGCCAAACGTGGAAAAGTTCACTGTCACCGTCTCCAGCGCCGCATGCGTCAACTTGATGTTGAAGGCCAAATTCGTGGATTGAGGAGCGTCCCCTTCGAGCACGCTGGTGTTCTCGAAGGTAATGGCGGGGATTCGATCATCGTCAACGATGGTCGCCCGGCCTCGATCTTTGCCCACCGTCGCATTGATGGGATTTCTCAGAACCAGTTCGAAGGATTCATCCTCTTCCGGGGCCGAATCCCCCAGCACCGTGATGCCGACGGTCTTCTCCACTTCTCCGGGAGCGAAGACAAGTGACCCCGACTTCGCGAGGTAATCCGTTCCCGTCGTCGCGGAGCCATTCGCGGTGGCGTACGTCACAGTCACCGGCAGGGCACTGGGTCCGGACAACCGAACTCCGAATGCCACAGTGCTCAGTGCGGAGTTGGCTTCAATCACGGTTTCATCACGCTGAAAGGACAGCGTGGGAATGGCATCATCATCCAGCAACGCAACTCGGCTCTGGGCGTTTCCCAGCGTGGCATTCTCCGGGCTGGTCAATGTCACCAAGAAAATCTCATTTCCTTCGGCAATGACATCTCCGCGAATGGAGATGCTGATGGTCTGATTTGTATTCCCCGGCGGAAATGTCACCAGACCGTTCGAACTGAAGTAATCCAACCCCGCATTGGCCGTGCTGTCCGCTGTCGCGTAGCGAACGGTTACCGGGAGAGTGCTGGGGTTCGAGAGCGTCACCGTCAACTGGGCGTTACCCGTTGCGTTCCCGCCTTCGTTCACCGCCACATCGGCGATGTTCACGGTGGGCAGATCGTCATCCAGAATCCTTGAGTGGCCGGATGTGTTCGCGAGATTTGCGTTCACAGGATTGCTCAAAACAAGGCGGAACGTTTCGTTCGTTTCTGCGAGCCGGTCGGGGAGGATGGGAACTGCAAGAGTTGCGCCGGCAGCACCTGGAGGAATGATCAGAATTCCGGAACGTGACTGGTAATCCTCACCCGCTTTTGCGGAGCCGTCCGCAGTTTGATACGCCACCTGCACCGGAACGTTGTGCGGCAGCGACAGCCGCAGTTGAAACACGGCATCAACGCCGCTCCCGGTGCCTTCGGTCACGGTGACATCGTCCACGAACACGCTCACGGGCGGCAGGCCCGGCGTGGCCAGGTCGTCAATCGTCAGCGTGATCGAGCCGGTCTGGGCGTCTGTCGTTCTAGCGCCACCATTCTGGATTCCGAGATGGCTCATGCGCAGTGTGCGTCCCGCCGGAAATTCAGCGGAAGACCGGCCCACGTGAACGGTGAAATCCGGGCCTCCAAAAATATCCAGTGTCAATCGCCTCGTCCCGGCGGAGTAAGCCGCATACGCGATGTAGTTCGTCTTCGATTCCAGAATGAGTTCGGCACCTTCCGCCTTGAACCCTGAGTCATCGATGCTGGCGGTCGCCACCACCTTCCCTGACGAGGTCGAGAGATTCAACGTCAGGGCATCGCCAAAATTTTCGACATGCTGCGATGTCATCAACCCGATAAAGGAGGTGGGCGGAACACGGTCGTCGAAACCATCGATTCGAAAGGCGATGGAAAACGATACGCTGTTCAACTCCGTGATCTCAGGAAGTGGAGTGGACAGATAAAATGCAGTGGCACTGTCCACATCGAGTACCGTCGTGAGATTCTGTGCAGCGCTGTTAAACGCAAACACACTCTCGGTCCCGGACGTTTGTTGCGAGAAGCGCCCGCCTGCCACCGGATCTGTCGCGAAATCTTCCCTCACATTTGCGGCATCGATACGGCCGGCTTGCAACAGGAACAAGACGGCGAAACAGAGCGAACTCACCACAGCAACCATCGGGCGTTGAGCAGACATAGTGACGTCTCGCATTGGGAGGATAACCTTTATTCGGGGCGAGTGTCTAACACGGTGACCAGAGCGGTGTCATGATAAATTCATCAAGGAGGATGAATTCGTAACACCCTACGTCACAAAGAGTTTGCGTTCAAATTCAGCCTTTGTCAGCCTCCGCGTGTGCGAACGCCAAGCCCTGACAATATGGCTGACGTTTAATTACAACTTCCTGAACCAAACACTCCCTTGGACCATGCTCGACTCATCACGAAAACTTGGAATGGCAACCGGCAGAATCCTTGTCGCTCTAATTGCCTTGGGCCTGGCTCCTCAGATTACAATCTCCGCCCAAATCGGCAGTGTTGATCCTTCTTTCAATTCGTCCGGCGGACCGAATGCACAAGTGCTAGCCGCGGCTCCGCAGCCCGACCAAAAGATGATCATCGGCGGTGATTTCACCACGATTGGCACAGCCAGCCGCGCCCGCATCGCCCGCTTAAACCATGGCCCTCGACAAGGAGGGTGGAATGAAGTTTGAGGGCAAGGAGATGGAATGAATTTGGTGGCGCGCCGCTGTGGACTCTGATTGGATTGGCGCATGTCCATCGCGCATGCGGATCAAATGTTGGCAGGATTGCCC
>SXMN01000167.1 GCA_005777315.1 Verrucomicrobiales bacterium
CATCGCGCATGATTTCAACAACATCCTTGGCGCCATCCTGGGCAATGTGGGACTGGCCAGGCAGGATCTCAGCCCCGGCCATCCCGTGATGCAAAACCTGGATCAGATTCTCAAAGCCAGCCAGCGAGCGGCGGGGCTCGTCCGGCAAATCCTCGCTTTCAGCCGGCGGCAACCCATGGAGAAGCGCGTGGTGCGTCTGCGTTCCCTGATCGAGGAAGATGCGCGGCTGCTGAAGGCGACGATCCCGGCCGGCGTGCAATTCACCACCGAATTCAGCGGGGAATCCCCTGATACTCAGGCCGACCCGGCTGAGATTCATCAGGTGCTTTTGAAGCTTTGCACCAATTCATGGCACGCGATGGAAGGACGGTCCGGCCGCATCACTTTCGACTTGAAGCTGCCATGGTGGATGCCGAACTGGCACAGAGCAACCCTGACTTGCGGCCCGGCCCCTGCGCCCGGCTCAGCGTAAGCGACACCGGCAAGGGAATGGACGCCACCACGCTCGAACGTATCTTCGATCCTTTCTTCACCACCAAGGAAGTTGGAAAAAGAACCGGCCTTGGGTTGTCCGTGGCACACGGCATCATGAAGAATTGTCAAGGGGCCATCCAGGTGGTCAGCCGGCCGGGCCAGGGAACGACCTTCATGCTCTACTTTCCTGCCGCCTCCGGAGAACGAACAGAAGCACCAGCGCCAGTCACTCCCGTCGAGTTGCAGCACGGCAAGGGCAGGCGCATCCTTTTCCTCGATGACGAGCAGGCGCTGGTGGTCATGGCCTCGCATGTATTGGAGCGGCGGGGATACTACGTCACCGGCCTTTCCCGCGCTGCGGAAGCCCTGGCAATGATCCGGAGGCAGGCTGGCGCGTTCGACCTGGTAGTGGCGGATTACAACATGCCCGACTCTTCCGGCATCGATGTGGTGCGCGAAATCTGGAAGCTGCGTGCCGATTTGCCGGTGATCATGACCTCTGAAAATGTATCGGAAGAACTCGAAGCTGAGGCCGAAGCCCTCGGCCTCCACACCTCGTTACACAAACCCTACACGATGGAGGAAGTTTGCAAAGCGGTTCACGACCGGCTTCATCCCTCCGGAGAAACATCCTAATCGCATGCCCCGAATCCTGCTCATCGACGACGACGAACCCCTGGGCTGACTCTGCGCCAATCCCTGGAACGCGCCGGCTACGACATTATTGAGGCCGCCGATGGCCGAGCCGCCATCAAGTTGAATGACAACAACGCGGTGGACCTGGTCGTCACCGACATGGTGATGCCGGAAATGGACGGTGTGGAGCTCATCCTGATCCTGCGGAAGACCCACCCCAGGCTGCCAGTGATCGCGATGTCAGGCGGAGGGAGATTGGGGCCGGACGATTATCTCAAGATCGCCCGTGCCGGTGGAGCGGCCAGAATACTGGCCAAGCCTTTCGAGATCGATCAACTCCTATGGATGGTGCGGGAGTTGATCAGCACTACAGCCAAGGCTGATGGCGGCCTTGCCTGACTGCCGCGTCAGGCACTGCGGACATCCCTCCGGGTTGATGTTTCGCGCAGCCATCTGGAGACCACTACCCAACATTGGAGAAATGCCTTTCCACGAGAGGAATGGTTTCCGAGGGATCGGAGTGAAGGACCGAATGCCAGCCGCGTTCTGTCCCGGTGGCGACATTTTCCGGGCGGTCATCGATGTAGAGCAGCTCGCTGCCGCGCCTGCCCGTCATCTGTTCCACCACTTCATACAACCGCGCATCGGGTTTCATCACACCATGTTCGCACGAGAGGACATAGCCATCGAAGTTTGCGAAGAATGGATAGTTCCTGCGAATGTGGTCTGCCTGGAGAAAGTTTGTGTTTGAGAAGATGAATGTCGGCACGCCGAGGCGACGAAGCTCAGCGTGCAACTCAATCATCGCGTCGATTGGGGTAAACACATTGCAGAAGATGTCGGTAAATTCGGCGACGTCCCCGGTAAAGCCTGTGTTCCGGCAAAGCTCTGAGAAGAATTCCGCGGTGCTCAACCTTCCGGTCTCAAAGCCGTGCAGCAATGGCGATTGATCAATGACAGCCCGAATGTCGCCGGTCGATAGCCGACATCGCTTCTGGAACTTCTCCGCCGCGATGCCGTAATCAAAATGCAGGAGAACTTTTCCCAAATCAAACACGACGGCTGTGGGTTTCATACTTGTACTCTCCGGTGATGAATCATGGTTCCAGGCCCGGTCATTCCATCGGTCTTCTTCCTTCGATCGCCCGTCCCAGCGTGAGGCCGTCCGCAAACTCGAGCCCGCCGCCGACGGGTAGGCCATGCGCAATCCGTGTGGCCGCCACGCCATGCCCGGCCAGCAGCTTTGCCAGATAATAACTCGTCGCATCTCCCTCAACATCGGAAGGAAGCGCTATGACCACTTCGCGCACTCCCTCAGGTTTCAATCGCTCCTCCAATTGCCTGATTCGCAGATCCTCCGGCCCGACGCCGTTGAGCGGGGAAATCTTTCCACCGAGGACATGATACTTTCCTCGATAACTCTGGGCTTTTTCGATGCTGAGAATATCGACAGGTCGTTCCACGAGGCAAAGCAATGAGGAGTCGCGACGAGCATCCGCGCAGATGGAGCAGGGCTGTTTCTCCGTCAACGCGCCGCAGCGTTCGCAGTGGTTGATCTTCTCTCTCGCTGAAAGTAGGGATTCCGCCAGTTCATGAACGAGTGCTGGATCGCTCTGAACCAGATGCAGCGTGACGCGCTCGGCCGAACGGGGGCCAATTCCCGGCAGCCGGCTCAATGCGGCAATCAGCCGGGTAATTGGTTCAGGCAAAGTCGCCATGCTTCAAGGGATTAACCGCAGTTCTGGGGTGCGAACCCTTAGCCCTGCCTGCCAGTTCATGGAGAGCCTCCAACTCCGACAATCGAATGCGCATCGGGACCATGAACCAGGGGCGGGGACGGCTCGTCCCTGTTTTGTCGGCGAGCGCAAGACGATCAGATGCGGGGACAAGCTGTCCCCACTCCTCCGGTTCATGGGGAGGCCCCACGATTTCAGAATCGCGCATTGGGATCTTGGACCTGAGCACCTCCTCTCCCGCCCTTCAGGCTGGGGAGAGGAGACACGGTTCATGGGAAGTGGAGCGCGGACAGCCGTGTCCGCGAGTTGTCTGGCGCAGCATCGTGCGGACATGGCTGTCCGCGCTCCGATGGTCGATCCACGGGGATCAACCCCAGACGGAGTCGAATGGGGCAACGCAACAAAGGCGCGCGGGTGCCTCACGTCAGACCCGGGATGTTGAATCCGGAAGTGACCTTGCCCATCTCGTTGTTTGAAATTTCTTTGGCTTGCCCCAGGGCGTTGTTGCAGGCCGTGAGGATCAAATCCTGCAAGAGATCGACCTCCGCCGGATTGACTGCCTGGGGATCAATTTTGATCGACGCGAGCGATCCGTCGCATTTCGCGACCACGTGGACTGCGCCGCCGCCGCTGGTGGCTTCCACCGTGCGACTGGCGAGCTGGTTTTGGGTGTCTTCCATCTGCCGCTGAATCCTGGCGGCCTGCTTCATGAGTTTTCCAATGCTGGACATATTCTGTGGGATTTGTTTGGAGACTTAGGACCGAGCGTCAAGCCCGGACTTCGACGATTGTGCCTTTGAAAAGTTCCAGTGCCTGCTTGATCAGCGGGTCATTCTTGAACTCCTCTTTATTGAGCTGGATCGGTTGTGGTTTTTCCTTTTTGGGTTCCTCGGACGTTGCCCCGGACGGTCGGGGGCTCGAAGGAGTGGTCGCAAGGGCAGGGGATGGGTTTGCCCTGGAAGGCTCGGGCACGACTGCCTTCACACGTCCCGCAGGCGCCTCTGCCTTGATGAATTTCACGTGAACATCGCCGCAGCCGAGTTCTTTGAGTTTCGTGTGGAGCAAAGTGCGGGTCTTGGAATTGTCCACCAATCCCAGGTGCTCCGCGAACTCGGGATCAAATCCGATCGTGAACAGATTCTTCGTCAGCGACACCGGATGCGCTTCGATGAGATACGATTTCGCAAACGGACTGACCTTCGCGACCGCCTCGATGATCGAAGTCCAGAGCGCTTCCAGGTCGCGAGGAACTTCAGCCGCCGGGGCAGGGGGTGCAGACGGAGCAGGAACAGGTGCCGCCGCTGGAATGTTGGTGGTCTTGGCTGCCGGGGCTGGGCTCTCGTGAAAAGCGGGAGCCTCGGGAGCTGGCGGAGCAGACGCCCGGACCGGTCGCGGTGCGGACAATATCGAAGGTGGCGATGCCTGGGCTGCTGTTTGCACCGGGGCAACCGAGTTGCCGCCAACTGCAGACGTTCCCCGCCCTTCTTTCAAACTTTGCAGCTTTCTCAGAACCACATCCAGCGAAACGGCGTGTCGGGCTTCGATCGCCTTCAGCAGCGCCACTTCGATCAAAATCTTCCTGGATGCCGATTCGCGAAGTCGCCGCTCGCATTCTGTCAACACGTCCAATATCCGCGTCATGGCATCGAGACTCGTCAGTGGCGATTGCTCCGCCAGAGCCGTGGCTTCCGCTTCTGAAACTTCCACCAGACTCAGATCCCCCTTCGAGACGACGTACAAGAGAAGGTTCCGGCAGTGCGCGAGCAGATCGCCCAGCAGCCGTCCGAGATCCTTGCCATTCTTCGCCATCTCATTGAGATCCTGAAGCGCCGCCGGGACGTCGCCGTCCAGGATGGATCGAACCAGTGATAGAATCTGTCCCCGGGCGGCGAGGCCGAACATCGAGAGCACGTCGTTCTCGACGATTTGTTCGCCGCAAAAACTGATCAATTGATCCAGCGTGGATTCCGCGTCGCGCATCCCGCCTTCCGCCCCGCGCGCAATCGCATGCAATGCAGCGTCGTCGATCCGCACGCCTTCCGCCTTCGCGATGTAGGCAAGGTGCGTCACGATGAGTTTCGAAGGGATCCGCCGCAGGTCGAACCTCTGGCATCGTGACAAAATTGTGGCGGGAACTTTCTCCGGGTCGGTCGTCGCGAAGAGAAATTTCAC
>SXMN01000168.1 GCA_005777315.1 Verrucomicrobiales bacterium
CCTGCGCCAAGAGATCGCCGCCTGGACCCGGCGTCGCAATCAGCCCTCTTCCAAAATCAACTGGCGTTTCACCACCGACGATGCCCGCGTCAAACTCAAGAAACTTTACCCCTCATTTGATGACTGACGGAGTACTAGCGCCCATGGCTGACTGGGGCGTTCGTTGCGCAATTTCGACCATGTCCGGGATATGCAAGAGAGGGGTGAGGAGTTGCTGAGTGGCCGGAGAAAGCGTTTTGAAAAGCTGCCTCGCCTCTCTGATCGCCGTGGCCTCGAAGAAGCCATCATCACGCCCACGATATTGCGCCGGAAGGCGGACGTCGTTGAACTCGTCGAAAACCCGGTAAACGAGTGCGGTTTCGGCATCGATGAATCCGTCATTCAGCGCCTTATCGATCAGCTCGAACGTGGTCGGCGGGAGCGATGTCGCCTGAATGGCCCAAATCAAGGCCGCATCATCGAAAGGTTTGCTGTGATCGTGGCGCACGGTGAAGGTGTCGCTGCTTTCCACACTTGCGCCGACCGCCACTTCACCAAAACTCGATCTCCCCTCCAGGACAGTGATGTGGGCGGCAGTGCTGCCGAGGCTGGCGGTAACGGTTGCATCTGCATCACTCCAGTTGCTGACATAGGCCTTGTAAGTGTCCTCGGAGACCGAGGGGCTGATGCTCGTGCTGCTGATCAGGGTGTAATCACCAATAGCGAAATCCTCGGCCGCCAAAAGTGCGGGCGCGAGGCCAAGTCTGAAAAACTGAGCACTATCCTTGATCGTGATGACGAGGCGAAATTCAGCGTTGGCCAAGGTTGAGCTGTTGGCGACCGCCCGCCAAGCGGTGAAGGCATCGAGCTTTTGAGCTGACTCCAACACGTAACCCGCCGCAGTAGCTGGCCACGACAGGATGAAAGATTCGTTCCCTGCTGAAACAATTGAAAGTTTTGGCACTTGCGCGTGGGTCTGATGCGCCAGGGCGAAATAAAAAAAAGCGAGAAAGGCGGAACGAAGACATCCACCCAACTCTCGCACTACGACCGTCGAATTGCGGTTTGGTTGTGGTAGTGGTAGTGGTAGTGGGCGGGTGATCCTCATGCTCGCCATGAGTTCAGTTAACCGTGGTTTAAGCAAGCTCCTGGTCAATCTATTTTCTTCGCGAGAGTTCTGATCCCGGACTTTCAAGTGGAGGATTTCCACACAGAGCAAATGTTGCTGCCAGAACTCGATACGACTGAATGCCAAGCCTACTCTCGCAGACGGACAGGACGGTTGTTACGTTTGCGCAAGAGTTCATCCATTGCTTTGCGCATGGCGGCAGGATCGTTACGGCTCACAAGCGTCGATGGAGGCGGCATGAGGAAGAAAGCGTCCAAACTGGATTCGAGCCATGCCTGGGTGATCGTTGGCTGGACAGATGGACGAGATTGAGGCGTGAGCGTGTAATCGTACCCAGCCGGAACGAGGTTCGAGGTCGAACGCAAGGATCGCTCCGCGACGCACCGGATGGCTGCGTAGGAATCGTCGAGCAGATGCGCAAGGACGGGAGCGATCCAGTTCGTGCCGGACGCTTGAAGCGCGGGAGGCCAGCTCAAGTGCCAGGCGATCAAGGCGCGCTGGCCTGCATCTCCGGAAAGCGCGAGCCGGACGGCATCGGAGACGTCGGAGTTTGATTCAGGCAACGCGGGTTTCGAGTGGTGGTAACGTTCAGCGAGATGATCGGCGGTCCATTTCAAAGTTTTGTCCAGATGGCACAAGTTGCAGGCATTGGGACGGCCCGTCGCCAATTCATCGGAGACGCGCGGGCTGCTGATTTGATGACTGCGGATGGCTTTGAGGACACCGTAGGTCGTGTGGGGCATGTGGCAGTTGTAGCACTCGCTGCCGGATGAAGCCGCCTTGTGGTGAGTGTGAGCCGTGAGGACTTCAGGTTTTGAGTAGCGCTCATGGCATTGAGTGCAGGCGGTGTTGCCGGTGCGGTTTGCCGCAAGCAGGTCATCCGGCTCGCTCTTGTGCATGGAATGGCAGGAAAGGCAGGAGAACTGTTTTCCTTTGTAGCACGGTGACTCCAGCAATCCGTTGTACTCACGCCCACTGACGCGCATCATGCCGTCGCTCCAGAAGAAATCACCCAGTATATCTGGATTCCGCGACAAGAAACCGCCGAGTCCCGGCACGTTCGTGGCTGTTGCGGGCTGGATGATCGGCGTCGTGGATTCCAAATTGTCACCCGGACGAAACGTGAAACCGTGCTGACGCCAGTTCTCCGAGCGATCAATCCATTTCATCGAGTGGCAGAAACCGCAAATCTGGGAAGTGCGCGCTGGATCGATTTTTTCTGGATGGACGATCTCCGACTGCAAAGTCCTGGCATCAACGACACGAGCCTGATCGCGCTCCGCGAGCCGTGCCTGCGTGTGGCGCTGGCCGGGGCCGTGACATGCTTCGCACGAAATGCCGAGTTCTCCAGCGCGAGTGTCCACGGTGCGCGTCGCAGGATCGACCCGTGGCTCGACGCCAGTCGAATGGCAGCGGCTGCAGACAACATTCCAAACTTCCGAACGATGCACGGTATCGGGAGGACGGATGAAGGTGGAGTTGCGCGGCACCCATCGCTTTTCCGGAATGAGCCAGGTGAACGGAAATCCGATCTGCGAATTACCTTCGTCGCCCGGCACCCAGAACACCTGCATGTGATGCGATCCGGTGACCAAACCCATGCGCACATCCAATCCCTGAGGCGCCGATCCCGGAGAAGGCGTCCGCAGATGTTCCATGCGCACCCAGTATTCGTCGTTTGTCTGTCGAAGGGAGAAGCGTGTCGTGTCGTTGGTCAGGACGACATTGTGGAAGTCTGCTTGAACTGTGCCGGAGCCGGCCACCTGGGTCATCGTGCGGTGATACGTGCGGTGCCAGCTCGTGAATTGCTTCTCGTGGCATGAGCGGCAGGACTGGGAACCAACGTAACCTTCCGGCCCGCCCTCACGGGGAACATTTGCTGCATGACTCCCGACCATGAGATTGGTTGCAGGGAGTCGTTGCGAGCCGGGAAGCGGAGACACTGAGGAGGCTGGGATTGGGGGTTGCTCGCGTGAACAACCAGCGAGGCAGATGAACCAGGCGCTGGCCACGATGAGCGCTAACAATCGGATTGAAATGAGTCTCCGCACAGGTTTGGCTGCCTGAACTCTAGCCTCGTACGGATCGAGCAGTCGAGGTTCGACTTTTCGCCCCCATTCCACATGGCCCTCGACAAGGAGGGTGGAATGAAGTTTGAGGGCAAGGAGATGGAATGAATTTGGTGGCGCGCCGCTGTGGACTCTGATTGGATTGGCGCATGTCCATCGCGCATGCGGATCAAATGTTGGCAGGATTGC
>SXMN01000169.1 GCA_005777315.1 Verrucomicrobiales bacterium
GCAATCCTGCCAACATTTGATCCGCATGCGCGATGGACATGCGCCAATCCAATCAGAGTCCACAGCGGCGCGCCACCAAATTCATTCCATCTCCTTGCCCTCAAACTTCATTCCACCCTCCTTGTCGAGGGCCATGGTGTTTGCCGCGGATGGCTGGCAGTCGCTGTTCAACGGCAAGGATCTCACCGGCTGGCGCGTGAACGCTTATCCCGGATCCTTCACGGTCGAGAACGGCGCCATCCGCGCCAACGCCACGACGGAGAGTTCGCATCTGTTTTACGTGGGCGATCTGAAGGAAGGCGCTGTGCGGTTCAAGAATTTCGAGTTCGAAGCGACCGTGCGCAGCGAGAAGGAATCCAATGCCGGGATCTATTTCCACACCGACATCAATTCGGGCAAGGGGCAGCAACTACATTTGAGCAAGGGTTACGAGGTGCAGCTCAACAACCAGACGAGAGAGCGGAAGAAGACCGGAAGCCTTTACGCGATTGTCGATCTGGACAAGTCGCTCGTGGACGAAACGGAGTGGTTCAAGGTGCGGTTCCGCGTCGAAAATAAACGCATCACAATCTGGATCAATGACCGCCAGACGGTTGATTACACCGAGCCGGAGAATGTCGAGCGACCGCCTGGGTTTGCCGGACGATTGCTCGATCCGCAAGGAGGGGCCATCGCGCTGCAAGGTCACGATCCAAAGAGCTTTTATTGGTTCAAGGACATTCGCATCCGGCGGCTGCCGTAAGGGTCCGTCAAGAAAGAAGATATACATTCGCGGCAAGAGATTTTTCGCTCAGACTAGGCGCGAGCGACGAGCATACCCCGCGTGGGTCTGTAAGGAGCGAGCAACGACGTCTGTGCGAAAAAGAACTGCCGCCCGAAGGGTTGCACTCAAATTGGCCTGGGCTTCGTTGCTCGGTCGGTCGAGTATCGCTGCGGATACACTCCCTCCCTCGCGCCTCGCCCCAGGCCAATTTGAGCGCAACGAATGTATAGCTTATTTCTTGACGGACCCTAAGTGGTGCTGACTCGCAATGCATTTTGCCTCGCGCGAGTGAGTAGAACAAACCGCCATCTCAGTCTGCTGAGGAGGCAGACAACTGCCAGTAGGAGCCCGGTTCGAGGTTGGTGGTGCGTGGCGTCCCGTGGAGACATCGTTGTCCTGTGAGGGCAGATTTCCCGCGTCTGCCCATCATCGGCGTGATGCCGAAGCCATTCAGCCTTCCACAGGTTCGATGCGCACGGCGCAGACCTTTAACTCGGCGGTGTGTGTGGTTGGGTCGTAGCCCGAGCCGGTGAGATTGTTCACAGGCACATCGGCGAAGCTGAAACTGGCAAAGACGGTGCCGCGTGGCGAACGTTCTGTGGCGCGGACCTTGATCTTTACGGAACCGCGGCGGCTGCTCATTCGGACCCAGCCACCATCGCACAACCCCCACGCCAATGCATCGGCGGGATTCACTTCGACGCTCTCCTCGGACAACAGGTAATCAATGCCAGAGGAGCGACCGGTCTGCGTCCGCGTATGGTAGCTCTGCAACCGCCGTCCTGTCGTAAGCCAGACGGGATAGTGCTCATCAATGACCTCCGCTGGATCACGATAACCAAGCACCATGAACTTTCCGCGGCCGTTTGTGAATTTGTCCACGTGCAAGATCGGCGTGCCCGGATGTTCTTTCGTCGGCACCGGCCAGTTCAAGCTCTCGCGAGAGACACGATCCCAATCGAGGCCACCATAGGTTGGTGAGAGCGAGCAGAGTTCGTTGAAGACATCGGCAGGTGATTTGAAATTAAAGCCGGGAATGCCCAGCCGCTTTGCAATCTCCGCGATGATCCACCAATCAGGACGAGCTTCTCCGGGTGGCGGCACGGCTGCCCGCAGGCGTTGCACTCGGCGCTCAGTGTTGCACGCGACGCCATCCGTCTCAGCCCAGGCCGTTGCGGGCAGCACCAAGTGCGCGAGTTTCGCTGTGTCGGTGAGAAAGATGTCGATGACCACCAGATGATCGAGCGCCTTCAGCGCGTGCTCGCAGTGCAGCCGGTCGGGATCGGAGACGACGGTGTTTTCGCCGTCGATCAACATCGCGCGGATGCTCTTCCCGCACTCCTGCAAGCCTGTCACCTTCGTCATGGACTCGCCGAGGTCGAGGTCAGGACGCTGGTAGGCCTTGGCAAACTTTTCGCGAGCTTCCACATCGTCAACGCGCACGCTGCCGGGAAAAACGAACGTCTCCGCGCCGCAATCGCCACAACCCTGGATGTTGTTCTGGCCCCGCATTGGATTGATGCCACCGCCCTCGATGCCGAGGTTGCCTGTCATGAGCGCGAGGTTGCAGAGGCTCTGCACGTTGTCCACGCCGCATATATGCTCGGTGATGCCGAGCGTGTAATAAATCGCGCTTGGCCTGCCTGCGCCGTACCAGCGAGCCGCTTGCTCGATGTCCCCGGCGGGAACTTCGCAAATCTTCGCCGCCCACTCGGGGGTGAAGGCTTTCAGATGCTGGCGAAAGACCACCCAACCCGCCGTGCGCTCCTCGATAAAGGATGTGTTCGTCAATCCCTCACGGTCGATCACGTGCGCCATGGCCAGCAGCAACGCCACGTCGCTGCCCACGCGGATCGGCAGATAAACATCCGCCAACTGAGCAAGTCGGATGCGGCGAGGGTCCGCGACGATGAGCTTCGCTCCGCGGGCCAGGGCTTTCTTCAAACCTGTGGCCGCAACGGGATGGCACTCTGTCATGTTCGTGCCGATGCAGAAAATCACGTCCGGCTTGGACATGTCCGCGAGCGGATTGGACATGGCTCCTCTGCCGATGGTGGTCGCCAGACCGACGACCGTGGGGCTGTGTCAAGCACGGCTACAGTTGTCGATGTAATGCGTGCCGAAGCCGGCCCGGATGAACTTCTGCATCGAGTACGCCGCCTCGTGAGGAGCCCGCCCCGACGCAATGCCATAAATGCTACGACGGCCATGCTTCTCCAGGGTACGACGAAAACCGTCTGCCGCGAAATCGAGCGCTTCGTCCCACCCGATTTCCTTGAAGCTGCCGTCCGCCTGGCGCAGGAGTGGCATTTTCAGCCGGTCATCGTGCTGGACGAAGTCGAAAGCGAACTGGCCTTTGATGCATAGAGCCCCTTGGTTGGCCGGGCCGTCCATGGCGGGTTGGATGCCGACCATGCGGTCGCCCTTTGTCATGATATCGACCGAGCACCCGACGCCACAGTAGGGGCAAATCGTCCGCGTTTTCTGAATTTCGCCCGGCAGGTCGGCCGCGCGTAACGCCTTCTTGTCCGCAAGAGCGCCCGTCGGACAGGTCTGCACGCATTGCCCACAAAAAGTGCAGGCGGAATCCTTGAGATCGCCATTGAATTCCGTTGTGATTTGCGTCGCGAACCCGCGGTTCATCACGCTGATGGCATAATCCCCTTCCTGCTCCGCGCAGACGCGCACGCAGCGGTAGCACGAGATGCAAAGGTCGTAGTCGCGCAGGATAAAGGGATTGAGGTCGGCGGTGTTGCTTTTGCCTGATTTCTTCCCTTGAAACCGCCCCGTGCGCGCGCCGTAACGATCCACCAACGTCGTCAATTCCTGGGACGCGAAGCCCCGCAAGGGATTCACCGCCAGCTCCCGGTTTTCGCTGACGACCAGCTCCAAAAGTGTTTTGCGATACTTCTCAATCGCTGGCGACCCGGTCCGCACCTTCATTCCCGGCGTGGCCTTCGTGGTGCAGGAGGCCACCGGCGCTTTCATGCCTTCGACCTCCACGACACAGAGGCGGCAGGCGCCGAACGCCTCCAACCGCTCATCATAGCAAAGCGTCGGCACCTGCTTTTGCGCGCGCTGGGCGACTTGGTAAATCGTCTCGCCTTCGTTGAACGAAATTTCCTGGTCATCGAGGGTCATTGCCAGCGTCTTCTTTTCGGTGATCACGTGGTGAAAGTAATCAACGGATTCTCTGAGAACAAGCCGCTGTTTTTGTTTGGCAGCGAAGGATCGCGGACTGCCGAGTCCGCGTGTTCTTAGCCCGTGCCATCATTGGCTTGACTTGCAGAGGATGTGCGGGCGCAGCGGTTCGTGCTCCAACCTGGTGTTGAACAAGAGAGGATCAACAGGCGGCCAAGAACTTAGTCGGACCGATTCACACGCGGCTCCGCCGAGTTGGGTAAAACAGGCAACCTGCCGGACGGGATGGGAGCGACGCGGTTGAGTCGGTAACGCTTCACTTTCTTCAGCGCCCCTCACGTTCCACCCGGCTGGTAGCCGGGCATCACAGCCTGGCAGTCTGTGCTACCAGATCAACGCAGCGCCATCGCCAGCCTCGAAGGCTCGCAACTCTCGATCATGCCCAACGGCTTCGAGTCGCTGCCGGAGAACGATCTCAAAGCCCTGATCGAATATCTGGCGCAGCCGTAGCAGTAAACATGGGCACAGGCGGGCTCAATTCAACAACCAAGCTTCCCTGCAAACTGTAGCAGCCGCCGTCCGTCAGGAATTTTGATCTAAATAGAAATCCGGACCGTATCCTAGCTCTGCTGGACCGATTCCTCCAATGGTGTTGATTGGATTGAGCAGTCTATCGTAGGACCAAATCTGCGTAGCTTCAGCGGGCGAGCACATCTCGGCACGTCTGCGCTGCGCTTCTTTTGTGAGTTCACTCCTACGCCCCGCGAGTACAACGAAGCGATGTGGCAAAATATGGGTTTCATCATCCCCTCCTTCGCAAACCTGCTGCCGCAACCTACGATCCGCGTAATGCTTGTTGTCTCGAAGCCACGACCGCCAGTCAGTAACTTGCCGTAGTGCGTGCGTGAGCTCTGAGGATGGATCACCACGCTTGTTGAACAGAGTTATTGCTGGAATCTCAATCTCGACAAACGTCCAGCTCATTCCGTGGGAATTGAGATGGCAGTACGCGAAATCGGTCTGGTATTCACTACCAAGTGCAATCTTTGAATACAGGTAAGAGCGGGGAGTTGCACGGCTGTGACAAAGTCATTGGAGAAAACAGTTGAGAGTTGAATGGCCATGGCGAGCATCTGATTTCTGGTGAATTTCGGTGGTTCAGCGACTTCAGGAAGGGCAAGGCTTGAGGTTTTTGAACGCCATCACCAAGC
>SXMN01000170.1 GCA_005777315.1 Verrucomicrobiales bacterium
CTCAGGCGTATCTGGCCAAGCTCAACGCGAGCGGCGATTACCAGTGGGTCAAGCACATCAAAGCGGTCGGAGTGGACAACGGCCCATTTGAGCCTGGGGCCGAAGAGACCTCAGCGACGGCGTTGGCAACGGATGGGACCGGGGGCGTCTATCTTGCGGGCACGTTCCTGGGGAATGCCCGATTCGGAAATATCACGCTGACCAACGACTATTTCACGGGCCCCGGTATGGGCTCGATTCCTCAGGCGTATCTGGCCAAGCTCAACGCGAGCGGCGATTACCAGTGGGTCAAGCACATCAAAGCGGTCGGAGTGGACAACGGCCCATTTGAGCCTGGTGCCGAAGAGACCTCGGCGACGGCTGTGGCGACGGATGGGACCGGGGGCGTCTATCTTACAGGCACATTCGCGGGCACGGTGACATTCGGGTCCACGATCTTAACCAACGACGTGCATTCAGGTAACCCCCAGGCATACGTGATTCGTATCAAGCCCAACGGCGATCACGATTGGGCGTTGAGTGTTTTGCCAGGCAATGGATCAGCAAGCACAAGAGTTGATTCTTTGGCATACGTTCCCAATGAGCAGATTTATCTAGCTGGGCCATCTTTACTAAACGCAGGCGTTCATAATAGGGCTCGATTCACTTTGACGAATCCGGGGGGTTTTCTCGCAAAACTGACCATTAATCCAGTGGACGCTAGCCGGCCCACGGTAGCGATCACGGCACCGACGGCAAACCAGCGCTGGAGCAATGAGGTGTTCACGGTGAGAGGAACAGCGAGCGACAACGCGGCGTTGGCGTCGGTGCAATATCAATTGAACGGCGCGGCGTGGAGTCTGGCCACGACCGCCAACAACTGGAGCAACTGGACGGTGGTGGTAAATCTGACGCCGGGGACGAACACTCTGAACGTGTATTCGATGGATTTGACGCGCAACCTTTCGCCGACCAACAGCATGAGCTTTGTCTATGTGTTGAGCGCGCCGTTGACAGTCGGGATCACGGGAAAGGGGACGCTGACTCCGAACCTGAGTAACGCGGTGCTGGAGATAGGCAAACTCAACACGATCACGGCGACACCAGCGGCGGGCTATGTGTTTTCCAACTGGACAGATGGCAGCGGCTTGCCGGTGACAAGTAACCGGGCATTGCAGTTCACTATGGCGTCAAACCTGTCTTTCATCGCCAACTTTGTGGACACCAACCGGCCCACCGTGGCGATCACGGCACCGACAGCCAACCAGCGCTGGAGCAATGAAGTGTTCACCGTCAAAGGAACAGCGAGTGACAACGCGGCATTGGCGTCGGTGCAGTATCAATTGAACGGAGCGGAGTGGAATCCGGCGACGACCGCCAACAATTGGAGCAACTGGACGGCGGCGGTGAACCTGACACCGGGGACAAACACTCTGAAGGTGTATTCGATGGATTTGACGGACAACCGTTCGCCGACCAACAGCTTGAGTTTCGTCTATGTGTTAAGCGCGCCGTTGACAGTTGGCATCACAGGCAAGGGGACGCTGACTCCAAACCTGAGCAACGCGGTAATGGAGCTTGGGAAGCTCAACACGATCACAGCGACAGCTGCGACGGGCTATGCGTTCAAGAACTGGACAGATGGCAGCGGCTTGGCGGTGACAAGCAACCGGGCATTGCAATTCACGATGGCGTCAAACCTGACTTTCATCGCCAACTTTGTGGACACCAACCGGCCGACCGTGGTGATCACGGCACCGACGGCCAACCAGCGCTGGAGCAATGAAGTATTTACGGTGAAAGGAACAGCGAGCGACAACGCTGCGTTGGCGTCGGTGCAGTATCAATTGAACGGAGCGGGGTGGAATCCGGCAACGACCGCCAACAACTGGAGCAACTGGACGGCGGCGCTGAACCTGACACCGGGGACAAACACTCTGAAGGTGTATGCGACGGATTTGACAGGCAATAATTCCACGACCAACAGCATGAGTTTCATCTATGTGTTAAGCGCGCCGCTGACAGTGGGGATCACAGGCAAGGGGACGATGACTCCGAACCTGAACAATTCGTTGCTGGAGCTTGGGAAGCTCAACACGATCACGGCAACAGCCGCGGTGGGCTATGTGTTTGCAAACTGGACAGATGGCAGCGGCTTGGTGGTGACAACTAACCGGGCGTTGCAGTTCACAATGGCGTCAAACCTGACTTTCATCGCCAACTTTGTGGACCCCAATTGGCCCACGGTGGCGATCACGGCACCGACGGCAAACCAGCGCTGGAGCAATGAGGTCTTCACGGTGAAAGGTGTAGCAAGTGACAACGCGGCGCTGGCGTCGGTGCAATATCAATTGAATAGAGCGGAGTGGAATCCGGCGACAACCGCCAACAATTGGAGCAACTGGACGGTGGCGGTGAACCTGACACCGGGGACAAACACTCTGAAGGTGTATTCGATGGATTTGACAGGCAACCGTTCGCCGACCAACATTTTGAGTTTCGTCTATGTGTCAAGCGCGCCGTTGACAGTTGGCATCACAGGCAAGGGGACGTTTAGTCCGGATTACAGCAATGCGTTGCTGGAGCTTGGAAAACTCAACACGATCACGGCAACAGCCGCGGAGGGCTATGCGTTTTCCAACTGGACAGATGGCAAGGGCTTGACGGTGACAAGTGACCGGGCGTTGCAGTTCACGATGGCGTCGAACCTCACTTTCATCGCCAATTTCGTGGACACCAGCTGGCCGGCCGTGGCGGTCACAGCACCGACGGCCAACCAGCACTGGAGCAATGAAGTATTCACTGTAAATGGAACAGCGAGCGACAACGCTGCGTTGGCGTCGGTGCTATATCAATTGAACAGAGCGGAGTGGAGTCCGGCAACGACCGCGAACAACTGGAGCAACTGGACGGCGATGGTGAACCTGACGCCAGGGACAAACACGCTACAGGTGTATGCGACGGATTTGACGGGCAATAATTCCACGACCAACAGCGTAAGCTTCGTCTATGTGCAGGCTGAGGTTCCAGGTGCAATTCAACCAGCGCTCCTGTCCATGCCCAGAACAAGTTCGGAAGGGTTCAGCTTCACAATCACTGTGGAGACGGGCCGAGCCTACCGCATCCAAACTTCCACCAACACACTTGAATGGCTGGACGTGCTTAGTTTTGTGGCGAGCGGTAGCACGTTCGATTATTCTGATCGGCTGCCAACCATCCTCTCACAACATTTCTATCGTGTAGTAAGCCCATAGCGAAGGTCTCGGCGTTCCTGCTCGTTGTGCGGAATCTTGAGGAACCGCGCAGCGTCAAAAAAGCAATTCTCAGGCTGGCAGCTTCTCGCGAGCCACCGCTTCCATCGCTGTCTTGGAAAAGTCGTGGCACTGGATGATCGGCCTCGGAGGCGACTCAAATCTCAGCAACCCGCACTGCCACCGTGCAGAAACCAGTTTCACCCTGGCGCTCGATGAAGATGCCGGCGGTGGTGTTGGTGGTCGATGTGAACACGGTTTCATCCAGACCGCCTTCTGCTGTCCGCGAGAAGGGCACCACAACCGCCTCCTTGTTCAGCGACTCGCGCCATTGGACTTCGTACTCGACGTTTCGCAGCGCGGCGAACTGCATTTTGAGCCGGGCACCGGGCCCTGCGCCGGGTTGGACATCCGCTGCAGTCACAGAGTAGCCGAGATTGGGAATCGTGATCGACAGTGTATCGGTTCCATCAAACGCAATGGCGAATTTGGCGAGCGCCTGATTCGCCTGTCCGCGAAGCCTTCTGCCGTCGATGGCAAAAACCGACCCGTGGCATGGACACGTCATTTCGTTGGAAGATGGGTCCATGATGTCCACCGCGCAACTCTGGTGTGTGCATCGCGAGTTGAGCGCAAAGAACGTGGTGTTCGGTCCGCGGTTGATGAGGATGGGGTAATATGGGCCGTTGGGTGTCGGTCCGGAGGGGGGATTTCCCCGGATCGGGTTCAATCCCAGCCGCACCGAACCCGACTCCGTCTGCAAGGCAGGAAACTTGGAGAGGTTCAGCCGGAGTATGCCGGCAGTGGATGCTGAGTGAAGATTGACTTCGGCTGCGAGAACGTGGTTCCAAGCCTTGCCCAGGAGCGTGGAGCAGACGCTGGTGACAGCGACTGTTTTGATGAAACGACGACGGTCAGGTGCGTGATTGGTATCCATGATGATTATTGTGTTAACTCTCTCAAAAAACTGGAACTCCTGAGTCTGAAACCATCCTCAAATCTCATGAGTGAATGCTGAGACAACATTAAGATGCGCTGACAACTTACCACCTCGCGCCAATTCGATGGCGAAATCCACAGTCACCAGATCCTCCTGCTTCATATTCGTGATCCCGATGTAAGACGGCTCGGCGCCGGGGGAACGGAAGAGAAACTGACGAATTGCTCATGTTGGCGTTAGTTTGGTTGCAATCTTCACCTTCGATGACTGGCCATGCGCCGGGGAGGTTACAGGTTCCATCTGATCCACGAGTCTTCAGTACCACTTCCTTTGGCGCACCTCGATCGATGGGTCCGCGGCAACCATGCGTTTGAAGGCGTTCACGTCGGAATTGCTGAAGTGGTACGGGTAAACAATGCGCGGCTTGAACTGGAGGGTCGCACTGGCGGCTGCGCTGACGCTCATGGTGAAGGGCAGGTTCATGGCAAGGAAGGCGACATCAATGTTCGGCAGCGCGCGCATTTCGGCGACATCTCCGGTGTCGCCGCTCATGTAGATCCGCCGGCCGCCGATTGTGATCACGTATCCGTTGCCCGCGCCCTTCGGATGATTCGCATTGTAAGCGGGCACGGCGTCGATGGTCAGATCCATCAAGTTCGTCGTTCCGCCGTTGGCCAGTGGAATCGCGATGGCCTTGAGTGCGGCGGAGAGGCTCGAATAGACCGCCGCTGGAGCGATGATGCGGGCGTTCGGCCCCTTCACGGCGTTCAGGGTGGCCGGGTCAAAATGATCACCATGAGTGTGACTGACCAGGATCAGGTCCGCTCTCGCGAGATCGCGGTAAGGCGTGGCTCCACCGACCGGATCGTTGTAAATGATCAGTTGCTTCCACTGCATCACGAAGCTGGCGTGATTGATGGGATGAATGACGACATCGCCATCATCGGTCTGGAGATGATCGCCCGTCAGCACACTCGCTCCGGTCACCGGTTGAATTCGATAGAAGCGAAAGTCGCGTTGCGGCGCGGCCGTGTCCGTCAATTGGTCCTGCCCCTTGCCCAGCCCGGTGGTCAATGCAAGCCAGTCCTGAAGATTGACCGAGGCGTCAATGCGATAGTTCTGCCCCGCTGGAGCGCTGAAAGAAAGCGTCACGTCGTTGTTGGTCTGCTTCTTGAGACTCACGAATTGCGGTGACTCCTGTCCGACCGCGTTGCCAACCAGGAGAATGAATCCTGCCAGGCAGTGCCAGATTGGATTTCGACGCAACGGGAAGATGCTTGCCGTCTCGAACGGCTTTTCTGCCGCACCACGGCGGCGAGACGACAAAAATATGGGGACGAGGCTGAGTTTGTGCATTGGTGTCCTGGCTTAACCTTGCTCACGTGTGTTCACGGTGGCGTGCTCGCGAATCCATTTCGCATCCACGTTGTTCTGAACCGGATAATCGTGGCGGCGCGCCTTCAGCGTTCGTTCATCGCGCCATTTGTGAGTTTCGACACGTCCATCAGCGAAGTTGATGGCAGCAGAACGACTGTGATAGGAGGCAGGCACATGCGCCGAACCACCGGTGGTGCCCATGATGATCCACATCGAAGGAGTGCAGATGCTTTCCGGCTGAATATCCATGAAAAGGAAATACTCGGATGGCTTGGCGGCCTGCAACTGGGCTCCCTTCGTGAATACACGGTAACCCGGAGCGGCCGGCCCTCCCGGACTCTGGCCGACTTGGTTCATGTAAGTGTTCAACGCGTAGCTCCGGGTCCGTTTGCGCTTGAACAGCGTGTCAACGCCTCGATCACCCGGGCATTTGTAAATCTTGCCTGATCTCAAGTAGGGACTGAACGCTGCGCGATCTCCTTCCAGCATTTCAGGCCGAACCAGATTGCCGGACATGTGGGTGCCGCCCGAGACCCACCAGCGTCGCTGAGGGCTGGGTTCGCCATTACCGTTCTCGACCAGGCGGTCCGAATTATCGTCCGCGTACATCAGCCATGTCATCCCAATCTGCCGGAGGTTGTTGGTGCAGGAAATTCTCAGTGCAGCTGATTTCGCCCGGCTCAGGGCCGGAAGGAGCATCGCGGCGAGAATGCCGATGATCGCGATCACCACCAATAGCTCGATGAGTGTGAACCCTCCCTGGCGTCTGCCCCTTGGTTTCAGGCGGAAATTCATTTAATTCTGATCATCACACCGACCAAACTATTTGAAGATGGAACGAACCTGGTTCTACCGCGCGCGCTACTCCCGGTGGCGAGCAAGGCGCAGCCTCGCGGTGCCTTCTCAAGTGTTCTGAGCGTGACGATAAACTGGCTCGGCATCGGCGCAAGTCATCTCCTTGATGTGCGGCGAGAAGACCACGGAAGCGAGCCATTTGCGCTCAGGCAGGTCGAGGCAGACACCTTCGGATGAAAGGTGGAAATCGGATTCTATTCCAACCCCAGGATGCGGCCTCCACGGTAGGTGATGAAGGCCATGATCCACGCCAGGGCTCCCATGTAAAACCACTGAAAGGCGGGCCATTTCCACCCATTGGTTTCCCGGCGCACCACAGCCACCGTGCTGACACACTGAAGGGCGAAGACGTAGAAAACCATGAGTGTTACTCCGAGCAATGGAGTGTAGATTGCACTGCCATCGGCGCGTTTTTGATCGCGCAGCGTTTGCACGAGAGTTCCGACGTCCTCATCCGAATCGGCGGAGCCTCCCACGTTGTAAACCGTCGAAACTGTGCTGACAAAAACTTCCCGCGCCGCGAAGGATCCGATGATTCCCACTCCCATCTTCCAGTCGAATCCGAGCGGTGCGATGAGAGGCTCGATGGCGCGGCCCATGTAGCCGGCGAAACTTTCGCGCAACCGGCTTCCTGTGACTTGCACATCGAGCTCTGACAACTGCTTCTCCAAATCCTTCCGAACTTCAGAACCCTGTTCTGCCACGGCGAGCGCCGCTTCGAGTGGCTGACGTTTTGCGGCGAAGCCCGCTTCCACGCTCGCCTGCCGCGGATACGTGGCGAGGAACCAGAGGAGAATGCTGATCCCAAGGATCACCGTGCCGGCACGACGAAGGAAAAGTTTGGACCTCTCCCAGATATGCCGGAGAACGACCTTCGGCACCGGCATCTTGTAGGGAGGGAGTTCCATGATGAGCAGCGGCGGATCGCCTTTGAGCAGGGTCTTCTTGAAGAGCCAGGCCATGAGCAGCGCCACGATTGTCCCCAACAGATACATGGCAAGCATCGTCACTCCTTGGAGTTTGAAAAAACCAAGCAGGCGCACGTCCGGAATGCAGGCGGCGATCAAGAGAGTGTATACCGGCAGCCTTGCAGAACAGCTCATCAATGGCGCCACCAGAATCGTGACGAGCCGGTCCTTAGGCGTTTCGATCGTGCGTGTGGCCATGATGCCGGGAATCGCGCACGCAAATGAACTGAGCATTGGAATGAAACTCTTTCCGTGCAACCCAACCTTGCTCATCACCCGGTCCATCAAAAAGGCTGCCCGTGCCATGTATCCGGTGTCTTCGAGCAATCCGATGAACAGGAAGAGCATCAGAATTTGTGGAAGAAAAACAATTACCGCACCGACACCGGCGATCACGCCGTCCACAAGAAGGCTGTGCAGATCCCCCGGCGGTAAAATGCGGCCCACCCATTCACCGACAAGACTGACACCGTTTTCGAGCCAGCTTTTGGGATACTCCGCAAACGTGAAGATGCTCTGGAATATCACCGCCATGATGAGAACAAATATGGCGGTTCCCCAAACCCTGTGCGTGATCACGCGATCCAACCGGTCACTGAAGGTCTCGTGATTCTGAAATTCCTCCTTCGTCACAGCCTGCTGGATCGCCGCGATGCGGGCATAGCGTGCCTCGATCGCTTTGCTCCGCCAGTCCTCGCCAGCGGCTTCAAGTCGGAGCCGGGCGCGTGCAACCTCTTCTCGCAGTTGTGCGGGATACTGCTCCGGATGGCTCGCCAGCACCCGGTCGTCCGTCAAAAGCAGCAATGCTTCGGCGTCCGCTGACGTGTGGCGTTGATCGAACATTTCCTTGAGCAATCCGGCGATCAGGGCAATCTCCTGGCCGTACGGTGTTGGCAGCTCGCAAAATGTCCGGGGCAGGCTTCGCTTGGTTCCACCCGTAGCAAAGTCGATGAGTTTTTTTCGCAACTCGACGAGGCCGCGCCCGGTGCTCGCGACCATTGGAATCACGGGGACTCCCAAGGCAGCCGCCAACTGTTGGGCGTCGATTTGCTGACCGTTGCTCTCTGCCACATCCACCATGTTCAGTGCAACGATAGTCGGATACCCAAGCTCGATGACCTGCGTCGCGTAATAGAGATTGCGCTCCAGGTTTGAGGAATCCAACACAACGACGACAATCCCTGGCGGAGGAACATCCGGCAGCCGATGGAACAAGACATCGCGCGAGATTTGTTCATCCAGGGATTGCGGGCTGAGGCTATATGTGCCGGGAAGATCCAGCACCGTGATTGAAACTCCCTTCGCCGTGTGGAGCAGCTTCCCTTCCTTCCGCTCGACGGTGACGCCGGCGTAATTTCCCACTTTCGCCCGCAGCCCGGTGAGTGCGTTGAAAAGAGTGGTCTTGCCGCTGTTCGGGTTTCCAGTAAGGACGACTTGCGAAGAGGGAGGCTGTGACGATGAATGGCCCCGGTGAGAATGAACCGATGAAGAGGACATCTCGAAAGCGGCTATGTGGATGGTCGCACGAAGATTTGTTCAGCCTCGTGCCGCCGAAGTGTGAGGTGGTAACCTCGCACCTTGATTTCCACCGGATCACCGAGCGGAGCGAAACGGACGAGCTCGACTGTCGTTCCGGTCAGAAGCCCCATTTCCATCAGGCGAGGCCGGCTCGAAGCGGCGACTTTGATTTCGGTGACAGTGCCGCGCGCACCGATGTTCAGCGACGTCAAGGCTTGGATCTCAGCCGACATTTCACGCCGCCTTCTTCACCTGAGGCAGCAATTCCACCCAGATGGATGCCGCCATTTCCGAACTGATTCCAAGCCGGACATTGCAAACCTGGCAGATGACATTGGCCTGGCGGCTGACCATCTTCACCTGCCGGTCCTCGCAAAGCCCCATTTCACGAAGCCGTTGGGTGACTTCAGGCGCGCCTTCCAGCCGCCGGATGAGAACAGCTCTGCCAGCTCGAACCTCGTTGAGGGGACAAAGCTGAGGGTGACGGCATGCCGCCGTCGGATAATTAACGCTGGGCTTCCCAACTGCCATTCGCGCCGCAGGCTAGTCTCGGTGAGACTGAGTTGCAAGAGGGGATTCCTTTGTCCATCCCTAAACCTTCGAATTCCCTGATTCGATTCTGGTATTCCCCCGGATTGTCTCACCTGTCCATTCTCGGGCTGCATGGCAAAGAAAAACGGCGCTGTTTCCAGAGAAACAGCGCCGTTGTGTTCGACTGCTCTTGTCCCAAGGTTAAACTCGACTATCGAGGACTCACGATTGTCGATCCGGCGGGAGTAGTGAGAGGCACGATCCCTTTCGTGATCACCGTCCCATTCATCAGCCAGAACGCGACCGAGCCGTTTGTGTGTTGCAGCACCACGTCCGTATCGTTGTCCGAGTTGTAGCTGCCCGTCGCCACGATCTGCCAGCCCTCCGGAATTGTGTATGGAACAACTCCCTTCTCAATCGTCGTGCCGTTCATCAGCCAGAAGGCCACGGAACCGTCGGTATGCTGAAGGACTATGTCCGTCGTTGCGTTGTGGTCAAACCGGCCCGTGCCGGCGACTCGCCAGCCTTTGGGAAGTTCGTAAGAAAGCTGCGTCCCCGTGACATTCGTGCCGTCCATGAAGCAGAACGCCGTTGTCCCATTCACATTCTGCAGGACAAGATCCGCCTGGCTGTCTCCATTGAAATCTCCCGTGGCTACGATGCTCCAGTCATCCGGAACCGCAAACAAGGCAACGCGCTCTGTAATCGTGGTTCCTTCCAACATCCAGAAGGCGACAGAACCATCGGTATGCTGCAACACGAGATCCTTCTGACCGTCATGATTGAAGTCCGCTGAACCCACAATTTGCCATCCCGCGGGGATTGAGCCCGCATCGATCTTGTCCACGACGGACGTTCCATTAAGGGTCCAGAATGCGAGCGACCCGTTGGAATTCTGCAACACAAGCCCAGGTTCCGCATTGGCGTTGCCGAGCGACCGCAAATAGTTACCGAAAGTCCAATCGGCGACGGCCCTGCCCTGCTTTTGTGCCTCCTCATCCGCAAAGCGGAAATGGATGCCTTGGAAGATGCGGACATCGACCGCATCATCGGATAGATCCGAGAAACGGTAGAAAGTTCGCGACTTCTGTACCGCCAGCGCATGGGTGCTCGTGACGGTGAAGGTCATGTAATCCGTCCCGAAGAAGTGCTCGAGAGTTCGGGTCAGCGAGCCGCCGACATTGTTGAAGCCCGAGGTGTAGTCAGGATACGGCGGTGTGGGAAATAGGGGCAGCCACGCAGGGTCACCGACCGTCGCCGGATTTCCGTCGCTTTCGCCCTCCTGAATGGCGGTGATTGGCCGCCAGAAGTTGAAGTGCGTCTTGCTTTCCCAGGCGGTGATGAACGAATCGGCGATCGCAAAGTTGGCCAGGGCGAACAGCCGTGCATTGTCGCTGATGTTATCGACATGCGTCGCGGCGATATCTCGCAGCGTTTTGTGCCATGAGATCCCGCCATAGAAATAGGCAAGGTCGGTTTGTTCCGGCGTGCGAGTGCCGGTGCCGGCGGCTCCTCCCACCGCTTTGACTTCATTATAGTCCTGAGCGTAGCGCTTGCTCGTCAAGGCGGGCTGCGGCTGTGGACGGAACTGGTCTCCGCCATTGATGGTGAAGGTCGGGACCGCACCCAGCCACGGTGCTGCCATGGGTGCGTTGGCCGGGAGTGATGGCCGCCAGTCACCGGGTTTGGTGCCGCCAAGGAATGGAGGTGGCAGAGGGTTCGGCACACGCCCGTCGTTCGCCCGCAGAGCAATGATGCCAGCGGCAGCCTTTGCTCCGACTTCGACTCCGGAATCGTTTTCCGCCAGACCGTATTTGGCCAGGGAAGCGGTGTAGGCAGCGTCGAAATCCGCAGCTTTTCCAGGGAGGATATTCACGAGTACATCATGCGCGGCTTTGGCGGCTGCTGCCGCTGGAGAGCCGGTGGCTCCTGCGATGTTCACGTGATAGGATTCGTAACGTCTCTCGATGGCTTGGACCGCGTCATGCACGGCGGCTTGGACGACAGCCATGTCCAAAAATGCCACCGGTCCGGGGCGTCCCGCTGCCGGAACAAATAGCGCTCCTTCGGCCGTCGCATTCCAATCCAACACGATGTCCGCAGCAGATTTTTGCGCCAGCCGCGTGACGAGCGCCAGCAAGGCGAAACTTAACTTAACAATGCTTTTCATGATTCCATTTTTTCTTCGCAGGTGGAAGCCACCTGCCGTTGGGTTATCTGTTGTTGTACTACTTCACTATCGAGCACCCATTCGGAGCTCAAATTTTTGGCGTGACCTGCCTTCCATGACCGGATGGCTGAATTCAACGAACTGAACCGGCATCGCAGCAGGCAAGGCGACGAATGGGCCTCGCTTCATTCGGCGTTTCAACCTTGCGTTCCGAGGATCAACTCACGCGCGCTATGGGATTGGGTTCTATATGCTCTACGGGTGTAAGCGCTCGAATCTGTCAAAAAATCTTTGATATTTTTTCACTGCCCCAAATCCTGCATGCGAGACAGCAGTTTTCGCCCGTGGCAGATGTTTCTTTGCGCCGTTCCAGCCGAGGCCCGTTCATGGATGAAAGCAGAGCTTCCGAGGAAGCTCTGCGATCTCGATGTCCACCTCGCTGCCCGGGACGAAGCGGCTATTTGTGAATGACGATATTGCCGTTGTTGATGGTTTGTGGATTCGCCTGATCCATGTCATCCGAGGCGCCAGGCACATTGTCATAGACCAGACCGTCGCCTGCCGTCGTGATCTTGAGGCGGAATTTGTCCACGCCACCACCACCCGGCGCCTGGCCGTCGGTCGCTGTCAGCCGGAACTTGAAGGTTCCGCTTCCATTGACTGTTCCCACGCCTTTGTATTGGGCCTTGGCTCCGGACACGACCAGCCACTCGTAAGCGGTGCTCTTGAAAGTGAAGCCTGCCACGTGGAACTGAAAATGAGTGTTGCCAGTGGGTAACTGGGCTCCCTTTTTATATTTCGACTCGAAACCGAAGGTCGCTTTGCCAGTCAGATCGGAGTTGGCGACGTAAGCGCCCGGTGGAGAAATGATCGAACCGCCACCCGTAACGAATCCACCTTCAGGATCGTAGATCACGATGAACTGGTAGGTCGCGCTGACGATCGAGCCGCACGGATCAGTTACGGTCACTCCTACGGTGTAGACACCTGTGGCTGTGTAAGTGTGGGTGGTGCCGAGGCTGGTCGCGCCGGATGCGGCAGTCAGCGCGCTGGTTACACCATCGTCCCATGCAATCGTAACCGCGTTCTGGGTATCTGGGTCGTCGAAATTGACCGTAATACTGGACGCACTGCCCAGCGCAATGGGTCCGGTGGGGCCAACAATGCTGGCGATGACGGGGGCGTCGTCGGCAGCCACCAGGCTGGTGCTGCAACTCGTGCTGTTTCCAGCTTCGTCGGTGACGGTCACCGCGATGGAGTTGATGCCCGCGCCAATGGCGGTACCAGCAGCTGGATCCTGCGTGATCGTCAGCGCCGTGGTTGCCGTGCAATTGTCCGACGCAATCACGGACGAAATGATGTCTGGAACCACACCGGTGCATGAACCAATCGACGCTGAAGCGGGGCAAGTAGCCATTGGCGCAGTCGTGTCCTGCACGACGATGTTCTGTGTCTGCGAGGAGGTGTTGCCGTGGCCGTCGTCGAAGGTCCAGGTCACGGTCGAGGTGCCCTGAGTCGAGCGCGTCAGTGAATCACTCGTCGTGCCCGTGATGGTGCCCCCACAATTATCGGTGGCCGTTGGCGCGGTCGCGATCGTTGCGGAACATTGGCCGGTCGCATCGGGCAGGCTCGCGAGGACGGGCACCGGAGCAGTCGTGTCCTGCACGACGATGTTCTGTGTCTGTGAGGAAGTGTTGCCGTGGCCGTCGTCGAAGGTCCAGGTCACGGTCGAGGTGCCTTGAGTCGAGCGCGTCAGCGAATCGCCCGTCGTGCCCGTGATGGTGCCCCCACAATTATCGGTGGCCGTTGGCGCGGTCGCGATCGTTGCGGAACATTGGCCGGTCGCATCGGGCAGGCTCGCGAGGACGGGCACCGGAGCAG
>SXMN01000015.1 GCA_005777315.1 Verrucomicrobiales bacterium
GCGAAGTACGCACCCATGAGGTCTTCCGATCAGGTGCGCGTCATCACGCTCAACGACGACGAGGCGTTGATCAACTACGCCAAGCCCATCGTGGCCGAACTGCGCGCGAACATGGTGCGTGTGGATACGGATTTAAGCGCGACGCCGTTCAAGGCGAAGATTTCCAACGCGGAACAACTACGCGTCCACACGATGCTGGTCATCGGCGGTCGCGACATGGAAGCCGGCGCGGTGAGCGTGCGTCTCCACCACGGCGGCCCGCAAGGCGCGAAGCCGAAGGCGGAGGTTGTGGCGGATATCCTGGCGAGTATTAAGGAACGAAGGGCGTGACTTCTAGATGCAACAAACTGCATTGCGATAATACATAAACCAAAATGACCCAACAGGAACTCATCAAACTGTTAAACCAAGGATTGGAACGCACCTTGCGCGACATGAATCCTTGGTGGCAGGGCGATCCTGTTCCACCCACTCCGCCAATTCGCCGCTGGGCGTATCAGCCGGTCTTGAATGGGATCAGAAGCCAGTTGTCCCCCGCCGTTGTGTTGCGGGGGCCTCGCCAGGTTGGGAAATCCACGCTGTTGGTGCAGATCATTGAATCATTGCTGGCTGACGGTATCTCGCCAAAACGGATTTTTCGCATTCAGTTTGATGATCTGCCTGAACTAAAGCGGCTGGCTTCACCCATCACAGAGCTGGGCCAATGGTATTGCGACCATATTCTCGGCAAAAGCTATGCCCGAGCAGCAGTGGATGGTGAGTCGCCTTACTTCATTTTGGATGAGGTGCAAAATCTGGCAGATTGGGCACCTCAATTAAAACACGTTCTGGACATCGGGAAAATCCGCGCCCTCGTCACCGGCAGTTCGGCTCTGCGGATTCAAGCTGGGCATGACAGTTTGGCGGGGCGGTTGTTTACCGTGGAAATGGGGCCTTTGCTGTTGCGAGAGATCGCAGGATTTCGACAGCTTGGCGAGTTATCGCCTTATCTGCCATTCAACGGCTTAAGCCCCTTGAAAGACCGGACGTTTTGGACGGGGTTGCGAGAGTTTGGCGAACGCCACACACAAATTCGCAGATCAGCCTTTGCCGCTTTCTCTGAACGCGGGGCCTATCCCTTGGCCCAAGCCAACGCTAATGAACCATGGGAACGGGTTGCTGATGTGCTGGAGGAAACTGTTATTCGCCGCGCCATCCAGCACGATTTGCGGATGGGGCCGCGTGGTCAAAGGCGTGACGAAGCCCTGCTGGAAGAAGTTTTCCGCCTAGCCTGCCGCTATGCGGGGCAAGCGCCTAAGCAGGCTTTGTATTTGGACGAACTTCGGCGATCACAAAATGCCAATGTGGGTTGGCCTCGCGTCTTGAGCTACTTGCGTTTTTTGGATGGCACCCTGTTGCTGCATTTAATTAAGCCTCTGGAACTGCGCCTCAAACGTAAACAGGGCGCCTCAAAAGTCTGTCTTTGTGACCATGCACTGCGGGCTGCGTGGCTACAAGAGCAGGTGCCGCTGGATCCAGACGAACTCGTTCGCAAACCCGAATTGGCGGATTTAGCCGGTCATTTGGCGGAAAGTGCTGCCGGTTATTTTCTGGCTTCCATACCACATTTGGATGTCGCCCATTTCCCTGAACGGGCTGCGGAGCGAGAGGTGGATTTTATCATCACGGTTGGCGATCAACGGATTCCCATTGAGGTGAAATATCGTGGTCGAATCACTCCTGAAGATGTGCGGGGGTTGCAATCGTTCATTGAAAAGCCAGTTTATCGGGCACCCTTTGGTCTATTGATTACCCGTGATGATCAGCAGGCCACGGACGACCCGCGCATTATCAGCCTGCCGCTTTCGACTTTGTTGTTTATGCGTTGATAGTGGCTCGGCACGCATGAACGGTTCATCGGCTGCCTCATCGAGCATTATGCGGGCAACTTCAAGCTCTGCCTCGCGCCGGATCAGGCGCGGGTCATCACGCTCAACGACGACGAAGCGTTGATCAACTACGCCAAGCCCATCGTGAACGAACTGCGCGCGAACATGGTGCGCGTGGATTCGGATTTCAGCGCGACGCCGTTCAAGGCGAAGATCTCCAACGCGGAACAATTGCGCGTCCACACAATGCTGGTCGTCGGCGGTCGCGACATGGAAGCCGGCGCGGTGAGCGTGCGTCTGCACCACGGCGGCCCGCAAGGCGCGAAGCCGAAGGCGGAGGTCATGGCGGATATTCTCACGCGTATTCGAGAGAGGATCGTACAAACTACCGCCGATGAATCCCATTCCAGCGGGGTAGCGCCGCCAATTACCCGGCGGCGCTGCTCGGCTGGAAGATTAGGACACTACCAGCATTGCCCTGGGCTTGACGGTCTCGACGGGGGCGACTTCACTCGCTGCCGCATTGAATCATAAACACATGAATCTATTTCTGGCGTTCACCGACTCAGCGAACAAACGGTTGGATAAGGTGGCCATGTACTGGGGAGATGCTCAATTTACTTATGGCCAGGTTCTGCGCCAAAGCCAGGCAGTCTCGGGACAATTGATGGAACGATACGGTGTCAAACCTGGAGACCGTGTTGGAATCTGGTTGAAGAATTGCCCCGAATTCGTGATGGCAATGTTCGGCATCCTGGGAGCGGGGGCAGTGGTGGTGCCAATCAACAACTTTCTCAAAGCGCCCGAGGTCGAGTACATTCTCACAGATGCAAATGTGAACCTGCTCATCAGTGACAGCGCGATGGCGGAAGGTTGTCAGCAATTGAAATCCATGCGGCCTGGATTGGAGTTTTTACAGATCGAAGAATTTCCAACCGTGGACGGCGATGGCGGATTGTTATCGGAGAATCGTCGAAATGAGGCGGATCTGGCGGTCATCATCTACACCTCGGGCACGACTGGACGTCCCAAAGGGGCGATGCTCTCGCACGGTAACCTGCTGCACAACGTGGAGAGCTGCCAGCTCGTTCTTCAAGTGGTGAGCTTTGATCGGTTCGCGGTTCTGTTACCGATGTTTCACAGCTTCATGCTGACCGTCGGCATTCTTCTGCCATTGAGCATTGGCGGTTCGATGGTGTTGATGAAATCGATTCATCCTCCGAAGAACGTGATCAATGAAATCATGGCCCATCAGGCGACGATTCTTCCAGCGATACCGCAATTCTTCCGCGCGTTGGTTGCCGTTCAACTTCCTGGAAATCTGCCGCTGCGCATCTGCGTCAGCGGAGCGGCTCCGCTGCCCGTGGAAGTGCTCAAGGAATTCAACGCGAAGATCCCGGTGCCATTGATCGAGGGCTACGGCCTCAGCGAGGCAAGCCCGGTTTGTTCGATGAACCCGGTTCAAGGGCCGTGGAAAGCCGGATCGATCGGGATACCGATCCCAAATGTGGAGATGTCTGTTCAGGATGATTCGGGGCGGGAATTGGGAATTCGCGAGGTGGGGGAAATCTGCATTCGCGGAGGCAACGTGATGCAGGGCTACTGGAATCAACCCGAGGAGACGGCGAAAGCATTGCGTAATGGATGGCTCCTGACGGGAGATGTCGGCTACCAGGACGAGGATGGCTACTTCTACATCACCGACCGGAAGAAGGACATGCTGCTCGTCAATGGGATCAATGTTTATCCGAGAGAGATCGAGGAAGTGCTCTACCGAATTCGAGGAGTGAAGGAAGCCGCAGTCATCGGCATGCCTGACGCACGAAAGGGCGAGCACGCGGTCGCATTCATTGCCACGGACGAAGGCATTGTGCTCGATGAGAAAGCGGTCCTGCAGCATGTTCGAGAAAGCCTTGCGGATTACAAAGTGCCCCGCCGCGTGGTGTTTCTCACCAGCCTCCCGCGCAATGCGACCGGTAAGATTTTGAAAACCGAGCTGCGGCGGATGCAGGTGGCCTGACCAGAACCTTCATGAGCCATTACAGCCGGCTCAAGGCAGTCATCAACAGATGACTTCGCGTCAACCTTCGAAGGCGCGAACCTTCCCGCACCATTCCTCCACCGTGCTTAATTCAGCTTCGAAAGGGTTGAGTAGATTCAGAGCTGTCACCCCTTCGGCATCGATCATTTCCCAATCGACGTAGTAACGAATGGGGCGCTTGTTCAGCAGGTGCATGACGTGGGAACGGATATGTGCCCTCGTGTTTGATGGCGCTTCAGTTTGCGCACGGAGGATCGTTGGCGTGTCGAGTTCCCACTGCCTGGGTGTTTGAGCCAGAGCCAGTCCGAGTCCCCGCATGGGATCGATGTTGTGGAATTCCAAGTCTTGTGAGCGCAGCCAGGGATCATTCCACTTGATCCGTTCGCGTTCGATGAAACGTTCAAACAGCCATCGTTTGGTGATCCAATCCACTTTTCCGACGAGAGCCTCCGGTTGTTTGATCAGGGCCGTGAGTGTTCCCTGCCAGATGTCCAGAAGATCATTGGTCTCATCATCTCGCCCGGCAAACTCCGCGCGGGCCGCTTCGCAGAACTGGAAAAGCAGCTCAACGGCATTTTCACTGCGTCCATCCGCCATCGTCACCATCCAACGGCCATCCGGCTGATGAGAGAGCGTTCTGAAGCAGAGCACGGCGTCCGCAAGAATCGATTTCGGAAGGCGATCAATTTCCAGAAGATCGAGCACCAACGCTGTGGTTCCAACCTTGAGGAGCAGCGTGGTGGGCAGAACGCTCGTATCGCCATGTAGCAGGTGAAGCCGTCGGTATTTCCGCGAATCCGCCAACGGCTCGTCGCGGGTGTTGATGATCGCCCGGTTGAACTGCACCCACTCGAAGAGGTCATTGTTGATGTAGTCCGCCCGTTGGCTGATTTGAAAGTGACTGTCCGTTGCGTCAGGGTTGAGATCTCCGCGGAGTTCCGCGCCTGGGGTGGATCCAACCCGGCCGGCTCCTGTGTACAATTGTCGCAACGTAAGAAATGTCAGCAAGGAGAGGACATTCGCCTCGGTCAAGGGAGCCGAACGCCGGACCAGATAATTCTCGTGGCACCCGAAAGTGGCGCTGGAATAATGATCCACGTTGTTGCGGATGAAGCTGACTTGATCATCGAGAGACAGGGCTTTGAGCGCCTGGGTCAATATCGCGTCTCCAGCGCGATCGTAACGCAGCAGATCAATCAATGAGAGACATTCGGGCGTGCAGTATTCGAGATGCCCCATGTCCACGTAGGCCCGGCCGCCATTGAAGAGGAATCCGCCGTTGCCCGCTGGTTCATCCCAATCCCGCTGGTGTATGTCTGGCAGCCCGAACCGCGTCTTTTCAAAAATCCAGTTTCGCACCCGGCTGATCGCGCCTGGCGGGCCGGCCGGATCATTCGTCAGACAACCGTACTCCGTTTCGAGGCCGACGATTCGATTCATAATCGATGAGGCGGTGGTTTAAGCCGGGATTCGCGTCTGGGACAATCTTGGGCTGACCGTAAACTACAAGCCCGGTCATGTCCAATGTGGCGGGCCGATGCAGGGAGGATGGCCTGATAAACTTGAACAAATTGTTGACGCCCTCTTTCTGATTTTGCTAAAAGCCCCGCATTCTTGATAGTGCAGGTTGGCTGTCTGTAGCGAAGCCAGGCTGTATCAGCGTTAACACACTGCAAATCCATGACCGCCAAACTTTGGCAGAAGAGCCATTCTGAAAATATCTTCTTCCCATCGCACCAAACCAAAACGAAGCGAAATTCCTACCCGAACACGCTCCCATCCGCGCCGATCGGCGTGATGCTCGTGGATGATGACAAGACGCTCCTCGGGTTGGCGGAACGTTTTTTGAACAGGTGTGAAGGTATCCGATGCGCCGGTTTGGCGGACTGCGCCGAGGCTGCATTCAAGCTTATTCCCGATGTTCAGCCGGGTGTGGTTTTGTTGGATGTCCGGCTCCCCGGGCTTTCCGGATATGAATGCCTGCGCCAGCTCAAGAGCGCGCATCCAGACGTTCCCGTAATCATGATCACGGGACATCCGGATGAACATCAACTGTTTGATTTGCTCAAGGCCGGAGCCAGTGGCTACGTCACAAAGCCTTTCCAATTGAGAGAGATCGCGGAGGAGATTCACAAGGTTGTTTCAGGCGGTATCGCGCTATGCGACACAGCCAAGAAGCTCCTTGTGCGAGTCATTCAACGGGAGGCTTGCGATGAATCCGTCGCAGCCATCCTCTCCCATCAGGAGCACACGGTCATGAAGTGCCTTGTCAGAAAGATGAGGGACAAGGAAATTGCCGATGAACTGAAGATATGCATTCCTACCGTCCGCACTTATCTGGGACGCTTGTACAAGAAACTGGGTGCGCATTCACGTCGTCAAGCGGTGAGAAAATACAACGGCCAGGATACATCGGTCAGGTATTTCCAATGATACTGATCAGACCGCCGGGATGGCCCACAAATCTCTGAGGCGGCGCAGGCGCATCTGCTTCAGTGCTCATCGTTCAAAGCCCGTTAACAGGAAGTTTTCTCGCTTCGCGCCTCTTATCCGCACCTGCGGCGCTCGCGGTCAGTTGTAACCTGTCGCAGTGTCTGATCATTACTTGGTTGGAAGAATTGGACGGTCAATACAGGTCGTTTCTTGTCCAATCAGATCCTCGTGGTTGTAATCTGTTTGTAGTCTGTTTTGCGCCTTGTTTTCAAGCCCGGCGTGTCAAAAATCCTGGGTCATCCGGCAGGCACAAAATGATGAGTTGATCTCGTCATCGCATGTGGCTGCCAACGAAAGCGTGGTCTCATGAAGCGTGAATTTATTCTCTTTGTTCTACTCGCAGGCGTGGCGTTTCCAGCGGCAGCACAGAGCGCCCCTGAACAGGCGCAACGCGGACGACTCAACCGGCTGACTCAGCTCGTTAATTCCGCCGCTGACGGTGTGTTCCGTCCGATCGAGTTGGGGCCGGATCACCGCGTGATGCAGAAGCTCACCGAGAGCCAGGGCGAGGATGGATTTCTCAAGACGGCCTCAAATTCCTACGTTGAGTTGGCCGCCGGGATGCACGTCTGGTCTGAACTCGATCAGAAATGGATCAATGCCAGCGATGAAATTGAAATCCAACCAGGACGCGCCACCGCAGCGCGGGCGCAATTGCGTCCCACTTTCCTGGCAGACCTGTCCGACAATGTTCTGACCTCAGAAAGAGCGGGGTAAACCTGAAAAGACAGTGACCGGTTCAAATCCCTTGAATTGGTGCTTTCGTGAGTGGGTCGAGTGGAGAGGTCGGGTCGTGCGGACTGTTCCCAACGGACGGCTGGAAGGTA
>SXMN01000171.1 GCA_005777315.1 Verrucomicrobiales bacterium
CAATCGCATACCCGCATCCTGCTCAAAGCCGACGAGAACGGGCCTGATGGTGGCCTGTCTGACCTGGACATTGCCGCAGCGGTCGAGCTCTCCGTTGCCACGGTCGAACGCGTGCTTCGACGCTGTGTGGAGGAAGGGTTGGACCGAGCCTTGGAGCGCAGAGCCTGTGGACCCCAAGCGTCCGTTGGTGTGCTTGGACGAAACTACCAAACAACTGGTCCAAGAAACCCGCCTGCCTTTGCCAGCGGTGCCGGGCCGACCACTCAGTGAAGATTACGAATATGAACGGCATGGCGTGGCCAGTCTGTTCATGATGTGCGCGCCCCTGGTGGGCTGGAGGGAGGTGAGCGTGCGGGAATGCAAGACCCGTGTCGATTACGCCCAGTGCTTGCGCGCCTTGGCCGAGGAACACTTTCCCGCGGCGGAGAAAATCGTACTGGTCCAGGACAACCTCAACACCCACGCCGCCGCCTCACTCTACGAGGCATTTGAACCGGCCACCGCCCGGCGGCTGTTGGAACGTTTTGAGTTTCACTACACTCCCAAGCATGGCAGTTGGCTCAACATCGCGGAGATTGAATTGAGCGTGCTCAACCGGCAATGCCTCGACCGCCGGATCGGAGACTGGAACCTCCTGCGGGAGGAAGTGGGCGCTTGGACAAAGCGTCGCAATCATCCCGCCTGTAAGATCAACTGGCGCTTCACCACTCAAGAAGCCCGCGGCAAACTCAAGAAACTTTACCCCTCATTTGACGCCTTCGTCGAAAGGTTCGTTCTCACGCCTTTTGGACATCTAGTGCTTAGTTGCATAAATAGAGTTCTGTTCTATCTTGAGCCATGTCACGCCGTGCTCAAGAGATTGTGTTGAATGCGGAGATGAAACAGCAACTCCAGGCGCGAGTCTCTGCCCGCACTACGCCCCAGGGCCAGAGTTTGCGCCTGCGCATTGTTTTGGCGGCCGCCGAAGGCAAGACCAATGATCAGATTGGCCGGGAGTTGCGGGTCTGCCTGCCTGCCGTCCGCAAATGGCGGGGACGTTACGCGCGCGCGGGACTGGAGGGGCTCAAGGAGCGGCCACGGCCCGGCAAACCACGGACGTATGACGAGGCATTTCGCAAGCGGGTTCTGGCGACGCTGGAACAACCTCCGCCGCCGGGTCAGTCCACCTGGGACGGGGCTTCCCTGGCCGCGCATTTGCAGGTGAGCGATCATGCCGTGTGGCGCTTGCTGCGCCGGGAAGGCATCTGCCTGCGACGACAGCGCTCGTGGTGCGTGAGCACCGATCCGGAGTTTGCCGCCAAAGCCGCCGACATTGTCGGCCTCTATCTGCATCCGCCGCTCAATGCTCTGGTCTTGAGCGTGGATGAGAAACCGAGCATTCAAGCGCTGGAACGGCGCACGGGCTATGTGCAAACCAGCAGCGGCAAAGTGGTGCGCGGCTTCAAGAGCACTTACAAGCGGCACGGCACGCTCAATTTGTTTGCCGCCTTGGAGGTGGCCACCGGGCAGGTGCATGGCAAAACCACGGAACAGAAGCGTCGAGAAGATTTCCGCGCGTTCATGGATGAGGTCATTGCCGAATGTCCGGCGGAGCAGGAGATTCATGTGATTCTGGACAACCTGAACACCCATAAAAAGAACGAGGACTGGCTGGCCCAATACGAAGGCCGTGTCCAATTTCACTTCACCCCGACCTCGGCCAGTTGGCTCAATTTGGTGGAGGTGTTCTTCTGTCTGCTGGGACGCAAAGCGCTGCGGGGAGCCGACCTCAAGAGCAAGGATGAACTGCGAACATTGCTCGAACAATTCATTGCCAAGCACAATCAGACCTCCAAGCCCTTCGTCTGGCGCAAGCGCGAAGTCAAAGGAACCCAGCTTCGCAATACAGTAACCAACTTATGCCACTAAGCACTAGCCCAAAACTCCGGACGCCAATGAAAATCCCGATTAAGTAACCATGATGCGTTGAAACCGAATTGAGTTCCATTTCAATGGAAACAAAAAGCCCGGAGCGAATGCGCCCCGGGCTCGTAAATTGCAAAAAACAAATCCGAACGTTACTCTCCTCCGGCGTTCAAGTTCGCTCCAGATGATGTGCTTTGGCCGATGATCGGTGAAATAAAAGACTGGGCCACCGGAAGGACTGCTGCAGCAGTCGTTGGTGCCGTGACGGGAGGGCGCGGTGAAGGCCGGGTTTCGTTGGCACGTGTTGCCCTAGTCGTGGGCTCGGATCTAGCCGGATCAAGCGGCGGAACAAAAGTTTGACCTTCATTGATTTGATGCGTCGAAATCCGCTTCGAGACTGGGTTCGTGTAAGCAACCATTGCTGCACCGTTAAGAATATGAGCTACCCCATCGGCACTGATTTCATACTCGCAAGCACCTCGAACTCCAGCGACAGTATTGGGGGTCTTGATTTCGTACTTCGAAGCTGCCGCGAGTTTTCTGACGATGCCCTGAATCGTTCCTTGTCTTAAATCGAGTTGAGTTTCAATCACGCTATCAGCTCCGGTTTGGTCAAGTTCCAGCCTGTCGAGCCCAAGCGTAGTATCCTCAGTCAAACGGACCAGCGCCCCGTTTGCGCCCAAATCTAAATCCACTTGGGAACCGACCCCTGTCTTGACAGATGCTCCTGGGTTCAATGACATCCCGGACTTCAGTGGCTTCCAATCGCCACCCTTTTCAGAATACGAAGCAGTGCCGCGAACAGAAGTGACCGATGCTTTCCCAGTTGCAGCCTGGGCAGTGGAAACAACCATCAAAATTGCCACGGCCATTCCGCAACTCGTCCACTTCGAAAAAATTCCAATTGGTTTCATAAGAGTTTGCTCCTGTGAGTTAAGATCTGCGTTAGACTTGAGCCGACATTAGAAGGGGGGAAATGAATGTCAATGGATAATTCCTTGTAGCCCAGCACTTGCCCACCAAAAGACCAGCGGCTTCCTCCCTCGGAGACGGTGGTTTTGAAGAGCACCAGTCGTTGACTGCTTCATGCTTGAATGGTTCGTTCCGCTGAGTTGGGAGTGAGAGTCGGCCTCGTCGCGCGGCGAAGCGCGGGTGCTTCCGAACGGACAGCAGTGAAAATTCTTGGAGCATCATCGACTGATGAGAAATGAAACCAGGCGGCGATTTCCTCGGACGCTCCCCAAGCCGCAGCACCCCTTGCAATTTTAGAGCAGGCTCCTAGCATCCCGCTTCCCGCTCTTGACCGCGGGCAATCTGAACCAAGAAAGTTAATCATGAACAGCTACGATATCGCAGTCATTGGTGGCGACGGAACGGGACCGGAAGTTACGAAGGAAGCCCTCAAAGTTTCCGAAGCCATCGCGGCCAAGTCCGGCTTCAAGCTCAACTGGCATCATTTTGATTTCGGCGGCGACCGCTACCTAAGAACCGGCGAGGTGCTTCCGGACAGCGCCGTGGATGAACTCAGGAAGTTCAAGGCTATTTACCTCGGTGCCGTAGGCCATCCGCAGGTCAAGCCGGGTATTCTGGAGAAAGGAATTCTGCTCCGGCTCCGATTCGAACTGGAGCAGTACATCAACCTCCGTCCGGTGAAACTTTTCCGTTCCCAGGATTGCCCGCTGAAGGACAAGGGGCCGGAGCACGTGGATTTCATCGTGGTCCGCGAAAACAACGAGGGCCTTTACGCCGGCGCTGGCGGTTATTTGTTCAAAGGCACCCCAAACGAAGTGGCGATTCAGGAGTCGGTCAACACGCGACGCGGCGTGGATCGTTGCTTGAAGTATGCCTTCGAGCTGGCGAAGAAGCAGCGGGCCGGCAAGCCGTGGAAGGGGCTCAAGTCCGAGGACACGAGCGCGGGCAAGACGGCTCAACTGACGTTGTGCGGCAAGACCAATGTCCTGACCTACGCATTCGATCTGTGGTTCCGAGCCTTCCAGGAGATGTCGCCCAAGTATTCCACAGTGAAGACCGAGTATGCGCACGTCGATGCCATCTGCATGTGGTTTGTGAAAAACCCGGAGTGGTTTGACGTGATCGTCACGGACAACATGTTCGGCGACATCATCACCGACCTCGCCGCCATGATCCAGGGCGGCCTCGGCGTCGCCGCCGGCGGTAACATCAATCCGGAAGGCACGTCGATGTTCGAACCGATGGGCGGCAGCGCTCCAAAGTACACCGGACAGAACGTCATCAATCCCCTCGCAGCGATCAACGCTGCCGCAATGATGCTCGACTTCCTCGGTGAGGCCAAAGCTGGTGCAGCCATCGAGAATGCGGTGATCAAGATCATTAATACGAAGGTCCAGTCCCTCGCGGCGGGCAAGATGGGTTTCGGCACGCGCGAAGTCGGCGATCTCGTAGCGGCGGCGCTCTGAGGTTCGATGATCCCGGCTTGCCGGGGGTTTTGAAGAAATGGCGACGCCGCGAGGCGTCGCCTTTTCGCGTAAAATCGCTGCGTGTTAAACGCGCACGCGGCGTCGCGTCATTTCTTGAACGCGGCAGCGGAGCTTTTGCCGACGGATTCGAGGAACGCGATGAGGTCGAGGATTTCCTCCTTCGAGAGCCCATTCACAAGTCCTTCGGGCATGGGTGAGACTTTGGAAGGCTGGCGCTTTGAGATATCGCCAATCTTCACTTCAATTTTCACGGGCTGCAGCGGGTCCGGCTGAATGATCACGCGAGCCGCATTCTCGTCCAGAATTCGGCCGGTCACGTCTTCGCCATTCTTGAGGAAGATCGTCGTGTTTTGGAACTGTTCGGAAACAACTTTCGAGGGCTCGGTGATTGATTCGAGAATGTCACGACGTCCAAAACGCGTCGCCACGGCTGTGAGATCGGGACCGGTGCCGCCGCCCTCGTTTCCGAAGCGGTGGCAGGCGAGACACTGGGCATCCACAAACGCCTGCCTACCCTTGTTGAAGTTCCGCCCAGTGGCGGCTTGGGCAAGCGATGGTGCGATGTCCTCGGTCTTCCATTCCTGTTGGAGCTTGCGTGGCTGCGGCTTCGGAAACCCAGCGGCGGACGGACGTCCTGCTGACGGCGTGGCGAGTGAAGCGAGCAATGGTTCGAGATCCTTTTGCTCGGAAGCCGTCAGGTTGTCGGTGGCCTCTTTGCGGAAGTTTTTGAGGAAGTTCGCGAAACTAGCACCGTCACCGTAGGGCCGTCCCGCCTCGGCGAACCATCGATTGATGAAGTCCGGATGCGTCCAGTTGGAACGGTCCTTGGCATAGTAGCCGAAGTAATCACGGCGTTGATCAATGGTCCAGTTCTTCGCGATGCGAAGATGGAAGATGTAGTGGATGATGTCTTCCTGGTGTTTCAACGATCCCATGTGGCGAAGTGTCCTGGCGACGATGTCCGGCGCTTCGAGATAAATGAGGACTTGGACCAGTTCGCGATTGATCAACTCGTTCGGTGACGGAAACAGCGGACCGAGTTTCTCCAGAGCCATTTTCACCAGATCTGGAGACGGTCTGCCCTGCCGGATCAGGCTCAATTGAATGATGCGGAGTTTGTTCAGCTTCCATTCATCGTTGAGCGAACTCATGGGCCACCGGGCCAGCGCCTTCAGCAAATCCGCCTGGGTGTCCTTGCCATCGGTGCGAGCGAGGGCAAGCAGCGCGGTGAGGCCGGCACGCTGTTTCTTCTCCGCGAGAGCCCGGTCTTTCCATTCAGCCAGAGGCTGGCTTTCGATGGCGATTCGAGCCGCATAACGGATGGAGCGGTCCTCGCTGTCGAGGTGTTTCCAGGCGAACTTCACGGCCTTCGAGTCCTGACGGCCATGATACGCCTCCAGGTCGCGGCGAAGTTTGCGTGCTTTTGAACCAGCCTGGTTTGGTTTGAACGCAGCTACAGTGGATTCATTGCCGGCATAGCTGACCCGATAAAGCCCCGCCGCCGTGCTGCGGCCACCAATGGCGAAGTACATAGCGCCATCGTTGCCGATCACCATGTCGGTGAGGTTCAACGGCGGCTTGGGGCCTCCGGGTGCAACAAGCCCTTTGGGAGCCACAAAGTTTTCCCAGGTTCCCTTGTAGCTCGCGCCATCCGGTTCCGTATGCACGGCGATCAAGCGTCCGTAGGTCCAGTCCATGACGTAAATCGCGCGCTGATACTTCGCGGGGAATTTCGCGCCCTTGCCACTTACCACGCCAGTCGGGCAACCGAGACCAATGTCAATTGCGCCCAGGCTGTCGGGGTAATGATCCGGCCATTTCCCGGTGCCGGATCGCCAGCCGAAATCGGCGGCCGAGACACAATGGTTGACCCGCGTCGGACGGTACCAAGGCATTCCCCAATCCCATTCCATGTCGGAGTCGAAAGTGAACAACTCACCATCGGCGTTGAATGCAAAATCGTATTGGTTTCGGAAACCTGCGCAGAAGAGCTCCCATTTCTTGGCATCCTTGTCCGTACGTAAGACATATCCACCGGGGGCGAGGAGACCCGCCGCATGTCCATTGCCATCCCATTGGCGGGGGAGAACATGATCCTCCTGGTAATTGCGATGCGGCGAGTTTGGATCGATCCCTTCCGGAAGCGCGGTGTGATTGCCACACATGACATAAAGCATTCCGTCCGGACCGAGTTCGACAGCATGAGGACCGTGTTCACCGCTACCGGGAAATTTCTTGATCAGCTCGATTTTCTCATAGCGGTCGTTGCCGCTGTCGGTGATTCGATAAAGGCCGCTCTCGAAGCTGCTGTTGTACTTGTTGACCACGACCCAAAGCGCGTTGTAGGCGAATACCATTCCCTGCGCATCATAGAGTGGCTTGGCGATCCAGTCGCGTTTGGCAGGTTTGCCATCCGCACCGAGCGTGACGCGCAGAAGCCCGCCATCGGGATTGGGCTTGGCGTACTGCGGGCTGATGATGAGCCGGCCTTTGTTGTCCGTACACAAATTGACCCAGGAGCCGTCCTCAGAACCACCACTGAGGATCAGTTCCACCTTGAAGCCAGGCAGCGTGTGCAATTCGCTGGCAGGCGCCGCCGCTTTCAGGGCGGAGTCCGCCGCACGGATCGGCGTGGAAATCGAGGTGGTAAGAAGTGCAGCGATTGCACAAATAGCAGCAACAGAATGTGAAATGACCGGATGATTCATGAGTTTGGCTGACGTTTTTTTGGGATATGTGATTCAGTTATTGTCTCTGAGCCGCATGGACAGCAAGGAGTTTTAACGGCGATTTACTTCTACAACCTAAAGTTGATCACACAGAAAAACGGTTCTGGAGACGACCGGGTTTCACACACTTGCTCAAAGTGGTGGTGCTCCTCAAAGAACAAGATGCTCACCTCTTGTGGAACTGACACCTACCGAGGACTTGCGGATGCACCGAACACTTTCCTTTTCGTGGATTTGCACTTCCCCGCTCCCTGATTAGCAGGTTAGGTTGTGTCCGGAAACGCAGCTATGCCAGACACGAAAATCATTCTGAGCGATGAAGCAATTCATCGCGGCCTGATGCGAATCGCATACGAGATCGCTGAAAGGAATTCAGACAGCAACAAGGTTGTGGTCATCGGAGTTCAGACGGGCGGAATCCACATGGCCCATCGCCTCGCCAAACAGTTGGAATCCATCTGGCAGCACCAGATCCCGGTCGGGCACGTGGATGTTGGCATGCATCGGGACGACCTGAGCAAGCGCCCTAATCCACGACTGCTCCCCACCAAGATCCCTTTTGACATCACAGGCCGAACGGTGATTTTGGTTGATGATGTTCTCTTCAGTGGGCGAACCACCCGGGCGGCGCTTGACGCGCTCAACGATTTTGGACGTGCCCAGGCAATTCAACTGGCAGTCCTCATCGACCGCGGACATCGCGAGCTTCCCATCAAAGCTTCTTACATCGGAAAGAATGTGCCCACGTCCATCCAGGAGCGAATTACCGTCAGTTGGAAGGAAGACGGGGGTGAAGACACAGTCAGGCTGGAGAAACCATGAACTGGAAACGCAAACACCTCCTTGATATTCAGTCGCTCCAACCCGAGGAAATAGTAACGGTCCTGGACACCGCGAAGGCGTTCAAAGCCGTCGGCGAGCGCTCGATCAAGAAAGTTCCCGCACTCCGCGGAAAAACCGTCATCAACCTTTTTGTCGAGCCATCAACACGCACTCGAATCAGTTTTGAACTCGCGGCTCAACGCTTGAGCGCCGACGTGATCAACTTCTCCGCGGAAGCTTCATCGCTCAAGAAGGGGGAGACGTTGAAAGACACGGCGCGAAATCTGGAAGCTCTGAACGCGGACATCATCATCATCCGCCATGGCGCCACCGGCGCGCCACATTTTCTGGCGCGTTTTCTTGAGTCGAGTGTTGTCAACGCCGGTGACGGCGCGCACGAACACCCCACCCAGGCGCTCCTCGACACTTTCACCATCCGGGAGCACAAGGGAAAAGTTGAAGGGCTCAACGTCACGATCCTCGGCGACATCCTCTACAGCCGCGTCGCCCGGTCGAACATCTGGGCTCTGCGGAAGATGGGAGCCAATGTCACCCTGTGCGGCCCGGCCACGCTGGTTCCGAAGGTATTTGAGCAAATGGGCTGCCGGGTGGTTCACGATTTCAAAGAAGCCATCCGCGATGCCGACGTGATCAATTTGCTTCGCATTCAGCACGAACGTCAGCGCAAGACGATGTTTCCGAGCATTGGCGAGTACACCAGCCTGTATGGGATTAACCGCAGTCGCATGAGCTGGATAAAGCCGGACGCTCTCATCATGCACCCCGGTCCCATCAACCGCGG
>SXMN01000016.1 GCA_005777315.1 Verrucomicrobiales bacterium
GCATGGGGAAAAGATGGCGTTGCAAATTGTGGAAGATCGTCGTCAGGTCGAGCATGTCCAAAAATCAGCGCGACTCGTGCCACTTCACATGATCAATTGAAATCTCTCAACAAATCCGAGTTTTGAAAGAGCCTCACATGACTGAAACTGTTGTTCCGCGAATTCCAAAATGGCCCTTTCTTCTTGGCGATCTGGCACTGCTGGCGGTGGCCGGCTGGATTGCCTACGAATCCGGGGCTCCGATGAATGTCTGGACCGGCGCAATCTGCCTGGCTGCGGTTGCCCTTGGAGCCTGGGTGTGCGTCATGCCGTTTCTTCGGGAGGATTCGGCTGCGGTACGGCTCATAGAAGTCGATTCCCTGGCAACCAGCCTTCAACAAATTCAGAACATCGACGAAGTCAAATCCCGGATCATCGATGCGACCGCGCACTGGCAGGCGATCAATGATCAGGCGGCGAAAGCGGCGCAATCCGCCCGTGAAGTGACGGACCGGATGAATGCCCAGGTGCGGGAATTCCAAGATTTTTTCCAGCGGTCGAATGATCAGGAAAAGAACACACTGCGGCTCGAAATCGACAAGGCCAAGCGCGCCGAAGGAGAATGGCTCCAGGTGATGGTCCGCACGCTGGACTACGTGTATGCGCTCTACCTCGCCGGCGTGCGATCGGGAAAACCCGAGCTGACGAGTGAACTCTCCCAATTCCAGAACGCCTGCCGCGACGCCGCACGACGGGTCGGCCTGGCACCTTTTGCGCCATCAGTCGGCGAGGCTTTCGATCCAAGGCAGCATCAGGCTCACGAAGCGGCTGCCGAGCCCCAGCCTGGCACTCCCATTGGCGAAGTGCTGGCGACCGGCTACACATTTCAGGCACAGTTGCTCCGCCGATCTTTGGTACGGGTCACAGCAGGTGATGCCGAAAGTGGACTTCCCGTAGAAGACAGTGTTGCGGCTGGTGAAGGAGAGTCGAATCTGCCGGAAGGTGGTGTTCAGAGCATGCCCACGGACGATGTCACCGCGCGGCGCGGAGAAGGTGAATTGCCACTCTGACGCTCACCATTCTACAGTGAACCCCGGATACTTTGTGGCTTGCATCTGTGATGATGCGCCTCGCCTCGCCGGAGAGTTTCGTCTGGTCGTCCAGGAGCCAGAAGAACGCGCAGGTATCGAGCACATATTTCATGGGCGAAGCGGGCTGCGATCAACGATCCACCAACGCGCCCCATTCCTCCGGTGGCAACGGTTTGACGAGCCCCTCCGGGTCCAAAACCTTGGTTGAGCCAATCTTGTTTGTGAACCGAAGACGCACCAGGCTCACGGAGCGATTGCCCGACCCAGCCCGGAAATTTCAGACCAAGCTGCACTCCACCGTGTGCCTCACGCTCAGGAAGTGCAGCCACCGTCGTGTTGCCGGGCGGCGGTAAATGCGTTCGAGAGCCATCGCGTAGAGGATGATTTGCGAACGATATTCTTCCGCCTTTTGCTCCAACCCTCCGGCACCGACGGCATCGGTCTTGAAATCCAGAAGCCAGATTTCGGATGGGAAGATCACCGCGAGATCAATCACCCCTTGGACCACGATGAACTCTCCCTCGATCCCGCCACTGACGGCGGGAGAATCAGCCAGGCGTGAGTCCTGGCTAAGCCCAGCAGGCTCCAATGATTTGTCGGGGCTGCCCTTGGGCGGCAACAGCTCGCCAAGTTCACGAGTGTCGAAACGAGCGGTAAACGGCACCTCGCGGTGAATCGCGTTACCGCAATTCAAAATGGATTGGCCCACTTCGCTTCGCCAAAATTCGGCGATCGATTCTAAATCCAGGTGCCCGAGGTCCTCCGGTGTCAACACACCCGAACTCACAAGCCGCTGGGCTTCTCCTCTGAGACCATTCAGGTCATTCGCATGATCGAGCTCGATGAATTGTAAAAACGTGTGATGCAGAGTTCCAAGTTCAGCGGCCGAGAGTTTCCCAGAATGCCTTCTGGATTCAGCGCCCTCTCTATCAGGGAAGACGCTATGAAATCCCTCGGATATCTCCCTCTCCTGCCGGCGACGGAGACTGGAAACGGACGCCTTCGCGGGCTCGGTTGTCGCGGGGGCAAATGAATACTTCCAGGTCAATCGCTGGATGAGCGTGTCCAGTCGTGATCCATCCAACCGGGCCAGCGCTGGAATTTCCACGCTGGATGGAGCGATGTTCTCCGCGGAAGTGGTCAGCAGATCCGCGTCGGAGTAAATCTTCCATCGGATCAGCGCGCCCTCTCCTTCGGCGCGTTGATGCCACAAAGGATCGCCCGCCGAATTGGCCAGCCACGGTCCGATCCAATCAAGACAACTTCCAGATTTGAGGATGCCACGAGTGCTCTGCGAAGCGGCGGCCCATTTCTCCTCCACCTGTTTGCGCGTGGCGGTGGCGGTGAGGAGCAACAACTGGCATGCGCGCGTGAGCGCCACGTAAAGAATACGCATTTCCTCTCCCAGGGCTTCGCGGCGAAATCGACGGCTTGCCAGCCAGAAGGGCAGGCTCGGGTAACTTTGACCAACTGCCGGCGGCTTCACTCGCCCGCACAAACCATACTCTTCATCCAGGAACAGATCATCGCGCAGACTCTGAAGATTAAATTTCTTTCCGAGATCAGCCGCGATGACCACCGGAAATTCAAGGCCCTTGCTTTGATGCACCGTCATGATTCGCACCGCGTCGGCTGCTTCGACAATGGCCGGCTCATGATCGATCTCGGCCTCGTCGTGCGCCTTCAGAAGTTCGAGGAATCGGAAGAGCCCCTGACGGTGCAGTCGATCAAACTGCCTTGCCCACGCCAAAAGTTTGAGGATGTTTGCCTGGCGCTGAACGCCATTCGGAAGGGTGAGAACCCAGGCATCGTAATGAGTATCGTCAAGGATCGTCTCCAGACATTGAGAAAGAGATCGCCGCCGTGCGAGCTGCCGCCAGCGCCCGTAGGAGCGAAGAAACCGATCGACCTTCTCCACGCACTCCAGTGATGGAACAATCTCCGGAGAAGCCGAGCGCTCGCCCGCAGTGGAGAGGTCTGGATCAACAGCCGGTGGGTGTTGGATCGAATCAGACGGATCGACCACGTTCAACGAATGAGCCGTAGTCTTTTGACCGGCGCTCGCGCAATCGCGGTTCCGCAGATGAAAACAGCGCAGCGCCGTCCAGAATCGTCCCCGGCTCGCCTGGCGGATGATTGCAAGGTCATCCAAGGTGAGCCCGACGAGCGGCGATCGAAGCACCGCAACCGTTTCGACATCCTGTAGCGGATTGTCCAGAAGCTTGAGCAGGTTCAGCAGGTCAAGAATCTCGATGCTTTGCAACAAACCGGTGCGGGGCGCGTGAACGGGAATTCCAGCGCGGGTCAACTCACGCGCATAGGTGTCCGCTTTGTTCGCCCTGGCTCGCAGTAGAATCACGATGTCACTCCACCCAAGGGGCCGGTACTGGCCTGTGTTCTTGTCCCAGACAGGCGTGGCGCCATCGTGCAGTCGTCGAGCCTGCATTGCGACGATGCGCGCTTCAGCCTCGGTATCCTTCAATTGTGCCAGGGTTGTCTCGGAGTCATTCGAGTTGAGTTCGGCGTCCGGATCCTCCCGATCGTCCTGCGCTCCCTTCAGCCGGAGGTGAAGTTGCACTCTCGCCGGCAATGGCGCGCTGGTTACCGCGCTCGCGTCACCTTCACGTGTCAGTGCTGCACGACCTGGACGATTTCCAAAATGGAGCCTCGCATCCGAATCGAAGCCCACGCCGCCGATCTCTTCGCGCATGAGCGCGGCGAAGAGCGGGTTGACGAATTCCAGGATCGCCTCGTGGCTGCGGAAGTTGTCCTGCAGCGGAATCACCTGGCCGGCCTCAGTTCGCCAATCACGCGTGTAATTCTGAAAAATACGCGGATCAGCCAGCCGGAAGCGATAAATGCTCTGCTTCACATCTCCCACCAGGAATCGATTGGCGTCAACCCCCTCCTGGGCTAGTGCGCGAAGGATGGCGTCCTGTGCGCCATTGATGTCCTGATACTCATCCACGAACACGAGCTTGAACCGCGTCCTCCATGACCGGGCGAGATCGGTGGGGCTGCTTGTGGCCGGGTTGATCAACAGTTTCAGCGCGAACTGTTCGAGATCATGAAAATCAACAACACCCATCTGACGCTTGGCTTCTGCGAAACGGCGTCCGAACTCTCGCGCCAGCGAGAGCGCGGTTCGCAGCGGACCACGGGACCAGCCCCAATCCTCGGCGAGCGGTGCAAACGAGAACTCCACGCCATCATCGGACTTCAGGATGAGCGAGAGTAGAAATTTGCATTCAGCGAAAAAGTCCGCGAACGGTTTGCGCGCCTCCGTCTTCTTCCTCTGCCAGAGTCTGGTGTCCTGATCGGCATCATGAATCGCAGTGAGGCAGGCGTAAAGCGAACAGGCCAGGGTTTCCTCCGCGACAGGGTTGCCATTGCCTGATGCGTCGATTCTCAAGGAATCCAGATTTTCGAGACATTGCGCGAGCGCCGGAATTTCCTGATGAGGGCGGAGAGCTTGCGCCCAATCGTCCTTCCAACCGGGCAACGACTCCTTGAGCCAGACGAGCCAATGAGCAGGTGATTCCTGATTCAGAACGGCTTGCTGGGTGTCAAACCACGCGCCAGGGTTCGAAGTGGTTTGAGCAAATCGGTGAATGCGGAAAGCCAGATCGCGGATGCTTTTGTCGCCGCCGTTTCCATGCGAGAGGATGAGTTCTTGAACGGAACCGGATTCCGGCAGCGCACCTGCATAATGCTTGTCGAGAAGTTCCGAAAAAACCTCACCAGCAAGCAGAGTGGCTTCATCCTGTGGCAGAACGGAAACCTGGGGATCGAGGCCCAGCAGATGAAAGTGCTGACGGATAAACCGAAAACAAAACCCGTGCAGCGTTGAGATCTGGGCGGTTTCAAGCAAGCCCAGTTGCTCGGTCAAATGCTGGGGTTCGAGGGATTGGTCGAGTGCTTCGGTCAACGCTTCACGAATTCGGTGGCGCATCTCGGCCGCCGCCGCCTCGGTGAAGGTCACCATCAGGATCTGATCGATGGAGTTCGCGGTTGATTCGAGCAACCAGCGAACACAACGTTCCACAAGCGTTGAAGTTTTTCCGGCGCCAGCGCCCGCCTGCACGAGGACATTCCCCCGCGCTTCGATGGCCCGCTGCTGATCCGGTGTAACGCTGCTCATGGCTGGCGCCAGTGTAGGATCGCCACCCACAGGCGCGCATCAGAAAACTGGCGAATCGTTGAGATTCAACCTTGAAAAGGCAGGTGGAACCACGAAACAACCGAAAGGCACGAAAGAAGAAATCCATGGAACCAACAGGTCACACACCTGGTGGGTGAGCAGAGCGGCTTGCCCAAGAAGTTTTGCTTTCGTGTGTTTCGAGTTTTTCGTGGTTTGAATCGCCGTTTTTAGGTTCAGAGACTGCCTCGCCGAATCCGAATGATGTGGTGAAACAAAAGACCCGGCAGGAGGCCTCACTTGGAGCATTCTCCTGCCGGGCTTGTGTGAGCCATTTGTGGCCGGTTGCCCGGCCTGAGTCATCAAATCTACGGCACCAATCGGAAGAACTGGGCGGCTTCCGATATCGCTGGACGATGTGAAGGTGCCTTGGCTCCTGCCACCGGCTCCCAAGGTCCGTTGACGGACGATGAACTTTGAAGGGTTCCGCTGGACCAACCGATTTCCAGCGTCCCTCCAACGACGCTGATGTTCAGTTTCGGCAGCTCGGATGGGATCGGCGTCGTGAAGCCAAACACCCGGGGCACCGAGGAATTGTAGCCCGATTGGCTCAGATAAATGTCATCAAAGTAGAGGTTGGCCGTGGTGCTGTGCCCTGACGGAGCTCCTACAATAAGCCTCGTCAGCAGCGGAGTGGTGAAGCCGATGTCAGCCGCGCCAATCGGATTTCGGGAGGCAGGATAGTTGTTGATGATGGTCGTTCGGGCACCACCGCCGTCTTTCTGAACGTGGATCGAGTAGGTGTCTCCCGTGTCCAGGTTCACAGCGGGAGTTGCGGAAGTGTCCTGCGTGAACGGGCCATTCTTGATGTCCACCCAGATGTTGTAGGGAGTTAACTGCTGAAGCGCCGGTTCAAATGATTCGAGCGGATTTGTCCACCCATTGTAACCGCCGACAAGTCTGCCAGTGCCCGCTTCATCGCTGATCACGGCTCCAGGACCGATGTCAGCTCCGGCCTCGTTGCCAAAACGAACCGAGCGATCTGTCAATGCCACCTGTCCTCGAACCGGCTCTGCTTCATCGCCAGTCAGGTAAGCCCTGAAGAACAATGTGCGTTCCTGCCCCACCGGGACCGTGAGAGGCCCGAGCTGCAATACCGCGATGCCATCACCTTGTTTGGCGGCGAGGAATTTGTTCCCATCCTTCTCGACAATAGAAAAATCGTCGGCATCGAGATCGGCCCATCCTCCGTTGCCGACCAGGACACCAGCCGGGTAACGATCGAAGTTGTCAATGAGAGTCCAACCGCTCGCTACGTCGCTGATGGCGGCGATGGAAACAGACTTGGACACGCTTTCAGTTCCCCGCGTGAGAGTGAGTTTATAGGTTCTGGAAGTGGACACCTTGAAGTCCACCGAGCCCAGTCCGGAAACAGTCTTTGCGGTCACATCGCCAACGCCCTGGTCGATCTCCACTTTCACCCCCTTGGTGACGTCCCATCGCAACGTCGCCGTGCCTCCGGCGGCGGAGGCCGGCAGATCGGATTTGAACAAACGAATGGCCAGGGGTTGCGGCTTGCTGAACGGCACCGGCGTGCCGGTCGTCACCACAGTTTTGACTTCAGCCTCCGAAAGGTCGCGGCTCCAGAGGGCCACGTCGTCGATCATGCCCGTCAGCCAGTGCGTAGCATTCGCCCGGAGAATGCCTCCGATGCTTGTCGAGTTGAAGTTCCAGGCTCCCGTCGCCTTGGCCGGTATCTCCACCGCATCCAGCACGCCATCGACATAAAGGGACCGCGAGCCGTCGGCCTTCTGCACAAAGGCAATGTGACGCCAGGTGCCGTCCAGCGGCGTTTCAACGCTGCGCAGATGGCTCACGTCCGTCCAGCCGGCCTGGCGAAAGTAAAAATCGAGCGTGTCCTCCGTTCCCGAGCTCGCCGTGCCTATATTAAAAAGTGGATTGTTGTTGAGCGTGTTGGCTTCTGAGAAAAGCCGAAGGTCCGTCAATCCCGTGCCTTTGACGTTGGCCCAGAACGAGACGGTGAGGGCGGGGTGCTGGTTGATGGGCAGTTGCTCGCCGGGACTGTTGAGCCGCTTGAGCATGGTCTGCCGGGTGTTTTCAAACTTGAAGGCTTTGCCCACCTTGCCCGCCACCAGATCTGCCGCCGTCAGGTTCACCAGCTCCATGTCGTAGCCGCTGACCACGTCGGGCGTTTTCACACCGAGCACTTCGTCGAGCGGCCAGTAGGACACCATTCCCTTGGCCAGGGGTGGAAAGACGCTGGTCAAACTTTCCTGCGCGACCTGTTTGACTTCGGCCTCGGAAAGGTTGCGGCTCCAGAGAGCCACGTCGTCGATCAAGCCTGTCAGCCAGTGCGTGGCATTCGCCCGGAGAATTCCTCCGATGCTCGTAGAGTTGAAGTTCCAGGCTCCCGTCGCCTTGGCTGGAATCTCCACCGAATCCAGCGCGCCGTCGATGTAGAGCGATCGAGAGCCGTCCGGCGCCTGCACAAAGGCAATATGACGCCAGGTGCCGTCCAGCGGCGTGCCAATGCTGCGCAGGTGGCTCACGTCCGTCCAACCGGCCTGGCGAAAGTAAAAATCCAGCGTGTCCTCCGTTCCTGAGCTCGCCGTGCCTATATTAAAAAGAGGATTGTTGTTGAGGGTGTTGGCCTCCGAAAAAAGGCGGAGGTCCGTCAATCCCGTGCCTTTGACGTTGGCCCAGAAGGAGACGGTGAAGGCTGGGTGCTGGTTGATGGGCAGTTGCTCGCCGGGACTGTTGAGCCGCTTGAGCATCGTCTGCCTGGTGTTTTCGAACTTGAAGGCCTTGCCCACCTTGCCCGACACCAGATCTGCCGCCGTGAGGTTCACCAGCTCCATGTCGTAGCCGCTGACGATGTCCGGTGTCTTGGTGCCGGAGACTTCGTCCAGAGGCCAGTAGGAGACCAATTGATCCTTGAGGGCAGCAGGTGAATCCAACGAAGCTCCGAGTAGAAACATGCTGATGGCCACCGTGAATGTGGCGCGTGAGAATCGAGAACTTCGAGAACTGTTTCCACGCAAGTGAGTGTCGCTAAGGTTTTTCATGGTTGTTTGAGTTAGAGCCCCCAAGCGGAACTACACTCATGGACGACTGATAATTGCCGTAGGACACCCTGATCAATAGAGTGCAAGGCATGACACATTAGCCTTCCGATGTGCTTCGCGCTGGGATGGGGAGATTGATAGCCGTGTTCATGTCTGTTCTTCAAGAACAAAATGGCTCTCCAGCAAGGTGTCGATGCATCCGCAGGTTGTCGGTGGAGCGCGACTGTGCTTGCAAGCCAGTCGCAGCAGTATCGGTGGCTCGTCCTCACGCCAAACCTGCTGCGGCTGGTGCTGTGCACACAGCCGCGCTCCCGGCCGACAGCCAAGTTCACCGACAACTTGTGGATGCACTGGCAAGGTGTCGTGGACGATATTCCGCCTTGAACGCTCCGTTACACGCTCCATTCTTGCTCCATAAACTATGAACGCAAAATTCGCGCACCTCCATTGTCGGACATCTCTGCTCCGTCTTGTTGTCACCGCGCTGGGCATTTCAGTTGTCATTGCCAGTGCCGATTGGCCGGCCTGGCGCGGAACTGCCGGTAATGGAAGCACGCTGACTGGCAATTATCCCACGCGCCTGGGCGAAGATGCGATCTCCTGGAAAGTCGCCCTGCCGGGCAAGGGAGGTTCCACACCCATCGTCTGGCAGAAGCGGATTTACCTGACCACACCTGCGGATGGTCAGGACGCAGTGATGGCGTTGGACTTCTCGGGCAAACAATCGTGGCTGACGAAGCTCGGCCCGGAAAGTCCGGCGAAACACAAAACACTGGGATCAAGCTGCAACTCCTCGCCCGTCACGGATGGCAAGGGGCTGTTCGTCTATTTCCGAAGCGGCTGGTTCGCAGCACTTGAATTCAACGGCTCGGTACGTTGGAAAATAAATCTGGCCGAGCGGTTCGGGCCGGAAAAGCTGTTCTGGGATCAAGGCAGTTCACCCGTGGTCACGGATAAACACGTGATCCTGACGCGGCTGCATGAAGGGGAATCATGGATCGCCGGATTCGACAAGGCCACCGGGGAACTACGCTGGCAACAGAAACGGAACTTCGAGACTCCAGTCGAAAATAACAATGGCTACACCACTCCTGTCCACTTCGAGCACGCCGGGCGGAAGGCGCTGCTGGTGTGGGGCGCGGACCGTCTGACCGCGCACGACTCAACAGACGGCAGCCTGCTTTGGTCATGCGGCCAGTTCAATCCGGAGGGGACAGGCTATTGGCCTGCGATTGCTTCCCCAGTGATCCATGGAAACGTGGCCGTTGTGCCGGTGGGTCGTGATGATCGTCCTGGACAGGCCTCCCTCCACGGCATCCGGATCGATGGGCGTGGTGATGTCTCGAGCACCCACCGCATCTGGAAGCGCTCTGATGTCGGAGTGTTTGTCCCAACCTTGGCTGAATACAAAGGCCGGAGCTTTCTCCTGCGTCATCGTGGTGAAATCGTCTGTATTAATCCGGCCACCGGCGGGACGATCTGGTCCGCCGCCTTGCCGCGAGGCACCGCCAGCTACTACTCGTCACCTGTGATTGGAAACGGGGTGCTGTATGCCGCCCGTGAGGACGGCGTCGTGTTTGCCGCGCGAGTGGAGGACAAGTTTGAACTGCTGAGTGAGAATCCAATGGGTGAACGCGTCGTCGCCTCGCCCGCCGTGGCGGAGAACCGCCTGCTCATCCGTGGCGACAAGCATCTGTTCTGCATTGAAGCGAAAGCGCGGTGAACTGGAATTCATGTTCAGGGAGGTTCTTTCAAGACTGTAGCAGCGAACGTCAGTTCGCTCTGACTTTCGGAATAATTGAGCCGACTCACATCGGCTGCCACGGAGTTCTGAAAGAAGCTCCAGGGATTAAGAGTTGTCGTTACGCTGTTGCATGGGACTCCCCCCCCCGCTGGATGCGTCAACAGGCTCCTCAGTAAATCCTCACATGGGTGGCGGAATGCCATGTGTGGGCGGAACCGCATGCAGGGCGCGTTGACAGGCCGGACGTGCCTCCGCAGTCTGCCAGCATGAATACCCAATCCAGGATTCTCTCCACAAGTGATCGGACCCATGCCGTTTCCCGGAGGACAGTTCTCGGACACCTGGCGGGTGCAGTTGCTTTTTTGTCGGTTGTGAGGAGTGCCCTCGCGGAGACCGGTGGCAGATCCTGGAAGACCGCCGTGGGCCTCAACAGCTTCGAGTCGGGTGTACGCAAATACAAGAAGACCTACCCGATCTGGGAGGTCTTGGACTTCCTGTCTCGACACGGGTTCGACGGCGTGGAACTCGTCAGCAACTGGCCCATGGGAGGTTATCCGAAGGCAGACGAAACTGAACAGATTCGTTCGCTGAAGCGGCTCTACGCGGGCTACGGGCTGCAGGTGTTTTCCATCCAGTTGGGAGCTGATGGCGCGTTTGCACCGGAAGACGAGGTGCGCCGACGCTGGGTGGAAGAATTCCGTGATCGGGCACAATTCGCCAAACAAGCCGGTTGCGACTGCATTGGCATGTGGCCGGGTGGCGGACTGCGCGGACAGACAATGGAACAGGCGATTGAGCGTGTGGGCAGGTCCTTTCGCGAGGCTGCAAAGATCGCAGGTGATTTGGGCGTGCTCACGGCATTCGAGATTGAGCCCCCGTTTGTTTTCAACACGGAAGCGCACCTGAAGGGCATTCTTGCCGCTGCGGATCATCCAAACCTGAAGACCATTTACGATCCAAGCCACTTCGACCTGATGAACGGCTCCACCGGCAGACCGCATGAGATGCTTCAGCGGGTTGGTGTGAAGAACATTGGTTACTGCCACCTCACCGACACGGACGGCACCTTGCGAGACGGCGGCACGTCAAAGCATCTGGCGGTGGGCGACGGTCACGCGAACATCGCGACATCACTACGGATTTTGCGGGAAGGCGGCTTTCAGGGATGGATCATGATGGACGGCTGGGAAATTCCGGATCCCTACGACGCAGCGACCAAAATGAAACGAGCTGTGGATGCAGCCGGGGCTTGAGGGCTGGGCGGTGTCCGATCTTATTTTTAATCGTAATCCCTCGGCGGAAATGAGCAGGAGAAGGATTAAGATTAAGATGGGATTGGGACAGTGCCGGGGACTGCGCGCGTTGGACAGATCACCGCGCCGCGTCAGTGGTACTCCTGAACCGTCCTCACGCCGTAGCCGCTCTTCTTGAGGGCTGCGATGCCGAGGACTGCGGCCTTGGCACCACTGAGCGTGGTCATGATGGGAGTTCCCGTCATGACAGCGGTCGTCCGAATCTTGACCTCATCCGCTCGGGGGGTAGCGCCGCTGGGAGTATTGATGACGAGCTGGATTTCCCTGTTTTTGAGCAGATCGATGGCATTGGGGCGGGCTCCTTCATTCAGCTTGAAGATGCGCTGCACCTTTATGCCGTGCGATTCGAGCACGGAGGCGGTTCCTCCGGTGGACACAATCTCGAAACCGAGATCCACAAATTGCCGCGCCACGGCAGCCACTTGCTGCTTGTGCAGATCCCCCACGCTGATGAATACCTTGCCCTGAAGCGGCAGTGGGGAGTTCGCCGCCATCTGTGCCTTGGCGTAGGCGACTCCAAGATCCGCATCCAAGCCCATCACTTCGCCGGTGGAACGCATCTCAGGTGACAGGATGATGTCCTGGCCCTGGAATTTATTGAACGGAAAGACGGATTCCTTGACCGCCCAGTACTTCGGCCAGATTTCCTGCGTGAACCCAAGCTCCTTCAGAGTCCGCCCGGACATGACTTTGGCAGCCATTTTAGCCAGCGGCACGCCAATGGCCTTGGATACGAAGGGCACGGTACGCGATGCCCGAGGATTAACCTCAAGCACAAGAACCTTATCACCCTTAATGGCAAACTGAATATTCAAA
>SXMN01000172.1 GCA_005777315.1 Verrucomicrobiales bacterium
CGAGCATCTCCCGTAAGCCCACCTGCTGGTTTAGCTTTCCACCAGGTCGGATGGTGACTTCGTTTCCGTCCGTTCTGCAACTGCGTCCTGAGTGTTTCCAGGGCGCCCCGCTCACAAACCTCATACCCTCGCGAATCACACAAATTGAGAGGCAGAACTGGGAGTCTCTTTCATCGACAAAACCGCCGCTGTTGAGTGACTCGCCTTTGGTCAATTCGCACTCATCCGCGTGATTCGAGGGCGCTTCAACTGCATGGATCAGGATTGGTAGAACCAAATGTCTCAAGATGCAGGTGCCCGTGAATTGTTGAGTTCACGCTGGGCGTGGGAAACACTCGCCGCGTCATAGCTGGACAGTCGCATCCCTGACTGAAAGCGAACTGAACGTGTTGAGATGAAACAAACTCGCCAAACCACGTTCTTGCGTTGACCAGGACAATACTCCGAGGCGGGCATGGTGCTGGGATGTTCCGTTGGACGTAGGCATGCTTTCCTTCGTTTTGAGAAGGGTTCGTAGCCGAGAAGCTGTTCCAGCGCCCCATCAATTCTCCCCGGCATGGCCTCTGCATTGGTTGGCGTATGAAGTTCAAACACGAGTTCTCTCAGAACAATTCGTTTGCTCGCGGCTGAACGAATGCAATTAAGGATTCCTCACAACTCTCGCAGTGAGGAGGAAGTCGCTCCCAAACTGACCGAATTCAACTTCTTCAAGCAGCACCGCTTCTTGCAATGAAGGCTTGCCTTGCCCCGCTACAGCCTTTCGAGAGTCTCTTCCACCCAGGATCTTTGGCGCGTAAAAAAAGGTAATCCGGTTGGCAAATCCCCCAAGCAGGAACGAAGCGTTCGTTTCACCACCGCCCTCGACTAAAATGTTCACGACATTTTCCGCTCCCAACCGTCGCATCAACCAGCCCAAATCGAGTCTGCCCCGTCGCCGGGGTGCGACAATAACGTTTACCTTTCGATCCAGCGCGAGCACACGCTGCCGGGGAGCGTCCTCGCTGACGACAACGGTTGTCCGGGCCGTGTGCTCATCGTTCGCCACTTTTGATTTCAGCGGCGTTCGCGCCATCGAATCCAGAATGATCCTGCGCGGTTGTGGTCTTGTCACACCGGTTGCGCTTCCACCGCGCAGAGTCAGACTAGGATTGTCAGCGATCACCGTGTTGATTCCCACCAGGATGGCGTCCACTCCGCGCCTGAGATGCATTCCGTGAGCGCGAGCCTTTACGGCGGTAATCCACCTGGATTCACCGGCAGCGGTTGCGATCTTCCCGTCGAGAGTCATGGCGGATTTCACAGTCACGAACGGAGTTCGATGGACAATCCAATGATTGAAGCTCTCGTTCATTCGACTCGACTCGTCGGAAAGGATTCCGGATTCAACCTGAATTCCCGCCTGTCGCAGCACTTTGAATCCACGGCCGACGTGTGCTGGATTTGGATCCTTGGTCGAAACCACCACACGAGCAATTCCCGCGCAGACAATCGCTTCCGTGCAAGGAGGAGTACGACCGTGGGAGCAGCATGGCTCGAGGGTGACGTAAAGGACGGCCCCACGCGTGCTGTGCCCCCGCCTCCCGGCATCGCAGATCGCATTCACCTCGGCGTGTGGCTCACCCGCGCGTCGATGCCATCCCTCACCCAGGCATTTCCCGGCCCTCACAATCACCGCTCCAACCATCGGATTCGGCGATGTCGTCCCATATCCCTGGTTTGCGAGCGCCAGGGCTCGATTCATCCATCGGATGTCTTCGGTTGATGGAGGGGTTGCGACTGTTCTTTTGGTGCTCAAATCACTGCTTCGCAGAGGCAATCCGAGCTGGGCCGCTGCTCTCTATTTGCACGGACGCTTAAGTGCCAAATTCACGCCGCAAACAGCGCGCGGGCGAATTCCCTGGCATTGAACACTTGCAGGTCGTCCGGCTGTTCACCGACTCCGATGAACTTCACAGGGACTCCGAGTTCGCGCTGGATTGCCACGACCATGCCGCCTTTGCTCGTGCCATCCAGCTTGGTCACCACCAGACCGGTCAGTGGCACCGTCTTGTTGAACTCCCGCGCCTGGTTCAAAGCATTCATGCCGGTGGTTGCGTCCAGAACCAGCAGAGTCTCGTGCGGCGCACCGTCAAGTTGCCTGCCGATGACTCGATGCAATTTTTGAAGTTCCTTCATCAAATTGCTCTTGGTGTGCAGCCGGCCCGCCGTATCGACGAACAAATAGTCGGCCTTGCGAGAAAGAGCAGCACTCACGGCATCGTGCCCCACGGCGGCGGCGTCCGCTCCATACGCCCCGGCGATCACGGGCACTTTCAACCGCTCGCCCCACAACTTGAGCTGCTCGATGGCAGCGGCGCGAAAAGTGTCGCACGCTGCGAGCATCGCGGATTGTCCCCGGCTGTGGAGCAAATGGGCAAGCTTGGCAGTAGTCGTGGTCTTGCCCGTGCCATTCACTCCAACTATCGAAACGACCGTCAACCCCGCTGGTTGCTTCACCAGATCAGCACTTGGAAGCGTCAGGATGCGCTCCAATTCACTCGCCGCGACAGAAAAGACATCGATCCCTGCGCTTCCCTGCGTCTCGTAGGCTTTCCTGACGGCCGCGATGATTTCCGCCGTCACCTTCGCCCCGAAATCAGCGCCGATCAGCGCCGCTTCAAGTTCCTCGATGGAACTTCCAGTTAACCGGGGCGAACGGGTGATGATGCGCTTGATCTCGTGCGCAAGCTTGGCCTGGGTCTTCTGTAATCCTGCTTTGAGTCTGTCGAATAGTCCCATCGAAATCTCCTTCCCCGCTTAACAAACCGCTGGCTTTAGCTCTTCACAGGATCGAGCCGCGAGCCGATGGCGCGACATCCGGTCACGGAGTTTCTCCACCAGTCCGAGCGGGAGTTTGACGCCGCCAATGAGAGGCTGGCCCTTGTTCATGCCGTGACAATCCGAACCTCCAGTGACCAGAAGCCCGAGCCGGTTTGCCATTTCTTCAAAATGTTCCGAGTCAGCAGGTGAATGTTTACTGTGGAAACACTCAATCCCATCGATGCCATACCTCGCAAGGTCCGGAATCAGGTGACCGCAACGATTCAATGCCGGGTGAGCAATCACAGCAGCGCCCCCCGCCTCATGGATCAGCCTGATCGCGTCTTCAGCATGAATCCTGGCCTTCGGCACCCATCCAGGCCGGTGTCGTTTGAGGAACCGTTCAAAAGCTTCATCCAGATTTTTGCACACTCCAGCCTGGATCAACGCCCGCGCCACATGCGGTCTGCCCGGCGAGTTGCAGTTGGCCAGCTCGAAGACGGCATCTGAGGTGATCGGGAGATTCAACTTCTGGAGACGGAGGACAATATCACGGATGCGATCCTGGCGAATTCGCTGAAACCGCGCCAGTTCGGCAAGTAATCCAGTGTGAGTGGATTCAACACCGTAGCCAAGAATGTGCAGCTCATGCCCGTCCAATTCGGAAGTAATCTCGATGGCGGGTATGAGCTCGATTCCTTCAGCAAGGCAGGCCGTCGCCATCCTGGGACAGCCATCCACCGTATCGTGGTCGGTCAGCGCGACCACCGACAATTCATGCCGCCGGGCATGGCCCGCCAGTTCCTCCGGCGAATAGGTACCATCCGAGAAATGCGTGTGAAGATGAAGATCGGCGAACATTTAGTTTGTTACGGGATCGGCAGACTCTACTGGCGCATTGTGAGGGAGGAGCTGCGACAGACTCATTTCACGTTGCGCCCCGAGCGCATCAAATCCCCTTTGACCTTGTCGAGGATGCCGTTGACGAACTTCCCGCTATCGTCCGTTGAAAACCGCTTTGCGATGTCCACAGCCTCGTTGATGCTCACGACGGGTGGAATATCATCACGATAGAGCATTTCATAGATGGCCAGACGCAGGACGTTCCGATCAACCACTGCCATCCGATGCAGATCCCAGTTCTTGGCGTAAAGTTTGATTTTTTCGTCGATTTCAGCCTGATGCTCGATGGCACCGCGGATCAGCGGCTCGGCAAATGCCTTGGCGGAAATCTGCTGGGCCGTGTCAGGGGGCAGATCCAGCGGTTGTCCCCAATTAGCCTCAGCCTTGTCGTCATACACGGATGCCAGACGCTGTCCCTGCCAGAACTGTTCCAGCGCAAGATCCAGATCCACGGTGTGGTTCAGGTCATACTGAAAAAGAAATTGAACGGCACGTTCCCGCGCCTCTCGTCTCATTCCCATAATTTTCTACAATGTGACCGGGTTCGGGAATGGCAACGAGATTTTGCGCCCTTGGCCCCCGCGCATGCAGCGCCAAGGCGGGGGATTCGGATCAATACTTGGGCACATTGTGGTCAATCTCATCTGACCAGGCGTCAATGCCGCCTTTGACACTCTTGGCATATTTGAATCCTTGTTGCTTCAAGAATTCGACCGCCTTCAGGGAACGCTTCCCAACCTTGCAATGCACATAAAGGATCTGATTCGGATCCAGCTCCGTGAACCTCTGAGGCAGGAGGTTCAAAGGAAAGAGTGGCACTCCCGCGACATGGGCGATCTGGTATTCGTCTGGATCGCGCACATCAATGACCTTGATGCCAAGCTTCGGATCATCCATCGCTTTCTTCATTTCCTGGACAGTTACCTCGTCTGGATTCTGAGCTGTCGAGGCGGGTTCAGCGCTGATTCCACAGAATTGTTCGTAGTCGATCAAATGAGTGATGGACGGATTCTCGCCACAAAGAGGGCACTGAGGATCGCGCCGCAGTTTCAATTCCCTGAACTTCATGTCCAGCGCATTGAAGAGGAGCAGCCGTCCCGTGAGCGAACTTCCCTTGCCGAGGGCCAGCTTGAGAATCTCAGTCGCCTGGATGCATCCGATGATTCCCGGCAGGACGCCCAGCACCCCTCCTTCCGCGCAACTCGGCACCATGCCGGGTGGCGGCGGTTCAGGATAAAGGCATCGATAGCAAGGACCGCCAAGATGCGGCGCGAAAACGCTCGCCTGTCCTTCAAAGCGGAAAATGGATCCATAGACGTTCGCCTTCTTCAGCAGCACGCAGGCGTCGTTCGTCAGATAGCGTGTTGGAAAATTATCCGTGCCATCCACCACAATGTCATACTGCGAGATGATCTCTATGGCGTTCTCACTGCTGATCCTCGTCTTGTGAATGATCACTTCGACGTTGGGATTGATGCTGTTGATGGTTTCCTTCGCCGAATCCGTCTTGGGCCTGCCTACGTCTTCCGTGCCATGAATGATCTGTCGTTGGAGATTTGAAAAATCAACCGTGTCGAAGTCCAGGACTCCGATTTTGCCGATTCCTGCTGCTGCGAGATACATCGCAATGGGCGAACCCAGGCCGCCGGCGCCGATGCACAGAACGCTGGTCGAACAAATCTTTTTCTGTCCGGCCATTCCCACCTCGGGCAGGATCAAATGCCGCGAGTAACGTCGGATTTCATCGTTGTTTAATTGCATAGGTCCATCAAAGTGCGCAGAGCCTAGTTGAGCGTGGAAGGAAATCAAGCCACTGGCTTGTTGGTGGAATTGAAGGAACCGCGCACGCTTCAGGTATCTGACCAGGATTTTTCAATGACCATCCCGCCATCCCGGAGCGCTGCGCGTCTGCGGAAGTTGATCCCATTCAAGCCTGAAATTGCCATAGTCCTCGGGAGTGGCTTTCAAAACACGTCTTCCAATCTCAAGACGGAAACCCAGATTGATTACCGTCAGATTCCCGGTTTTGTGCCGACAGGAATCGCGGGCCACCCTGGTCGATTGCTGGCAGGCCACATCGGTTCCGTGCCGGTTCTATTACTTTGCGGTCGCGCTCATTACTACGAGGGACACTCTTTCGAGACCATCACGTTTCCCATGCGTGTTCTGGCCGAATATGGAATCCAAATGGTTTTGCTGACGAATGCCGCCGGCGGCATCAACCGGCGGCTGCGGCAAGGCGATTTCATGGCCGTATCGGATCACATCAACCTCATGGGCGGCAATCCACTCAGAGGAGTGATCGCCAAAGGAATCAACAACTTTGTGGATCTCTCCGCGGTCTATGACGCGAAGCTTCGACAGGCGTTGGTGCGCGCCGGGAAGCAGTCTGGCGAGGTCGTGCGGAACGGAGTGTACCTTGCGGTTTCCGGTCCGACCTACGAGACCCCTGCCGAGATCCGCGCCTTCGCCCGCCTGGGAGCCGACGCCGTTGGCATGAGCACAGTGCCCGAAGCCATCGTCGCCCGGCAATGCGGCTTGCGGGTGGCCGCGCTGTCTTGCATCACCAACCTCGCCGCAGGCAGAAATCCACACCCACTCTCGCATCAGGACGTAATCAGGACCGGAGAGCGAACCGGAGCTGGAGCCAGCCGAATAATTGAAGGTTTTCTCCGGCTCACGGCGGCAACCCTCTGAAGGCATCCATCCCACAAGCCCAAGGAGCTGGGACTCAGACGGTCCCTTCAGCCAGCCCACGCGGTCTCCCGCCCTCAATCAATTCACCAATTGAAACACTCCCTTTTACAAACATTTTAAGCGCAGACAGCTCAAGGTTGGCCTGCGAAAGTTTATTGTTGAGGCAGGTCCGTTCGACAAATTACTTTGGAATTGGTTCTAAATGCCGATGAAGCCTGATCTGATGTTCGTCCTGGACAACGCTGGCTGGCCGGGATTGCTCGTGAATGAGTCGGGTAACATTCTGCGAGCGAATCCGGCGGCATTGCAAACCTTTGGCCCTCTAGGGGAAGGCTCTGTGTCCTTGAATGCCTCGATTTGGTTCAAGGGGAATTCTTCCACTGCCGAAGCTTTCCTGGCTTCCGCAGCCCGCGGCCAGACCTCTGTCACGATCGTAAAACTCCGTCAAAAAGATGGGACGATCGGCACCTTCCAAGGCGTGGGCTGTTCCTTTCAGCGCGATGGAAAGAATGCCTGCTTGATTCAATTCCTCCCGGTCCAGCCCCAGCCAACGGATCCCGCCGCCACAAACACCTTCGCATCAACCCCAGCCCTTCGCGGCGACGCCCCAGCCTGGGAAGGACTGGCTCACAAACAGAAACTTGACTGCGCGCTTCAATTGGCGCGAACCGTGGCGCTCGATTTCAACAATGCTCTTACCAGCATTCTCGGCCATGCTTCGCTCATCCTGAGCAGAATTCCGCTCGACCACCCATGGCGGCGTTCCCTGATGGAAATTGAAAAGTCTGCGGAGAAAGCGGCGGAAACTGCGGGTGATCTGGCTGGATTCAGCCGTCAGGAAAAAGAGACAACGACTCAGGCTCCGGGAAACCTGAACGAGCTTGTCCGCAGAGCTGTTGGCATTTTTCAGACAGATGCCCTCCCCAGTGTCATCTGGGGTGTACAACTGGAGCCAAAACTTTACAGCGCAGTGTTCGATGAAGCGAAGATGCAGCAGGCATTCCTCAAGATCATCGAGAATGCGGTCCAGTCCCTCGATGCCGGCGGGCAGATCATCGTGATGACGGGCAATTGTGACTTCAATGATCCCAAGCAGGATGGCGGCGTCAAGATCCCGGCCGGCAGTTACGTCTGCATCGAGTTCAGCGACAGCGGCTGTGGCATTTCTCCGGAAGTTTTGCCTCGCGTCTTCGAACCGTTTTTCACCACCAAGGATCGCGCCAAGCATCGAGGGCTCGGCCTGGCATGGGTTTATGGAATCGTGACCAACCATGCCGGCGCCGTCTCCATCACCAGCCAGCCAGGAGGAGGCACGCACGTCCGGGTTTATCTTGCGGCACAGAAGCGCCTTATCCGGGAACAGAGTCAGGATGCCGATGACCTGCCTGGCACAGGCACCATTCTCGTTGTGGATGACGAGGAACTGTTGCTGACGATGGCGGACGCGATCCTCACTTCCTACGGTTACCGCGTGCTCACGGCAAACACCGGCGCCAAAGCCATCGAAATCTTCTCCCGGCAACCTGACACGATTGACATGGTCATCACGGACCTTGTCATGCCTCAAATGAGCGGACGGGAATTGAGTGACCAGCTTCGCCGCATCCGCCCGCAGATTCCGATCCTGACCGCCAGCGGCTACATCCGAACCTCGGGTGCGGAGGTGGACGAGAACTACCTCCAGAAGCCGTTTACCGCCGCCACCTTGCTCCGTAAGGTGAAGCAACACCATGGCCCTCGACAAGGAGGGTGGAATGAAGTTTGAGGGCAAGGAGATGGAATGAATTTGGTGGCGCGCCGCTGTGGACTCTGATTGGATTGGCGCATGTCCATCGCGCATGCGGATCAAATGTTGGCAGGATTGC
>SXMN01000173.1 GCA_005777315.1 Verrucomicrobiales bacterium
AGCATGGGGAAAAGATGGCGTTGCAAATTGTGGAAGATCGTCGTCAGGTCGAGCATGTCCAAAAATCAGCGCGACTCGTGCCACTTCACATGATCAATTGAAATCTCTCAACAAATCCGAGTTTTGAAAGAGCCTCTATAGTTTAACATAAATCTGGTCGGTACCCTTCCGTCCGCGTCGTGGACTTCCAGGCCGTGCCGATGGAGGGAAATATCCATATTGGATTGCGATGCTGCCGCCGCCATTGAGTCAGATCATCGAGCAGGGCCGAGGATAATGGCACATAACGATCTTTTGCTCCTTTGCCCTGGAGCACATGAAGCCGACGGCTCGCGCGATCAATATCATATACTTGCACGTTGAGGATGTCTCGCAGCAGCCCTCAGGCATGGCCACCATTCCTCCCGAGGCTGGGGTCCTGCCCTTTCCACGACTCGACCAACACTGCCCTCCCATGTCTTCTTCCGAACCAAGGATGCCACACTTTTAGACCGCCACCCGCCGCATTAGTGGACCGCCTTTCACATGACTATCAGAAACCAAGTTTTTATTCATCGTTGGGCTGCTTTTGCGGCGATCTTATTCCTCCTCCACACGGGTATGGCTCACGGACAAACTGATGGCCAATGGCATCAGAGTCTTGGCACGGAGAGCAAGAATATGCAGTCCTTGATCTTCAACGGCGGACGGACCTTTGCCGGCGGTGCCACTGGGGCTTATGTTTCCACAGACAGTGCGGAGAGCTTCGTGCTCTCGAACAGCGGCAATGATAGCACCGGTCCCACCAGAGGTTTTGCCTCCAATTCCAATTTCCTCTTCACCTGCACGAGCCAAGGCGTCTTCCGTAGCGCGGACAATGGCGCGACTTGGTTGCCGAAAAATCTGGGGCTCACCGAGCTTCGGACCAGCGGCATCCACCATTTCGATTCTTGGTTGATCGTCGCCACTCCGACAGGAGCTTTCCGTTCGCAGAACGAAGGCGAAAGTTGGGAGTCTGCAGGCTTGGCCGGGACGGATGTGCGGTGTGTAACGTCTGTTGATGGGACGCTGTTTGTCGGTGCCAACAATGCCGCAAGCGGGGTTTACAAGAGTGCCGACTACGGCACGAGCTGGGCGGCGGCGAACACTGGTCTCGTAACTACGTCTGTGCGGGCGATTCACCACAAGGGCGCCACCTTATTTGCAGCGGGCGCCATTGGCTCAGGAGTTTACCGTTCCACTGACCTAGGTGCCAGTTGGACACAGCTTTCCGCTGCGACGGGACTTCCCAGAAGTTCATTCCGCGGCTTTGCCTCCGATGACTTCTTTATCTTCGCGGGCTCGTTTGGCGGAGGAGTGTTTTACTCCGCTGACAACGGTGATACTTGGACGGCAATCAACGCAGGATTGCTGGACCTCACGATCTTCGACCTTAGACTGAACGACACAATGCTCGTCGCTGCAACCAACACCAAGGGCGTCTTCCGGTTCGCCCTGTCAAACCTGACGCGCCTGCCCGCAAGAATCACGTCCACAGCCATGACACCGGCCGGATTCAGCATCAGCTACTCCGCCCAAACCGGCGCAGCCTGCGTGCTGGAATACGCCGACTCAATGGGTGGCAGTTGGTTCAACCTGAAGACGATGATCGGCACCGGATCACCGATAGGCATAACAGATGACTCGACTCCCAATCGGTCACAACGGTTCTACCGCATCAAAACCCAGTGACCCGGCGCGAAGTCACCATCATATGGAATGCACCAACAGATGTCCGAAGTGTGGTTCGAGCGATGCCATCGCAGATGCCAAGGCGATTGATCGCGACCACTGCAACTAAGAGGCGGAGTTATCAGTCGCGACTTTCCGCAAGCCGGAGGCGGTTCTCTTCAAGGGCCAGTTGACCACGCCCTTGTCGGCCTGGGTTTGCGCCGGCCGTGGATACGTTGAGTTCTATGCTGATTCACCACAGAACATCAAAATCGCGACTTCGTTCAACAAGCTCACTGGAACAAGCTCGCTGGACCGAACGCGGGCGGGCCGCGTCAGCTTCCAATTCGGACGCCACTGGCCGCCCGCGTCGGTCAGTTCCGGCGTTCGGCGTTTCCTCGCGCCCCGTGTGAACGGACAATTTACAATCTCTTCACAAATTCGTGACAACCTACGCAACCAGCCGCCCGACACTTGAAGCCATGAAACTACTTCGACATATCTTTACCATTGTTTGGATCGCAGCCACTTTCATCGCCAGCGCTGACGAACAACTCACCGCCAAAGCCAAAGGCCCTGCAAATCAACCAACCGCTGTAGAACTGCAACTTCTTCAAGGAACATGGGAGGGAGTCGTAGTGCGCGATAAGGGGACTTCCAAAAACCCTAATGTCCAAGAAACCAGCGAGCGAAAGCCCAATGAAATTGATATGGAGTCTTTGAGAAGGGGAGTTTTTGGAAGTCCCCATAAGTCGCACGAAAAAATCACCATCACGATCACCGGCAATTCATTCCATTTTCACCGGGACACGAACTTTTGGTTCGAGACGACAATTACACTGCCTGCAGGCACAGACCCAAAGCAGTTACACGCCACCATCAAAAGCAGTGCGCCAGGACAGGAGAGCAGCGTCGGCAAAGTGGTCGTCGCTATCTTCAAGATTGAGGACGGGACATTGACCTTGGCCACGGGCGGTCACGGTGCGGAAGAGATGCCGAAGAGCTTTGAAGCCACTGAAGATGAAGTGCTGACTCTCTACAAACTCCGCAAGGTTCAACCTCAAAAGAAGAATCCCCAACCACCCAAAAGCACATGAACCGCAAACGCCCAACCAGGCGGTCCATCGAACGGGAGCCAGCCGTTCCGTTCCGAGTGAAATACCAGCGTCATCGCAGGCTGGCTCCCGTCGCTGACCTTTGCGTTCGAGCGCTTGCCCTGAATTGAACGGAAGATTACCATGTCCCATGCTCAAAGAGGCAATTCCACACTTCGCGGAACTCAGATGATCCGAGACACTCCTTCTGTTGGAGGAGCTTTGGGATGATGTGGCCGACCATCCTTCAGAGGTTCCTGTGCCCGACTGGCTGAGGCGCGATTTGAGCGCCGCTACCAAGAACACCTCCAAACTCCTTCTGAGGGATCACCGTGGCCGGAGGTTCGAGAGCGTCTGCTGCGCGCATTTCAATGAGCCATGCGCTTCCTCCAGGAATAGAGCCTCTCGACCTTCAGACCCAGTTCCTGGGCGATGACCTCAGCGGACTTGCCATTGGAAAGCCCATGGCCCTCGACAAGGAGGGTGGAATGAAGTTTGAGGGCAAGGAGATGGAATGAATTTGGTGGCGCGCCGCTGTGGACTCTGATTGGATTGGCGCATGTCCATCGCGCATGCGGATCAAATGTTGGCAGGATTGC
>SXMN01000174.1 GCA_005777315.1 Verrucomicrobiales bacterium
GGGCAATCCTGCCAACATTTGATCCGCATGCGCGATGGACATGCGCCAATCCAATCAGAGTCCACAGCGGCGCGCCACCAAATTCATTCCATCTCCTTGCCCTCAAACTTCATTCCACCCTCCTTGTCGAGGGCCATGGTTGACCTAACGCGCGTCCCTGCTCGAAGGCCCTACCTCGCAGTCATTTCGTTTCCACTTTTTCTATGGCTTTGATTGCGGCGCGGGCCTGGCGACGCACGGTATTGTTCGAGTCGTTCATGGCTTCTCGCAACGCGGGCAGCGCCTCGGCAGCCGCGGCACCCAACTTCGTCAGAGATTCGCAGGCAAAGACCCGCACGGCGGCGTCCTCATTCTTCAAAGCCTCCGCGAACAGCGGGATCGATTGACTCTTGATCTGGCGAAGGCTGTCGAGAGCGGCAGGCCGATCACCGCTGGTCTTGAGCATGGCAAAGAGCCTCTGCTCGTACTCTCGAGCCTTTTCGCCGAACTGTCCCAATGCCTCGGCGGCGGCGGTCCGGACGGCGGATTCCGCATCGTCAAGCCCCACCGAGAGCAGCGAGATGACGGAATCGTCCTCCCTGGCGATGCGGCTCGCCGTCTTGAATGCAGCCGCGCGAATTTCAGCCGACGGATCGCGCATCATGGTTTGAACGACGTTACCAGCCGCACCTGCTTTTGCCCCGAATTGTCCGAGCGAACGCAACGCGGCCAGTCGCTGTTCACCCGGACCGGACTCGATCGTCGCGACAAGCGCAGGTGTGGTCTCCGCGGCGGCCGGGCCGATGCGCCCCAAGGTTTCAATGACAGATGTCCGGTACTCCGGATCGTTCGTGTTCAATTCTCCACTCAATGCAGTTACTGCGGCCCCTGCCTTCGCCCCGAGGACTCCCAGTGCTTTGGTGCCGTTCAGACGGACGGATCGATCGGAATCCTGGAGCGCGTCGATCAGAAAGGGGACGCAGGGTTCGCCGGCGGAACCGAGTTCGGCCACCGCCGCCGTGGCAACAACACGAACTCCAACGTCTGGGTCGCGCATCGCCGCCTGAATGTGCGGCAACAGAATCGAGGTCAGCTTTGTGGTGGCAAGCAGAGTGGCAAACGCGCGGGCGCGGACTCGCGCCGGCTCGGCCTTCAACAATGCTGTTACTGCTGATGTGGCGGCGGAAGCCTCCTTGCCAAGTTGGATCAGGACTTCGAGAGCCGCAAGGCGCATACCTTCGCCAGGCCCCGCAAGTGCCGCCGCCAGTTCTTCCACGTTCTCCGGCCCCATATCCGCAAGAGCACGCACAATCCAGTGCTCGGGACCCATGCTCTCGATGGATTCGCTTTCAACAGCAAGCAACAAGGATGGGACAGCGGTCGCTCCAATGGCGGTGAGTGCCCGGGCGAATGCCGACCGCGCTGCGCCAGAGCGCCTGGCTTCTTGGATCAATAGAGCCATCGCATCACTCGCCCCGGGCCCAAGGCGTTCCAGCGCAGAAGCGGCACGTTCGCGTTTTGTTGGATCCTCGCTCGCGAGAAGTTTCTTCATCTCCGGAACCGTGATCTTTGTGGAATCCAATCGCATCAGCGCGTTCACCGCGGCATGCCTGACGAATTCGTCCGATCCGATCAATCCTTCGATAGTGAGTTGGATGAACCTCGTTTCGGTGGAACCGAAGGAGCTCAGGCATTCGATCTGTCTGGCCCGGGCAGGGGCATCGGTTTCAGCGCTCAATTGAGCGAGCACACGCGGCGCATGTTCTGCGGCCGCGCTTCGAAAATGGCTGAGGCTGCGGGCGCTTTCCTCGCGGAGCCGGGATACGGGTGAAGATAGAAATGCGATCAGGTGAGGAATTGACTCGGATCCAATTCCTGCCAGGGCTTCACTGGACAGTTGCCGGACCTGGGCGTCGGAATCATTCAGCAACGAGGCCAGCAATGGAATCGCTGGTCCGGCGTCAGTGCCAACCCAACCCAGGGCTTGCGCGGCTCCAGCCCGAACCAAAGCCTCGCTGGATTTGAGACTGTCAATGAGCGCCGGGACTGCCGCCACGCCAATTCGACCCAGTGCATACGAAGACCGATACCACACTTGACGGCCTTCACGCTGCGCCGAGCGGTTGAGTCCGCGAAGAAGAGCCGGAATCGCGTCCTTGGCATCCGGGCCAATCCTCGCGAGGGCCACCGCAGCGCCGAGCCAGACTTGCTGTTGGGAATCATCGAGCGCCTTGATGAGTTCCGGCAACGCGCCACGAGCCTCAGCTCCGAGCAGGCTGAGTTGGTGTGCGGCTTCGCGGCGGATGACCTTGTCGCTGTCGCTCAACTGCCGGGCAAGCTCAACGACGGTCTGCTTCTTCTTTGGAGCAGTTGAACTCGCTGGCGCGGGTGCTGCAGCGAAGGAAGATGCGAAGGAGAGGCAAACGGATGCGAGAGCGATCCAGTTGCGGTGCCATCCTTGCCGAGCCAGTCGTAACAAAACCGGGACGAGTCGCTGCATCGCAAATGTGTGGCTGCTGAACCTCAGCCTTCAAGACCCGGCAGCGGGCCGGTGGAATCGCCAAATCGATCCACGTTGGATCCCATGAGCCGCACCATCGAGAGCAACAGGTTGTTCATCGGCGTCTCTTCAGCATAGGCAACATGTCGGCCGGTGAGGATTGTTCCGCCACCTCGACCCGCGAGAACGAGCGGCAGATTCTCATCATTGTGGCGATTGCCGTCACTGATTCCACTGCCATAAAGAATCATGCAGTTATCCAACAAGGTGCCTTCGCCTTCGCGGATGGATTTCAACCGGCGGAGGAGATAGGCGAATTGCGAGACGTGGAAGCGGTTGATCTGAGTGATCTTGCTCAGTCGATCGGCATCATTCTGGTGATGGGAAAGGTCGTGATGACCGTCGTTCACGCCAATGAAGCGGTAGGCCTTGTTGCTGCCTTCATTGGCGAGCATGAACGTTGAAACGCGGGTCACGTCTGTTTGGAAGGCCAGCACCATCATGTCGGCCATCAGCCGAATGTGTTCCTCAAAGCTCTCTGGCTTGCCCTCGGGTTTCTCGGTTCCTGACGGCACTTCGACGGGTGAAGACGCTTCGCGCTCTGCCCTCTCAACGCGTTGCTCGATCTCACGCACTGCCGTCAGGTACTCACCCAGTTTGAGCTGATCGGCGCCTCCAACCTTGCCGTCCAGCCGGCGGGCGTCTTCGTGAACAAAATCCAGGATGCTCTTTTTCAGCCGCTGGCGGCGTGCAAGGCTTTCGCGCATCTCCCGGGAATCGCCGTTGCCAAATAATCTCTCGAAGACGAGCCGGGGATTGGTTTCCTTCGTCAGCGGGGTCGTTTCGTTGCGCCAGGAAATGTTGTTCGAGTAGGCACAACTGTAACCGGAGTCGCATTTGCCGGCCTGCCTTCCATTCTCAGTCCCCAGTTCCAGCGAAGGCATGCGCGTCTCCCGCGCGACCGCATCGACGGCGACCTGATCGGCAGACATGCCCGCCCGTATTTGAGAACCTTCACTCTTGAGAGCTTGTGTGCCGGTAAGAAACGTGGAAGCAGCGCGCGCATGATCTCCGGGACCGTCGCCATTGCCGCGACCTCCGTCCTGGGTGAGACCGCTCATCACGATCAAATCCTGCTTGTAAGAAGAGAGCGGCTGGAGAATCGGCGGAAGGTCGAAGTCGAACCCCGTCGTCTTTGGAACCCAGTTCGGAATGACAACTCCATTAGGCACATACAGTACTGCCATGCGCTTGGGCAACGCGCGGCCTGCCGTTCCACCCAGAGTGCGAAGTGGCGCCATGGAATCCATGAGCGGGAGTGCCATTGCAGCCCCGAGGCCTCGCAGAAAGGTTCTTCGATGAATCTGGTTTGACGTCTTCATGGCGTTTGATGGGCTGTTTCACGTTTCCGGAACGGCTCGCTCTTGATGATCTCGGCAACGAGCACTGAAAAACGATGTCCGTTCGACTTCAGCGCCGCGACCGCATTGTCCACGGCGCATTTATCGTAGTATTCCAAACCCCGGCCCAAGGCAAAGGTAAACATCTTCCGCGTAAACGCCCGGACGAAGCTCTCGTCGGCAGCCAGGATCGTAATCAACTCCTGAGGTCCATTGAGTGATCGACCATCCGGAAGAACGCCTGAAGGATCGATCGGAAACACGCCATCCTTCTCGCGCCAGGCGCCGATGCCGTCGAAGTTCTCCAGAGCAAAACCGAGCGGATCCATCTTGTTGTGGCACGTGGCGCATTCGGCTTTGGCACGATGCTGCTCCAGCCGGGTCCGCAAGGATGCCGTGGCGGTCGCCTGAGGGTTGCTTTCAAGCTCCGGCACATTTGGCGGTGGCGGCGGCGGCGGACTGCCAAGGATTTGTTCCATGATCCATTTGCCTCGATTGACGGGCGACGTACGCGTGGGATTTGAAGTCAAAGTAAGAATACTCGCGTGTGTCAAAACGCCGCCGCGCCGGGTGGACGGTTCGAGCCGGACGCGTTGAAAAGCCTCGCCTTGAACGCCGCTCACGCCGTAGTGCCGGGCGAGACGCTCATTGAGAAACGTGAAATCAGCCGAAATGAATTCGCGGATGCTCCGGTCCTCACGCATGATCGCGTCGAAGAACAACTCCGTCTCCCTCACCATTGCGCGGCGCAGCTCTGTGTTGAAACCCGGATAAGTATCCGGATCAGGCGCCGCCTCGAAGTTGCGAATCTGGAGCCACTGACCACCGAAGTTTTCCGCCAACGCGCGGGATCTTGGATCTTGAAGCATCCGGCGGATTTCGCCCTCCAAAACTTCAGGCGCTGACAACCGGCCTTCACGCGCGAGCGCGAACAGGGTGTCATCAGGCATGCTGCACCAGATGAAATAAGACAACCGTGAGGCGAGTTCGTACTCACTCAACATCCGCGCAACCCCAGGCGGACGCTTCTCCGGATCAAGTTCCCAGCGGAAAAGAAAGTGTGGCGAAGTCAGAACTGCCTGAAGTGCGAGTTGAATGCCTTCCTCGAAACCGCCATTCTCCGCCTTGGCAATATCGACGAAGCGCACCAGCCGTTCGACCTCCGAGGCCGTTGCCGGACGACGAAATGCGCGCGACGCCAGCTTCTCCAGGGTTTCCGCCGCCAGCTTCCGTTCTTCGCCAGCCTTCGGCGACCGCTGGATCAACCGTGTGTGGCTTTCCGGGAGCGCCACAGCAGGCGTGCCTAGCGGACCGACGACCTCCAATCCTTGCAGGTAAAGGTTGCGGTCACCGCGCAATTTCGGATCGGGATGATCAGTGACCACGTAATTGTTGATATAGCCAAAACGCAATTCGTGCGTCCCTTTCTCCACTGTGAGCGGCACTTCGTAAAAGCGGGGCTGATCCTGGGGAACCGTCACATCCAGGAGGACAAGCTCCCGGCCCATCCATTTCACCGCCATGCGCGCCGGATCGGGCCCGGCCTGATCGCCCGAGGCGCGAATGCGGAGTGTGTAACGTCCAGACTGCGCGAAAGTGTGGTTCAGGATGGCCTCCCCTTCCCGTCCAAAGGCAAAGACACCCTCGCCGTTTTCTCCGACATTGTCGTTGGAAGGACGAAATTCGGATGACTTTACCCTCGTCACGAGGAGCGTCGCCGGATCACCGGTCACGATGGCTTTGCTGGCGATTTGTTCCGCCGCTTCGAGGTACTTCTCCATGAGCATCGGTGGCAGGGACAGCACGTCGCCAATGTTGTCGAAGCCGTATCCGACTTCATCCAGCGGAAAATTCTCGGCAGGCTTGAAATCGATTCCGATGAGATCACGAATCGTGTTGTTGTACTCGACACGGTTCAAACGGCGAAGCGTCACCCGCCCCGGCGTTGGCGGAGTCGTGCAATCGAACTTCGCGAGTTCAGCGTTCAAGTAGCGGACCAGGGAAACACGATCCGCCTCGTGCGGCTGCGGCTTCTTGTCCGGAGGCATCTCGCGAGACTCAATCGCCTGGACGACCTTCTCCCAAAAAGTTCGATCCGTGTAGAAGCGAGGCTGCGATTTGAACACCTCAAAATTTACATCAGCCTTCTTCTCCTCACCATGACAATCGACGCAATACTTCCCGAGAAACGTCCGGACATGATTTGTGAAATCGATCTGCTCAAAGGCGGACGGGAGGACCGGCTCCGACTGCGCCCAAATACGCGGCATCCAGTCAAATGTGGTCCCAACGGCTAGCAGAATGGCGTACGCTCTAAACATGCTGATAAAGAATCATGAGCTACGCAGACGTATCATGCACCACAAAATTCAAGGTCGAGATCACTTTACCTTTGCCACCAAGGCTCGTTGCCATTAGAAACGCGCCGTAAATTTAAGCCATTGGGATCGCCTGGCGTTGTCCCTGGTTGTCGTTCAAAAAATGTAAGCCGACCAAGCCCTTATGCCGCCAAAATCTTCTGAAAAGCTGACCGAAAAGAACACTGAACGCAGTGCTGCCGAAACAAAGTCCGGTGAAGTCTCCAAGGTCTCCGCCACACGCCAACGTGATCTCGAAGCCGCGATCTCATCGATCACCAAGGCCTATGGCGATGGCAGCATCATGCGACTGGGCGACGCTGGTGCGGCGCGGACGATCGATGTGATTCCCACGGGAGCACTCGCAGTCGATCTGGCGCTCGGAGTGGGCGGCGTGCCACGCGGTCGTGTCATTGAGATCTTCGGCCCGGAATCGTCCGGCAAGACAACGTTGATGCTCCATGTGATTGCCAACGCGCAGAAAGCCGGCGGTCTGGCGGCATTCATTGATGCCGAGCACGCGTTGGATCCGGCTTACGCCAAGAAGCTGGGAGTAAACCTCGATGATCTCCTTGTATCGCAACCGGACAGCGGCGAGGAGGCCCTGACGATCTGCGAGACGCTGGCGCGGTCAAATGCACTCGACGTGATCGTGATTGATTCCGTGGCGGCATTGGTCCCCAAGGCCGAGCTGGAAGGCGAGATGGGTATGGCCACGATGGGAATGCAGGCGCGGTTGATGAGCCAGGCCCTTCGCAAACTCACCGGGATTTTGAACAAAGCCAAGACAACCTGCATCTTCACCAATCAGTTGCGCGAAAAAGTGGGGGTGATGTATGGCAATCCCGAGACGACTCCAGGTGGGAAGGCGTTGAAGTTTTATGCAAGCGTTCGGATCGACATACGGCGCAAGGACGCACTGAAGGATGCAACCGGCCAGGTGATTGGCAATCACGTGAAGGTCAAGATTGTGAAGAACAAAGTGGCGCCACCTTTTGTGGAAGCCGAGTTCGACATCATGTTCAATCACGGCATCAACAAGGAAGGAAGCATCCTCGACGTTGGGATCGAGCTGGGCGTGGTGGAAAAGAAGGGGGCCTGGCTCCAGTTTCAAGGAGAGTTGATCGGTCAGGGAAGAGATGCTGCGCAGAAGAACCTGGTCGAGAAGCCGGAGATCGCCCGGAAGATCGTAGATGCAATCATGGCCAAGCGCATGGCAAACGCCGCTGCAGCGGCAAAATAAGTCAATTGATTCAATCATCCGGGGATGAATCCTCGGCAAATTACGCCTCGCGACCTCTCCGGAAACTCAACTTGGAAATCTAAAAAGGCCCTGTAGGTTTTGGCACCGCGATGTGCCACTCGCTCGCCGCTCCGACTGCGGTTGGCGAGAGGATTTGAAACATTAATCCATCGAGTCATGGGGAAGGAAGATCCGATTGAGTTCGCCGGAACGGTGTCCCAGGTTTTGCCAGGCACCATGTTCCGCGTCACCCTTGCGAATGGTCATGAAGTGCTGGCGCATATCTCAGGCAAAATGCGAAAAAACTTCACCCGCATAAGTGTCGGTGACCGGTTGAATGTCCAGATGTCTCCTTACGATCTGGGAAAAGTGCGGATCACTTTCCGGCATCCTTAATTCGATAGTTGGCTGTCAACAGAACTGCCCTGTTTCCATAAAGCGCCGTGATTCGCCCTGACGTGACCATCCGCGCCATATTCTCGGGTCCATGCAAAACATCTCGCGATTTTGACGGGAAAGCATCGGGCCAGACTCGATGCGCGAACGCGGGATGCTGCCCGCAGGGGACTCTGACCAGGAGAGCAATCCAGCAGGAGTGCCTGCGCCGCCGCCAAACTTTTTGGCTTACCCCGCTGGCCTCAATCACTGCTGGCTCAAATGGAGTGAGTTTCCGGCACTCGCATCGTAAAACGAGGGATTCGCGCTATAACCCGTCGGCCTGTTTCATCAACCCCGAGGTAGCTCCCCTCAGCCGAGGCGGTCAGCGTGTCAATGAGGTGAAAGCTGTTATAGGAAAACTTGTCGTTCGTGGGGATCTCCGGAAACTGTCCGACTACGCCATCTCCCTCAAGCACGGTGATCTCGCCCCGACCATTTGTCACAACCCACTTCCTGCCCTTGATGGTGATACTGGATTTGGTGTGATTATGGATGCTGACGAAATAGACAAAGCAATGAGGCCGGTCCGGTGGTGCTTGATCGAGATGCTGATAGATCACTCGATCCACACTGACGTGGAAACCTGGCGGATCGATGGATTCTGGAGAATTACTCATTACGGCCTCAGTTTCTTTCGATGTCGAGATGCTTAAGAGCTGCCTCTGCTGGATCCTGTTTGGAACCGAGGCATCAATGAGCAAGCATAACAACGCTATGGAGAATGGCAACCGGTGGAGACGCCACCGTCAAACTTTCCGCGCTTCAATCGGTTGAAACTCCCACAAAGAAGCTCGCCGCAAGCTGGCGGGGATGGTGGAATATCAACCGCCATGAACCGCCTGGAATTCATTACCACGACCGTGGTCGCCACCCCGACATTGGCGGCTGCGTCACTCGACATCCCAGAGCGAACACCGACGGAACTCCAACTCATTGCGCATTGGCAGGCCTCCCAATGAATTCCATCAACCGAAAATCCCTGAACCCATGAACATGCCACATCTTCCGACTCACTGGATTTCCAAGCAGTGCTCGGCCAGACCAGTCTCATCATCCACCCTGGCCAAACGAAGTTCTTCACTACTGGTCGCGCTCCTGGTTCTCGCCGGTTCTGGGACGGTCCGTTCCGCAGAGCCGCATGCTTACCATGAGCTGCGAATCTACACCGTTACTTCCAACAAGATGGTCGGCGTGCTGGAGCGTTTCCGCGACACGGTGGAACCGTTGCGGCGCAAACACGGCATCACGACAATCGGGTACTGGTCTGCTCCCGGCATCACGAACGGCGGGACGTTTGCGTATCTGATGGCGGCGGGGAGCAAAGACGAGTTGCAGAAGCAGGAGAAGGAGTTCGGCGAGGACTCTCTCTTCAAGGAAGGCTATGCGGCCTCGAACAAGAAACATGGGAAGACGGTGGACAAGATTGTCGTGCTGCCGCTTGTCGTGGACTCAACGGTGAAGTTTAATTTCGCGTCAACAAAAACCACGCGCGCGTTCGACCTGCGCATTTACTCGGTCCTACCAGGCAAGCTCAACGCCTTCCGCAATCGCTGGCGCGAGTTTGCCGTGCCGATCTACGAGCGCCACGGCTTGCACAGCGCTGGCTGGTGGATCGCAGGAAACAAGGATGCGGACGGAAACGATCATTTCGTTTGCCTGCTGGCGGGCGACAGCATCGCATCGATTCAGAAATCCATTGGCGAGTTTCACAAAGACACCGAGTGGATCCGCGTGGAAATGGAAACCGAAGCCAGCGGAAAACTCCGTTCCGGCGTCACCGCTTACAAACTCACGCCAACAGATTTTTCACCTCTCAAATGACACGATCGGTGTGAGCTCGCAGAGCCGTAGGAGCTCCATGTTTGTTGAGACACAGCCCTACAAACCTCCAGCCGTGTCACGGACGGGCATTCATCAAACTCCGCCTGCCGAGGTCAATCCAGACAGAGCCTCCTCCTCGCGACGAAGCAGAACCGTATCTTGCGAAAGCCGTGTTAGTGGTTCCCACTGACGCCTTCGCAAGCGAGTTACCCAACGAAGTCTGAGGCTTCAAAAGAACCGGGGAGGATAGCTGTCTCGGAAGAATGAGAGACTTTCAACGCTGTCCCGAATTTCGCAGCAGCTTTGTCTGCCCGTTGTTCTGTCCGATGACGAGATCCAACCAGCCATCTTCATCGAAATCCGCCGCCACCGCACCGCGCTGCTCGCCGTAGATCATCATCCCACTCTCCACGCCAGGCATCGCTGAGAAATTGCCGCGACCATCACCGCGCAATAGCAGCCCGCGTCCGGCATCCTGGCGTGCCATTTCAGGATTTGTCCCGAAAAAGTTTTGGCTCAAAACCAGATCCATCCTGCCATCGTGATCGAAGTCGCCGACACAGACTGCTTGCACCGGCGTCCACTGAGCCTCCGAGGGAAGCTCTCGAAGCTCAAATTTCCTGACGGCCTTGTCAGTCGGAGAGATTCTGTTCAACAGGATCACCGAAGCGAATTGAGCCGCCTGAGCCACTCGCATCCGAGTCAGCCGTGCCCCAAGCAGCTTCTCCACTCCGGCTTGCGCGTATGCCTCATGCGTCGAGGCAATCTCCTGGATGAAGGGCATCGCATTCTTCGTGGGGCGGAACAACCGGTCGGGCACGTACTGCCTGGAAGCGTAGTCAAAATGGGCTTCGACCAAATCCAATGTTCCGGCCGCATCTTCAGCACCATAATAAAGCCGCCTTGGTTGCCCGGCATCCGGACGATACCGCGAGTTGAGCCCCCAGTTGCCCACGATCAAGTCCGCCTTCCCGTCTCCGTTGAAATCACCTGCGGCCATGCAGCTCCACAATCCGGTCCACTCTGCCAGACCCCACTCGTCCGTCACTTCACGCAAAGCGCCGCGCTCGTTCAAGAACACACGAATTGGTCCCCATTCACATGCGAGCACGAGCTCGGGAAATCCATCTCCATTCAAATCACTCCAGCACGAGGCGTTCACCAGGCCGATGTTTTGCAACACCATCGTATTGGTCTCGTCCACTTTCCACCCCCCTTCAAGCTGTTTGAAAATATATGATGGCCCAGCCTCGGGATATCTCCCGGGACGACAGCCTCCCGCAACGAAGAAATCCGGCAGCCCATCCCCGTTGTAATCGCCAGCCGCCATCGCGCCCACTCCAACATCATTGATCGGAAAGGTCGTCACCAGCACTCCGCGACGGGCATCAATCAACGACAGGATGGGGCCGGGAGCCGCCTTCCCGTCATAGTAAGAGTGTCCCACGACAATCCACGGACCGGCGTTGAGACCCTTGGCGTTTACGATCAAAACTCCGCTCTGCTCGCCAGACTTCGGCAGCCGGTCAGACGCGGCAACATTCCGGGCAAACTCGCCTTTGCCATCTCCGTGATAGATTCCAATCTCACTACCGCTTCCACCACTGATGACCAGATCCTGATGCTGATCTTCATTCAAATCCCCTACCGCGATGCGCGGCCCGGAATGTGCCAGCCTTCTTGGCAGGAGGGGTTGTCTGGCAAATTCATCGAAGAACTGATCCACATGCCGGTGATCGAGGCGGATGCTCCAATCCTCGAACCTCATCGCCTTCGGAGTATCGTCAGGTTTTGGCGTTACACCAGCGGCTCCGGATTCAAACACTTCATAAATCGTATTGGGACGAATGGAATGAATCACGGATTGTTTTCCGCCACGCCAATGAACAAGGAGTCTGCCGGATGAGTTCTCTCCATCCGAGGCAAAGACTCGCGTCGGCTCGTCGCTCGACAAGTACCTGCCCCCAGCAACCATTTCTTGAGTCTGATGAAACCGTCCTCCTTCCAGTTCAATGCGAGCGCCTATGCCCCACCTGTTCCCACCCGTTCCTTTCAACCGAACCTCGATGCGCGATCCAGAGGCATCATTGCGAAGCATGAAAGCTTCACCATTCAAATTGTTGGCGATCAGGTCGAGATCACCGTCGTTGTCGAGGTCCGCTGTCACCATGCCGTGTGAGACGGAAATCTGATCAACACCCCAGGCGTGGCTCGCATCTTCAAAACGAAGGCCGCCCAGGTTGCGAAAGGCGACATTAGGTTGCGCAAGCCGAGGAAACCTGGCCTTGGTCGCGATGAGTTCAGCCGGGCTCCAGTTCTTCCCGCGACGATCACGCTCGATGCCATCGCTTACATCCATGTTGTTCATCTCCCGCTCATGCCCGGTCGTGATGAGCAGGTCTTCGAACCCGTCAAGATCGACATCGAGAAACACCGGAGTCCAGGACCAGTCAGCCGCCTGCACTCCGGCGAACCACGCCACTTCCGAGTAGGTGGAGTCACCGCGATTCTTGAAGAGCATGTTCTGGTGGGCAACCTGTGGACGGTTTTCAAAGACGCCGGGCAGATACGGCGCTGGAGGAAGGTAAACAACTCCGGTGTGCCGCAGTCGATGTGTGCGACCCATCATCTCTGCCACGAAGACATCGACAAAGCCATCCCGGTCCAGATCGGCGAAATCCACTCCCATGCTGAAGTGACTCGTGTGCCGGATGGCCAGCGGCGCAATGGGGCGGAATCTTCCTTTGCCATCATTGATCCAGATTCGATCCGGCGAGGAAAAATCGTTGCATACATACAGGTCAGGAGCGCCGTCACCGTTGATGTCTCGAAACATCGCCGCCAGGCCCCAGTCATACAATGGCGCCTTTAACGACCTTCCATCCTGATCCAAAAATCTTCCTGATGACAGCGACTCAGGCGTGAAATGGCCTTTACCATCGTTGATGAACAGAACGTGCGCTTCACCATGCTCCTCGACGCGCCCTTGCGCATCGAGCGTGAACCGCCCTGTCAGGTCCGGCTCAGTCACCGGCCGTCCGTTCACGGTTTCCAACTCCATCACGCCATCACGATTCTTTCCTCGAAACCGTGTGTTGGGCATGTCACGCAACGTCGAGGTGCGATAATTCACAACATATAAATCGAGGTCGCTGTCACCGTCGATATCCGCCAGCGCCAGCGACATACCCCCCTTGCTCTCATTGAGGACCGGCCCGATCGGTAAAAACTTTCCGAGCCCGTCATTGCCAAAAATGTGAGTTCCCTGCCCCACTGTATTGACGATGAGATCGAGATCGCTGTCACCATCGATATCGACCAACACGACTCCAGTACTCCACAAGCCATCGCACCGGACGCCCGCTCGGCCTGCGATCTCTTCGAACTTCCATCCCCCGAGATTCCGATACAACGCATTCGGCCCGTCGAGTCCGGCAAAGTACACATCGCACAGTCCATCTCCATCAACATCACCTGCGGCGACGCCTGAACCGTTCAGGTAAATCTGGTTAGTGAAATAGGTGCTCTCACGGATGATGTTGGTGAACGTCACGCCTGTCCCACGGCTGGGCATGAGAGTAAATCCCGTTTTGCCGGCACCGACGGGCTGCACTGCCGCCCACCGGTAGCCGTTGGTAGATGTCCAATCGAGCGCTTGAACCTTGTCTCCTGACAACTCAATGCAAATGCAAAGCAGGGCTATCAAACCGAAAAACGTTCCCGTTACGTTCAGTGTTGCCTCGCGGCGGCGATTGCCTCCAAACGGCATAAACCGACGGCTGGAAGGCGTTGGCACTCCTGAGTGTTGACGTGACGAGAGTCCAACTTTGATAACCTGGCGTACAGAGGAATTCAGGTAGATCATCCTCATCGCTTCGACGCTAGTGGGCCTGAAAAGATGCCTGAACAAGGTTCCGAATTTAAGAGGCATCGCTATTCTTGGGATGATCTCAACGCCACCGAATCAAGGACGCCGTTTCGTCCGAGGGTTACTTCAATCAGGTTCGCAGGCAAGACTGATGACACAATCTCGCCACCAGGCCATCGCGTCTGAATCATTCCTCCTTGAGCACGCATCGAGAACAGGAGAGTCAATCCATTCTGTGACCTGTAGCCCGAGCCCGCCAGCACTTCCTGCCATGGCCCCCAGTGATCACCTTCTCGAATTCGAACGGACGCACCAATTCCATGGGGATTTCCAGCCGGACCTTTCAGCCGCACCCGCAGTCCTCTCGTGCCAGTCAGATTGCGATACAACTTCGTTTCAGCACCATGCTGCGTCACCACCAGATCCATCCGGCCATCATGATCGAAGTCAGCGGCAGCCGCGCCGCGTTGTTCACCGTAGATGTGCAGGCCGCTTTCCGCTCCTGAAACCGGACGCAATCCACCACGTCCATCTCCTTTCAACAGCAACCCACGCCCCGCATCGTTCCTAGAACTGGTTGGCTGCACCGCAAAAAAGTTCTGGCTTAGGAATACATCTTGATGTCCGTCCCCGTCAAAATCCGACGCGACCACTGCAAATGCAGGCGAAAGCTGCGCTTCGACAGGCAACGGCACCGCTTCAAATTGATCACCTCGATTGAAGAAGATCATCGACGCGAGCTCGTTTGCTTCCAATTTTCTTGTGGATGAAAAAAACGGTCCGAGAACCTGTGAAACAGAAGCCAAGGCATAAGAAGCGTAAGATTCAAACGGTGCCATGAGACTCGGCATGGCCTTCCGCAAGGCGTCAAGGTCACGCTCTGGAACGTCGCGCCCCAGCCGCAGATCGTCGGCGGCCTCAATGAGATCAAGCGTGCCATCCGAATCGAAGTCACCGTAAAATATCCGCCGTGGATGCTGATTTGACGCCCGGTACTTGCTGTTCAACCCCCAATTCGAGGCTACAATGTCAGGACGCCCATCTTCATTCAAATCTACCGTCGTCACTCCGTTCCACCAACCTGTCCACTTGTTCAAGCCGAGGCGTTCCGTCGCTTCCGTAAGCCTGCCATGATCGTTCAGGAACACACGTATCGAACCCCACTCCACAGCAAGAATCAGATCAGGATAGCCATCGCCGTTGAGATCGCTCGCCACAGCTCCATTGACGCAACCCACCGTCTCAAGCACCTGGCTGTTCATCTTATCCGTTTCCCAGCGGCCCAATCGTTGCCGCAAAACCACTGACGACGCTGCCACAGGATATCGTCCCGGAATCACACGACCTCCAACAAACAATTCGGTCGTCCCATCCGCATCGAGATCCGCCAGGGCAAGCGGTCCAGCCGATGCATCGAAGTCCTGAAGAGCGACCGCCTGAAGTCCGGTGGCAAGGTTCGTCTGCAAAACATCCCCTTCGGCGCCCGCTCCACTCCTGAAATTGGACTGCGACGTAATCAACATGCGATCCGAAGGGGAAACGCCACCAACCTGGTCGCCATTGAGCTTCTTTCCCGGTTCAGCCTTGAATGGGGCAAATCCGCGACCAGCATCGTTTCTCAGAATTGTCTCCTGGCCGCCTCGCCCCCCTCCAATCCAAAGATCTTCCCATCCGTCGCCATCCGCATCGAACCAAACGACACCTGGGCCAGACTGGCTGAGGCGGTTCGGAAGCAATGGCTGCAGGGAAAAATCATCAAATTCCGATGACGAATGCCGGTGCAAGAAGGAGCCGGTCACTTCGGATAACAGCGGTCTGGATTGCGAAGCCACAATGTCCGTACCTGCCACTGCCGTGCTCTCTGCGAGTTCATAGATCCGGTTTGGTTGCGCGTTGCTGACGACCGTCATGGCGCCCGAACGCCAGAGCACTTCGATTCGCGCTGCCTCATTCGTTGGCCAAGCGAAGACCCGAAGTGGCTCGTCAGAAGACAAATATCGCCCGCCACAGACCAGTTCCTGGGATTGAACAAACCCTGCGGCATGCAGGCTCACTCGCGCACCGACACCAGTCGGGTTGCCAGCCAGACCGCGCAGCCGGACACCGACACGCGGACGTTGACTGTTGTTCCGATACACCCCTGCGGCTCCATTCAAATTGTTGACCACAACATCCAAATCACCGTCGTTGTCCAAATCACCCAGAGCCATCCCATGCGCAACGCCTTCATCGTTGAAACCCCAATGACGGCTTGCCTCCTCGAACTTCAACGCCCCTGTGTTACGAAACGCAAACTTCGGCATGTTCAGACGAGGAAACATTAGAAGCTTCTTGGGAATGTCCTTTGTCCGCCACGGCCCCAACGCCTGAATCCTGGCCGCCGCATCAAGATCCTGTGTGTCAAACATGTGGCCTGTCGTGAACAGCAGATCCTCAAAGCCATCCAGATCCACATCCACAAATGCAGCGCACCAGGTCCATCCGGCAGCCTCGATTCCCGCGTAGTGAGCGATCTCAGCATAAGTGCCATCCCCCCGATTCCAATGCAGCGTGTTCCGATCATATTGAGGTCGATCATCAAAGACGCCAGTGGTTGACCTATTCGGCTCCATCGCCGTGAACTGCGCCATGCGGCGCTCGCGCCGGACATCCAGCATGTCCGCGAGAAAGAAATCGTCGCGGCCATCCCGATCAACATCGGCAAAATCCACACTCATCGAGAATGTGCTCGTGTTGCGCAATGCAAGCTTCGGCAGTGCCCGGAATGTCCCTTCCCCCGTGTTGATCCAGATTCGATCCGGAGAATGGAAGTCGTTGCACACATACAAATCGGGCAATCCATCCTGGTTGATGTCGCGAAACATCACCGACAACCCCCAATCACGCGGCACCTTGAGAAGGGGTTTCCCTTCCTCGTCCAGGAAGCCTCCCCCCGTCCAGGAAACGCGCACGAACCTGCCTCCACCCTCATTGATGTAAAAGGCGTCAGGCTCGCCGTGCTCGAGAACCTTTCCTTCAGGCGTCATCTCCATGCTATCTCGATCCTCGGGTCGGATTGAGCGCTTGCCGTTGATGTTGAGAAGGGCAAATCCAGTCGTACGAATCGTGGTAGTCCGGTAATTTGCGACGTAGAGGTCGAGATCCCCGTCACCATCAACATCCGCGATTGCTGTTGAAGTCGCGCCTCCTGATCGCAAAAGCCCGCTGTCGTGTTTCTCCGTAAACACTCCTTTGCTGTCGTTCAGAAACAGACGCGTTCCTGTCCCGATGCCGTTTACCAGTAAATCCAGGTCATCGTCGCCATCCAAGTCTGCGAATGCGGCCCCGGTTGAGAATTGTCCGACACACTCCACACCCGCCCTCCCTGTGTCGTCCTCGAACCGCATCGCCCCCAGATTGCGATACAGTCGATTCCCACGCTCCAAACCACACAGGAAAATGTCCACGTTTCCATCTCCATCCACATCACTCAGCGCCACTCCGCTGCCGTTGAGTCGAATTTGATTCTCTGCGGCGGCGGATTCAGAGAGGACGTTGGTAAAGGACACTCCGGTTTGCTCGGGACGCAACAATGTGAAACCCGCTTTACCCTCCAAAGAAACCTGCGGTTGAACACTTCGGGATCTGCCTTGCAATATGTTTGTCCAGGGGTCCGCGCCAAGTTCACCGGTAGCCGCGAAAAGAATGAGCACCACGGTCATCATTCGAAGTCCGCCTTTCATCAACCTTTCCTGGGAAGGCCGGCATCCCTGCCGGCAAGTCATGGACTTCCAGCCACGTTCGCTGGAAAGGACGTCGGCGGTCCAGGGTTCATGGCCTTTGTACACCCCTGGATGTTGAAGATGCTTTCTACCCACGTTCATGGATCAACATGCTTCGTTCTGTTTTCCAGCCAAAGTACCGACAGCCGCTCCTGCTCCCACCGTCGAGACAGTTCTGCCGGTATCGGAATCGTCAGCGGCCCGCGTATGAATGATCCCAGCAGCAAATCCACGTCCCCATCGCCATCAATATCTCCCGCGTCCATCAGTATCCAGCGTCCCTGATTCATGTCTGGCATCACTTGCGGTGTAAATTTCCAACTGCCCTCGTTGCGGAGAAACATGAAAGTCTGCTCCGGGGCATTTGTATAATCCGGAAAATATGAAATCGCGGCGATATCCAGATCACCGTCCAGATCAAAGTCCGCCGCGGAAGCTCCGTACGCGCCCGGCAAGGCCTGGCGAAATCGAAGGGTCACCTTGAATTCACGGTCCACCGAAAACACGCGGATGCCATGGTACGGTTTCGAACTGCACTCGAAATCGCCGTTGTCACCATTCGCCACCAGCAACTCGGGACGACCATCACGATCGAAATCTACCAACTCCATGAAGGTGTCTCCGTACGACGACGGATCATCCCACAGAGTGCGGCGTTCAAACGTGCTTTTGCCCGTGTTTAGATAGATGTCTGCGCCCTCGCGTCCTTGCGCTCTGAGAACCGTCAAATCAATGCGTCCGTCCTCATTCCAATCGTAGGGCAGGCACCGGACTGTCCCAGGCCCTTCCGTGATCATCTGTTCATTCAGCATCCCATCCAAACCCTCCGAGTAGGAGGACATTCGCCCGATCCGGTTTCCGAAGCTCGAAACGATCAGCTCGTTGCGTCCATCCAAATCCAAGTCCGCCGTCACAGCATGAACGGGGCGGCGCAACCCGCGCAACAGCCGGGTTGTTGTCCAGCTCGAATCACCAGGCGTCAGGTTCCAGACCTGCCCAGCCAATTCATCCGATGGAAGGATTCTTCCCACGAGAGTGACGAGCAGATTGGTTCCGAATTGAGTCAACGCCACGGGACCGCTGTCCGTCGCCAGATCACGAACCACTCTTCCCTTCCGATCCACGAGTTTCAGGGTTCGCGTCTGGGCGTCGCCCAGATAGAAGCGTCCTGAACCGTCCCGTTCGATCTGCAGGAGTGAAGTGCATGGAGCATCTGGACTTTGCATCAGCAAGTGTGGACGGAAAAGATCGGTGATGCTTGTGATCCGGGATGGCGGCTTCAGCGCCGCTGGCGCGGAGTTGGTGTAGTAAGCCATGACCGCATTCCAGTCAGGCTTTGAAAGCGCAGGAGCATCAGGAAACACGCCAGCCTGCTTGAGAAACGCCCCATCAGGACGCTTCTCCAGGTTGATCCGCGTAATCCCGAGCAATGGAGCCATGTTCCTTAGAGCACCGTGAACCCAGTTTGAACGTGGTAAAGTTTCGGGCTCTGGGAAGAGATGGCAGGAGGCGCAGGCCGTTGCCGCCAGCGTACGGCCTCTGTCGATCTGACTTGTTTTGGAGGCGGAAGAAGATTCGTCAGCACCGAACAGCGGGAACACAAAAAAAACAATGCCAACGACTGCTTGAATCGCTGACAACCAAATCCAATGCAGGCTTACATGAATGACGCAATTGAATCGCACCACTGATAAACTCTGACTTAGACAATCATCAATACAAGCAAAGAGGGGCCGGAATTGCTTCCGGCCCCTCGCGTGATTATCAATCGCCTAATTTACGGCTTGACCCGGTAGAACGCGGCGCTGGCGCTGGCAGGCACGCTCACAGAGCCACTGCCTGCGACATCGGTCCAAGGACCAGTGACGGAGTTACCCGATTGGATTGTGCCGGTAAAATCGATCACGATGTTCGCACCGTTGATCCTGACTCCCGTAATGCTGCCGCCGGTTACTGGCGGTTTCGCTCCGAAGTCACCGTAATCACGGAACTTCGCGACGGCATTGGGCGAAGCATGGCGAGCATCCACATCACCGATGTTGCCGAATTCCGGACCCCAGAACATGCCCACGAAGAGCTTGTCCGCGAGGATTTCGTTCTCGGGAGATTCCGGGTCGTCCTTGTAGGTGACGTTGCCGATGGCGGTGTAGGTGGCTCCGTCGTTGCTCAGGTACGCCGTGATCTTCTGGCCTTCGCGCTTGAGGCGGAGCCAGGCGTTGGGATAGTTCGGTGCTCCACCACCACCATTGAGGACGTTGAACATCGCGTTGTACCCACTATAGGCCCCTCCTTCGACAGGGCGATGGATGACTTCGTAGGTGTTGTTGCCGGTGCGCCCATCCCAACCGGTCACTGCCGGCGGATTCACGCGGATGGTGAAGTGCTGGCTGAACTTGTAGCCGGCATCGTTGTCAGCCTTGGTCTTGCCTTCATCAAGCGCTTCGCGAGCATCGAGACCGGCGCGAGACCACTGGGTTACAGGGTCTTGATACTCGACACGAACCACCTTGTCGAAATCACCGGTGATTTCTTCATAGACGAATGTTTCTTCGTCGTAGTTGGTCCAGTGCTGGCTGCCACCGCTGAGGAGGTCGAAGTCCTTCTCACCACGAGCCACCACGTCATCACTGAACTTGGTGGATCCTGTCGCGACGTTCAATTCGTCACCACCAACACCCACCCACGTCATCAATTTAGCGGGAACTTTCGCATCCTTGGATGTCGTTGCGGTAACATTCCCAATCTTGTCCTTGATGCCCTTGGCGGTCACCGTGACAGTATCGCCAGCGGCCAAACCAGACGCGACGATCACCGCGCCACCTGTGGCTTCAACAAAGCGGGCTGATTTGATCGTCCCCTTTGAGAGAGTGTAGGATGAGGCGGTTCCAGCAGCAGCGGCAACGGCCGGCTCGTCAAAGGACACCCCCAACTCGATATCCGCGCCCTTCTTGACGGCACCCACCGCTTCGATTTTCGGGCCTTCTGTATCAGGAACGAAGTTCAGGACAGCCTCGACGCTGGTGACGGATTTCCCGCTGGCTGCTGAAATCACGACACGGTATGTCCCGGCATCGGATGCTTTGGCATCGTTGATCACGATTGAACTGCCGGAGCCGATACTTGTCGTGCCTTTTTGCCAATTGTAAAACGGTGCGAAGTTGAAACCCGTTGGTGCAACATTGGCAACCACGCTGAACTTGTAGTTCTTTCCCTGGACCAACTGCGTCGGGAAGACGGGCTGTTGAATGATCTGTGGGTCACCCTTGTCTGGCTTCACGCTCGCTCCAATCAAACCACCCGTGAGTACGGTGGGGGTACCGCTTGCAGGATCAGCGTCACCTGCTTTAATGACTGTCACGCTTCCGTTATCGCCACCGCCGCCTTCCTTGTAAACCAGCTCCAGATAGTATCTCTTGTTGGCCGTCAGGGTGATTGCGCCGCCAGTGGGCCACTCAGTTCCAGAGAATGTATCGGAACGTTTGTCCTCTAGGGTACTGTTACCTCCAGAAGTAATCCATTGGCGATTGTTCGACCATGCTGATTCCGCGGCAATTTTCTTCTTGTTGGCCGCCGTATCATCCGTGCTCAAGTAGAGCGATGCATTGTCATCAGCCGCGATGAAAAAGACGTAATTCCCACTTGTCTGCGGGACAAATACGCCAGTAAGGACACCGTAGAAGTTTTCATAGATATTCACCGGCGATTCAAAGGAGGATAGTATCTTCGTTTCGCTGGGGGTTTTGGGGTACCGCGGGTCATCCGCGATGGCATCCGGTACTCCGCTGGCATCCCTGTAGGCATCCCATCTTACGAGTCCTGGAGCGAACCCGCTGGACAGAGTGGCTACATTCAAGGTTGCCTCTGAACTGGCAAGGGTGCTGCCGGAGGTCGTGAGGAATGCTTTGAATTTCGCACCGTCATCTGCCGCCGTCGCCGCGTCCACGGTTAGTGTTGCCGAATCACTGTTTGGCACATCCACGCCATTCCGTTGCCACTTCATCGTGCCAGGCGCGCCAGGAGATGCTGTAAAAACGACCTTCGCACCGGCATACACAAATGCGTCACTGGGCTGGCTTAAAAATGACGGAGTGGTGCTTGCGCCCACGAATGCGAAGTAGTCCTGGTCGGAATTGCTTCCGGGTAGAATGGTGGTGCGGAGGGTGGTCTTGCCACCGAGTTTTACCGTGACCAGCTTGCCCTGGTCGTCGGTCATCGGGAAGAGTTCCAAGGAATCCCAGCCCGCCGTTGGACGGCCGGGGGTAAAAAAGCCGAGAAGTTTCTTCACTTGCGCGGCGTCGTCCTGGCCTGCCCCGGAAGTGATCTGGTCCACCTGGATGTTAATCGCATTGCCACCCGAGGAAAGATGGCCATAGACGATGTAATCCTTGGCAGGCGTCGGAAAATCCCGCGTGTAATTGTACCAGTCGTCCGCGTCATTCCAGCCGAGAGTCCACCAAGTCGTCACATCAAAGGTGCCGCGTTTACTTCCGGCGGAGCCATTTGGCTTGCCGGCAGGAAGGGCGGTGTCGGCACGATAAGTCTGCCCGGCATTGCCGCCGCTGTGCCAGTCGAAGCCTTCGTCGTCAGCAGTGCCGAGGTTGGCGTAGGACCCGCCCTCATAGGGTCCGTTCATGCCGATTTTCTTGTCGGTCACGTATTTCCCATGACCGAAGTCAACGTCTTCCGCTTCGATGAAAAGCGTGTCTGCATTGAATATGGATTCGTCAACTGCCTTTACGCTGACCAGCATTGCCAAGCTGCAAAAGGCAGCTAGCAGACTGGCTAATTTGGAGTGTTTGGGTGTCATGATATGTGTGAATCTTTTGTTACTTCTCTATACGAATCGGGAACACGAGAGCTAGTGACTAGAGAAACCGCCCGATCCGGTCAACAAAATTGTGGCGAATCGTCACGTGGTTTACGAAGCCCCCCCCCCCCTCGAGCCGATGGGGGTTATGTGGGCGATGAGGTTGAGCGATTATCCGGAACATTCTTCCGGGACTGTTTTAGCCCTCTCCCACTCGAATGAACCCGCTCCGGGTCCGCCAGCCACGGCGGCATGTAGCGCCGCTGCGTCACCTTCACAATTTGTTCCGCCCGCTTCCGCACATCACCTTAGCCCAGGAGATCAAACGGGGCTGACTCACCCGATGATGGCACGGCGAGCAATTTGGAAAACGATGGCACCAATCTCCTTGTTGAAGGTGATCGCGCCCTTCGGACGCGGGACGTAAACACCCGGACCCGCCTTGTCCCGCTGGCGGTAGCCAAACATCGCGAGCCCGGCCAGGGCGAAGACTACGGAAATGAGGGCGCGAATGTTCATTGAGCGCAGCATAAACACTCAGGCAGGCCGGCGCAACGCGGGTGTCTGTCTGTTGGTTGGCTCCACCGAACAAGCGACAAGAAGCGCAAGCTGTACTCGCGAGAGTGCGACCTGGATCAATCTGACTTTCTTTGAAAGCGGGGGAAGATTCGCCAGCACCCAAAAGCTGTAACGCAAGAAACCCAATTCCAGTGACCTCTGGGATCGCGCCCACCCGCATCCGATGCAGCCTTTGATGAATGACGTGAATGAACGGGAACACTGACAAATTCTGGCTCAGCCCACATCATTACAAGCGAAGAGGGGCCGGAATTGCTTCCGGCCCCTCGCGTGATTATCAACTGCCGAACTTACGGCTTGATGCGGTAGAACGCGGCACCAGCGCTGGCAGGCACGCTCACAGAGCCACTGCCCGCGACATCGGTCCAAGGACCGGTGACGGAGTCACTCGACTGGATCGTACCGGTGAAATCGATCACGATGTTCGCGCCGCTGATCCTGACTCCCGTAATACTGCCACCACCACTGCCGCCTGCTTTACCACACGAGGCAGGGTCAAGTTCGCAAGGGTCTGCGAGACCCGAGACCACAGCGCCGTTTAGTGGCGCATAACCATTTGGTGGGAATTCTTCCGTGACCTGACTGGACGGGACTGCCGTCACTGCCAAGTTGTCGCCACCACCACCTTCAACCGCAAGTGAGTAGGTATAGTAGCTCTTTCCTGCAACGAGTTTGACGGGAGCCGACCGGTTCTCACATGCATCCGGGCAACCTGGACGACGATCGGCTGAACGAAAGGCACGAACAGGGTTCCAAGTTGGCTCATTTGCGATCAAGACCGCGTTCGCCGGGTTTTCATCAGTGCTCAACCAGAGCTCGCCCGGATCATCAGTGGCGAGGAAGAATGTCCAGTCGCCGCTGGTTGGTGGTGTAAAGAATCCGCTCACACGTGTTCCGTAATTGTTGCGCACGTCGCCTGGGGGCGGAACTGTAGGTGTTCCTGCAGGATACTCGTAGAGTTGCACGGTCTCCTTGATGTCAGGTGTGTTGGCTTGGTATGCAGGCCAATCTTTCAAGCCTTGGATCCCGCCGGCGACACCTAGGAATAGTTCCGCAGTCATTGCACCTGGAACGACCTTCCATGAACTGAATTTGTAGGATTCGCCCGCTGGGCTCGCGTTTGCAGGGCTGGCCGTATCCTGAATCCCCGAGACGGTCAAGCTGTAGGTCTCGCCCTGAGGTTGCTTCGATGTGGTCAGTGTTACTCTGTCGGGACCATCCACAGAAACGCTGCTGACAGTCAGACCTTTGTCGAAGGAGTAGTTGGCTTTGTTCCCTGCACTTGCGGCAGTTACTGGTTCAGAAAAGACAACTGAGACTTGGGAGAAGTCTGAGCTTCCATTGACCTTCTTGAGGCCGGGACCGGTCTTGTCGGCGTTTACTGTCACTGTCACTTCATCGCTGAGCAGAGTGTTGCCAGGAGTGGTGATGCGCGCCTGGATTTTTGCACCATTGTCTGACAGCTTAAGCAGGCCGGTGGTGTAAGTATCGCCGCTGGCGACCGGTGTACCATTCCTGAGCCAGACGATCGCGAGAGGTCCCGGTGTCGCGGAGGCGGCGACGGTGAAGGTGGCTTTTTCATTCTCCGCCGTGGAGACTGATGAAGGCTGTTTGCTGATAGCCGGAACACCACCAGATGGAAGTGCTACTGTTTCGAGAAACAATCCCGAGATTGGCTTCAATTGCCCCGCTGCGGTGGTGTCGCCAACTTTTCTCCAGGCAACCTGGCCGAAATCGCCGCCACCGCCTTCTTTGAAGATGTAGATCAAGGCGTAACGCTGACCGGCTTTGAGGTTGATCTCCGCAGAAGTTTCGGGGGCTCCGACTTCTTCGAAGCTCCCACAGCATCCGGTTTCTTCGGCAATGGGTGCGTCCGTGCCAGGAACTGGGGCCTTGTCATTCGTGCTCAAGTAGAGCTGGGATGCATCATCGCTCCGGACGTGGAACGTGTAATTCGCTGTTTCCGTCGGCACAATCCATCCACGGAATACACCGGCGTAATTCTCGTGACTGTTATCGGGATACGCAATCCGGCTATCGAGCGCACTGGTGTAATAAGTCTCATCCACACCATTCGGCCACTTGGGATCATCCAACAAGCCTTGCACTGGAGTACCACTGATTCCTAGGTAGGATTCCATGGTGATGAAACCCTTGGTGAGAACCCCTTCATTCACCACAGTCAATGTGGCTTCGGCGCTCTCGACCGTACCGAATGATGTGGTCACCACTGCCTTGATCTTCGCGCCATTGTCCGCGATGGTCACGGGGACACTGATCTTGGCTGAATTGCTGTCCGGCACGTTGGCACCGTTTTTCTTCCATTGAATGCTGGTCAACGTGACACCGGGCGGCAAACCAGCGATTCCGATGGAGAAATTCGCCGATTTACCCGCAAGGAGAGCCACATTCTTGGGTTGTGCAAGAATTTGTGGCCCTGTGGGGACGGTTAACGGTGAAAGGAGCGACCCAGGGATGGGTTTGTAGTCATTGTCAAACGGAGTATCGGATGTCAAACGGTAGGCCACGGCAAGGTTGTCGCCGCCGCCGCCTTCCTTCGAGATCGCTTCGATGTAGTACGCTTGACCGGCCTTTAGCGCGATCTTCTTGGATAGATTCTCGTTGCGCTCATCGGGCGTGCCTGCGTCTTTCTTGGTCCGCCGATCATCTGTGCCGAACGCGCGCTTGTCGTTCCAAGTAGGCTCGGACGCGAGCAAAACCTTGTTGGCCGGATCGTCATTGGTGCTCAAATACAAAGAACCTGGATCGTCACATGAGATGGCGAACTGATAATCGCCAGTCGTAGGTGGATAGAAATAGCCGGCAATAAGAGTGCCGAAATTCTCCAGATTGCCAGCGCTTCCGTCGTTAACGCCACCTTCGGAAGGGAGGCCTCCAAAGTCAGCGGGGTGGTTTGTTGGCTTGTCATCATTGCTTACAGAGTACCATTCAAAACGGCCTGGGTACCAGACACCATCCGGGCTGTTTGAATACTTTGCATCGTTCACGAAGTTCAGTCCACCTGTGGTTGACTGATAGATGCTTGCTTTGATGTAGCCTGCCGGACTCGCTGGTGCAGCGGCCTCGGTGGAGACAGCCGACAAGAGTGCAAAGCCACTCGCAGTGGCCAGCATACTTGCGATTGTGGAGTGTTTAGGTTTCATGTGAGATGTGTTTTTATGTGAATCAGCACTGCTGTCCCGCTTAAAACGCCAGTAAACATTGATGGTCTAAGGGATCGGGTGATGGTGGCGTGGGTGGTAATTGAGAAAGAGCCTGTGAAATGGGCATTTTCTCAAAAAGCGTGAGGCTCAAAATCTGTAGAATGGTGTAGAGGCTGGCATTCAAATGCAGACGTTTTTTCAAAATGGCGACGAGCAGATAAACGGCGATGGCGGTCCAGACTTGGGTGCGCACGGCGTTGGGGCTGGTGCCATAAAAGGCTTTGATACGCAGATGTTGCTTGATCCATTTGAAGAACAATTCGATCTGCCAGCGACCCCGATACAGTTGAGCGATGGTCAGTGCAGGGACGGTGAAGTTGTTGGTCAGGAAGACCAGCGCCTTGCCGGTTTGGGGATCGCGATAGCCGATGCGACGCAGCGGGACGGGATAATCGTGCTGGGCCTTCAAGCCGGTCAGCACGACGGTCTGGTCGAAACGCAGGCCGGTGGTTTTGTCCACAGGCCGGGAGTAACGGCGGGCGCAACGGAAATTTTGCTTGGCCCGGGTGACGAAGAAAGCGCCGCACTGATGAATCCGATGCCAGCGGGCGAAGTCCAGGTAGCCGCGATCCATGATGTAAAACGAACCGGCATCCCAGACGAATTGGTCGAGGATGTTGACATCATGCACAATGCCAGTGGAGACAATGATGACGGTGGGAAAGTTGCCTTGCAGGGTCAGCAGTGTGTGGAGTTTGATGGCGGCCTTGGCACGGCGGAAGGTGGCCCACGGAAAGAGCGAGAGGCAGAGGTCAATGGTGGTGGAATCCAGCGCATAAGCCGCGGCTTGGAGTTCAAAGCGGAACGGTTCATCGGCATAGAGCGTGGTGGCTTGCTGGATGAGGACTTGGGCGAAATCGGCAAAGATACGCCAGTCCCGCTTTTCGTTGGCCACCGCCAAAGTGTTGCGGGCAGTGGGTTGGCGGATGCCGGCGTGATAGAGCTTTGGGCCGAGGGCCGCCAGACAGGTTTCGATGTCGCGCAAGCTTTCGCGCCAGGTCAGTTGTGCAAACGCCAGCACGAGGAACTGTTCGTAGGTGGGCAGCTTGCGGACGCGGAAGTTGCCGTGGTAACGGGCGACACACTTGTCGAACTCGTATTTGGGCAGGCAGTCCAGGAGTTGGGCGAAGACGGTGCGACCTTCGTTCATGAGGTGAAAAACCGCTGGTTGGCGGTGGAACACCCTTGGGAAGCCGTCGGAGAATTGAAATCGAAAAATGACCGGACGATGAGAACACCCAGATTTTATAGGGCTGAAATCGTCGTCAGGAAAATCTTAACGGGACAGTAGTGGTGAATCAGTTATCTTTTTGGTCTCTCTTCTTGGGAACACGAGTTGTATCAATTAGGAAAGCCACTCGCGAGGGTCAACAATAATGTGGCGAATCGTCACGTGGTTTTGACATTGCAGAATGCTGGCATCCTCATGCCGTGATCGGGCTTCGGAGGGTGTGGGATTAGGAAAGCAACGCTTGCGGGCGGCATTCGACACAATTTCGCTTCGTGTGATTGGGCATTTGCCGGCGATGAATGGGGAGCTTTGGAGTCGGCGTGTGTTACCGCTGCCGGAAAGGAGACGGCAATGGTCTGGTTGTACGACACCGTCCAGATGGTGGCGCGGAAAAGGACGAGTTTGCGAAATCATCTCGAATTGACCGGGCTTGACTGGCACAAATGTCGAGTCCGTAGCCGTGATTGTTCTTCAGAGGATGAATACAGGCTTGAAAACTGGAACGTCCAGGACCGTTGAGATCTCCCATAAAGGCGGCGTGGAGGTGGTGTATCGACCATGCGAATTGGCGCGGATTAAGGACTGGAACTGGTCCAACAGCTCAGCAACTCCGCTCCTATGAGCCAAACTCTTCGATGCGAATTGACATTGAGGCGAGCCTTGGGCCTTGGAGCTTTCTTGATCTGTTTCGGTTGCCCGGTGGAGTTGATTTCCTTTGCGGCCGGGCCAACGTTCAACAAGGACATCGCGCCGATCATCTTCAAGCATTGCGCCCCCTGCCATCAGCCCCAGCAGCCAGGACCATTCAATCTCCTGGCCTATCCGGATGTTCAGAAACGGGCGAAGCAGATCGTGGATGTAACATCAAGGCGGTTGATGCCACCCTGGTTGCCGGAGGCTGGTTACGGAGATTTTCGGGAAGCTCGTCGGTTATCGGATGAGGAAATTCGAATAATTTCGGCATGGACGGACGGCGGCTGCGATCAAGGCAACGAGCCTCTATCAGTCCAACCACCCATCTTCTCGGAGGGCTGGAAGTGGGGAGAACCCGATCTCGTGCTGACATTGACCGAGCCCTATCCCCTCGTCGAGTCGGGGCCCGATGTCTGGCGGTCATTCGTCATTCCGGCACCGATGCAGGCCATGCGTTACGTGCGGGCGATGGAGTTCCAACCAGGCAACAAAGCGATCCATCATGCGGTCATCCGGATGGATCCCACACCGCATTCGCGGGAACGTGACCGGTCGGAGCCGGGGCTTGGGTTCGGAGGAATCACATTGCCGGAGACGGCCCGCCCACCCGCGGGTCACATGTTGAATTGGCTGCCGGGCCGGGTGGGTTACCGATCGCCGGAAGGCTTGGCGTGGCCGTTTGAAGCGGGAGCTGACGTAGTGGTACAGCTCCACATGCAGACGACTGGCAAGCCTGAGATCGTGGCGCCGAAAATCGGATTTTATTTCACGGACCGGGCGCCAACGAATCAACTGCTGGTGTTTCCATTGAGGGTAAGAACGCTGAATATTCCAGGCGGCGAATCGCGTTATATGGTCAGGGATTCATACACGCTGCCCATCGATGCGCGAGTGCTCTGGGTGAATCCGCACGCGCATTTTCTAGGACGAGAAATGAAGGGTTATGCGCGGCTGCCCGATCAATCGACGCGATGGCTCTTCTGGATCAAGCAATGGAACTTCAACTGGCAGGACGATTACAGTTTTCGTGAGCCGGTGATGCTGCCGCGTGGCAGCGAGTTGTTCATGGAGTATGTTTTCGATAATTCGGAGGGCAACCACTTCAATCCCACCCGTCCGCCGCGCCGGGTTCTATTTGGCGAACAGTCGGCGGATGAGATGGCAGAAATGTGGGTGCAGGTGCTCCCCAGGAACGCGGAGGATCGCGCCGTGTTTGAGCGGGATTTTCAAGGCAAGACAGTCCGCGAAATGGGCGATTACTACAAATACCGCCTGGGACTGAATCCGTCCGATGCGAAGGCGCACGCACGACTCGGTTTCGTCGCGGGCTCGCAAGGCCGTCCCGCTGATGCTGAGAAACATCTGCGCAAGGCGATCGAACTGGACCCCAAGGATGACGACACTCGAATGCATGCGGGGTTGTTCTGGTTGAATGAGGGCCGGATGGCGGAGGCTGAAGCATCGCTCACTGAGGCGGTGAAACTGAACCCTGCGAATGACACGGCGCTCGGGATCCTCGGTTACGTTCTCATGAAACAAGGGGATTTGTTCCGTGCGGAGGAGTGCCTGAATGCCTCACTCAGGCTGAATCCCAAAGGCCCGGGAGTGCGCGACAACCTCCGGAGGTTGGAGCAACTCAAGGCCCGGGCTCGCAAGCCAGGCGTGGGACGCTGAAACCAAGGGTGAGCCCTTCAAGCCAACTCACAGCAATCCGAGGGTGGAAGGAAGTAGGGAACGATGTGCGCATAGCGCCGCACTATAGTGTGCCACTTTCAACAAGCGTCCAATCAATCCCAGAAGCCGCAGCTTTCGCAGCCGAAGGTGTCTGGCTATCCATGCCGTCAGGCTCGCCAACACTCGTTCCGCCGACCGTCGGCTTCTCGCGCAAATGTTGCAGTCTTCCTCCTCCCGCGTTCGTGCCTCGCATCTGCATGTGTGGCACTCGTCATCATCCGTAGTTTATCCCACAATCTGCTGAGCAGGCGGTGCATGGAATCAGTTTACTACCGGGAGGTGGCCTGCGAATCTCCCAAGCAAATGCCGATGGATGCCCACACATTGCTTTGCCACCTCCGGGAATCCGGCCGGATAAGATCCTCGGATGCAGCAGTGATCCCGTTGACCGGTGGAGTATCGAGCGGAATCTGGCTGGTGACGGACGGCTCGAACCGATTCGTGGTGAAGCAGGCGTTGCCCAGGCTGAAGGTTGCGGCTGAATGGTTCGCCGATCCTGCGAGAAACCGGATCGAGCACGATTGCCTTGCCTACCTTGATCGAATCACCCCCGGAAGCGTGCCTCGCATCTTATTCCATGATGCAGAAGCCGGGCTGTTCGGAATGGAGTTCCTCGATGAAAGTTTTGCAAATTGGAAGACGGAATTATTGCGCGGAGCCGCCCGTGAAGAGGACGCCGCGCGGGCGGCGCAACTGACGGCGAGGATTCACCGCGCTTCGTGGAGCGATGCCGAAGTGCAATCAAGATTTCAGACGTGGCCAAACTTCTTCGCGCTCCGGGTCGAACCTTACCTCCTGACCACCGGCTCGCGCCATCCGAAGCTCAGGCCCATGTTCGAGGAAGAGGCCGAGCGCTTGGGGCAAACAACCCTGGCTTTGGTTCACGGCGATTTCAGTCCGAAGAACATTCTGCGCAGTCGTGAGCGGCTGGTCCTGCTGGATTGCGAGGTCGCGTGGTTCGGAGATCCAGCCTTCGATGTTGCCTTCCTGTTGAATCATCTCTTTTTGAAAGCTCTCCATCTGCCGGCGTGGCGTGAGGATTTGCTTGGCTTGGCCTCCGTGTGCCGGTCTGAGTATCGCCGCGCTCTTGCTGACCGATTCGATGAAGGCTTGAACCTTCGGATTGGACGTTTGCTCCTGATGCTGATGCTGGCACGGATGGATGGCAAATCTCCTGTCGAATACATCACGGTGGAGCGGAATAAGTCATTGGTGCGCGATTTTGTGGGAACAATGCTACCTGCCAGTACGTTTGCTCTGGAAGAAATCGCCAGTGGCTGGCGAAGATCGTTGGCGACACTATGAAAATCCGAGCCATCGACGCCTTTCAAATATACGACTCGCGGGGCAACCCAACCATCGAGGCCGTGGTGACGCTGGATTCCGGAGTCTGCGGACATGGTCTGGTGCCCTCGGGCGCATCGACCGGCCGGAATGAAGCGCTGGAATTGCGCGACGGCGATCCGGATCGATTTGGCGGCCGGTCGGTGTTCCGAGCCATCGAGAATGTCCGGCGAGAGATTGCTCCCGCGCTTTCCGGGCACGATGTGACTGATCAGCCCTCCCTCGACCGACGGCTGATGGATCTCGACGGCACGCAGAACAAATCACGCCTTGGTGCGAACGCGATTCTTGCCGTGTCGATGGCCGCTGCACGAGCCGCGGCAGCGGGAATGGAGAAATCATTGTTCAATTACCTTGGAAATGGCAGGGGCACGGTTCTTCCTCTTCCGGAGATTCAGTTGTTTGGCGGTGGCAGACATGCGAATGGTCGCGTCGATGTGCAGGATTTCATGATCGTTGCGGTTGGGGCGGAGACGTACGAACAGAGTTTGGAGATGACGTTTGACGTGTTCCACGCCGCCGGCGAGCTGCTCAAGAAATGGGGAAAACTCTCCGGTGTCGCGGACGAAGGCGGTTACTGGCCGGCATTCGAGAGCAACGAGGAGGCAATCGAGGCGGCGATCGGGGCAATCGTCGCGGCCGGATATGAACCAGGCCGGGAGGTCGCCCTGTCCCTCGACATCGCTGCGTCGGAACTGTATCGCGACGGTCAGTACCGGTTCGGCGTTGAAGGTCGATCCTTCTCTTCAGAGTCCTTCGCTGAACTGCTGTCGTCCTGGGTGGACCGTTACCCGATCATTTCCATCGAGGATCCGATGGCGGAGGAAGACTGGGAAGGTTGGGCGCTGGTTCGAAAGCTGTTCGGTGATCGCGTTCAACTCATTGGCGACGACCTTTTCACCACCAATTTGCAGCGCATTCAGAAAGGTGTAGAGCTTGGCGTTGCGAACGCCGTGCTGATCAAGCTGAATCAGATCGGCACTGTCACGGAAACGCTCGAAGCGATCCAGGCCACGCAACGCGCCGGATGGTTGCCCGTCATCTCGGCTCGATCTGGAGAAACAGAGGACACCTTCATCGCGCATCTGGCGGTGGCGACGAACGCCGGTCAACTCAAGGTTGGCTCGTTCTGTCGCGGTGAACGAACGGCCAAGTGGAATGAGCTGCTGCGTATTCAGCGCGAACTTGGATCGCGAGCGCAATTTTCCGGCGGCAGGATTTATGGGCAAATTCTCAAGACTCCAAAGCTGAAGGTCTGATCCATGCCTATCCGGTTAGGGCGGGCGAAATAATAACTTGAGCAAATGTTCTGACCTCAGAAAGAGCGGGGTAAACCTGAAAAGACAGTGACCGGTTCAAATCCCTTGAATTGGTGCTTTCGTGAGTGGGTCGAGTGGAGAGGTCGGGTCGTGCGGACTGTTCCCAACGGACGGCTGGAAGGTA
>SXMN01000175.1 GCA_005777315.1 Verrucomicrobiales bacterium
CGAGTTGCGCACGCCGCTCAATGCGATCATTGGATATTCGGAAATGCTCCAGGAGGTAGCCGATGAGGATGGTAACAGGAGTTATCTGCCAGACCTTGAAAAGATCAACGCCGCCGCCCGGCATCAACTCTCCCTCGTCAATGACATTCTCGACCTGTCAAAAATTGAGGCCGGAAAAATGACGTTGTTCATAGAGGAGTTTGATGTTGCGAAACTTGTCCGTGACGTCGGGACAGCCGTCCAACCCCTGGTGGCGAAGAAGGGCAACGTGTTGAGCGTTGTTTGTCCGGCAGAGATCGGAATGATGAGGGCGGATCAAACGAAGGTGAGACAGGTGTTGTTCAATTTGATCAGCAACGCCGCAAAGTTTACCGAGCGGGGGACCATCACGCTGGAAGTGAAGAAAACATCGAACAGTGAACATCCAACACCGAACATCGAACGAGGTCCATCTGTGACTTGGAACTTCATCGTCAGCGACACCGGGATCGGGATGACGCCGGAGCAGATGGGGAAGCTCTTTCAGTCGTTTTCCCAGGCTGACGCCAGTACGTCCAAGAATTACGGCGGCACCGGTCTTGGGCTGGCCCTCTCGCGCAAATTCGCAAACCTGATGGGCGGCGAACTCACTGTTATGAGCGAGTTTGGCAAAGGCTCGACCTTCACGGCGCTCCTGCCGATGCACGTGGTGGAGCAGAAATCCCCATGATTCAGCCCGCCTAAACGTAGAAATACACGTAGATCGCAAACGCGATGGCGGCGAGGCCGGCGGCTGCCGCGAGTGTCCAGAGCATGTTTCGCTTGCGGGCGGCGAGCGAGAAGGTGGAGACAATCACGGCCGCCTGCGCGCCCAACATCCCGTAGAAGAAACGCTGGCTGCGGCGATGGTGACGTTCGGCGGTCATGTTGGCGCGTCGCACCTGGAGTTCGTAGAGGTTTGCCACCGCTTGATTGAGCCGGGCTTCAGAATCGTAACGCAGCACCGCGTATCGCAGCCGCGCGGCGGTAAAATCTCTCCCCAGGCTGCCACCGCCGTCGCCAGTCGCTCCTCTGGGGATTCCAGAGATCGATTGCTCGATCTGAGCCACCACCTTGTTCAAGGGTGTCAGCGCCACGTCAAGGGCCGTCGCCCGATCTTTTGAGGCGCGCAAGGCTTCCGTGAGAACGCGATCATCCAATGCGGCGATGAAGGGGGCAATTTCGGCTTCGGACTTCGAGCTGTCGATGGCTTCGAGTGCTGATTGCACCTTTGGATCCGGTGCGGGGCCGGTGGTGATCGCAGGCAGTTGACCTTGGAACAACGCGATGAGTGTCTGTTGTCCCGTGGGTGAATCGAGGATCGACGAGAGTGGGGCCGAGCCGGCATTTCTCAGCGTTGTGGCATCAAGCGTTCGGATGGTTGTCGTGCTTTGCAGCAGATCAAGAGTGCTTTGCTGCATCGAGCCACGAAGTCGTTTCGCCTGGAAAAAATTCCACTGGTCGCCGGCCTTGGATTGCTGTTGCGCGGCGAGCGAGCGTGAGTACTGGGCGCGGGTCATCTCGCTGGAGGCCAGGCCGGCCAGCATGGTGGCTATGACTGTCATGATCACCGGCGTGGCGCTGAGAATCTTCCCCCAGGTGGATGGCGGGAGATCCGACTTCAGGGCATCGGGTATTTGAGTCTTCATGCTGGAGTGTGTTGTATTGTTTGGATTGAACGGATCGAAGATTGCAGATTCAGGGACTCATCGCCAGCGGGGAGTGAGCACATCCCACAATTGGACATGAAATGAAGAGTTGAACCCGCCACTCGATCCAGCGCGGAGAATTTAGCGCGGAGTTCGAGAGGACGCGGAGGTTGGCGAATGCGAGTCTCTGAGTTCTCCAAATCTCTGTGCTGGAACCGGCGCTTTACGGGTGCATGGTTTTATGCACAACCCTCTTAAACTTCGAGTTGCCGAGATCCACCTGAGCTTCCAGATTTTCGGCGAACTCAAAATCAAATGGATGCAATCTGGAACACGGAGCGGGTGATCGAACATACAGCTTGTGTGGCGCGCAGCTTGAAGCATTGGACTGGCCGCGAGCTGGTCGGTGAGAACGTTGGTCCGTTGGAGATGGCAAGGGCTGTCTTTAACGCTCCGTTCGCTTTGGTGTCGCACGGAACCCAGGCGGATCCAGTGTTGAATTACGGCAACCAAACCGCGTTGAACTTGTGGGAGATGTCCTGGGAGGAATTGACGCGCACGCCTTCAAGATTTACCGCGGAGCTGCCAAATCGCGAGGAACGGGCGCGGTTGCTTGCGACCGTGACCCAGCGTGGGTTTATCGATGACTACTCGGGAGTCCGCATCTCAAAATCCGGCCGACGATTCCGCATTACGCGGGCAACGGTGTGGAACCTCATCACTGAACGCGGCCAACCATGCGGCCAGGCTGCCATGTTCGATCTGTGGGAAATGATCTAACGCGAAGCCATGCAGTTGAAGCGCCCGCGAATGACGGGTATGTGGTTTGTCAACGGGAAGATTCCGAAATTTAGATTGTTCTGTATGGTTAAATCGCGGTGGGGAGGATAGGGCTCTGCAGGAGTGCAACCCGAGCGCCCGACCGTCCATGGATTGCGGATGC
>SXMN01000176.1 GCA_005777315.1 Verrucomicrobiales bacterium
CGATCCTTGCGCTCGGGAAGCAGGAGAACTCGAACCTCATCAAGAATGGTCTGTTCCGCGGTGCTCGGCTTGTTCCGTGTCGTTTTGCTCATCCACGGAGCGTAAAAAGTTTTCAGATGAAAGTCCCGTCAAATCAACTTACCCCATCCTTATCAAATAGTTCCATTCCACTATGCGCGTCCGCTGCAGGCCGCCAGTGCAGCTCAATTTCTTGCAAGGTCAGGCAGGCGCTGAAGGTAGAACTCGTCGCGCTGCGACGGGTAGCGTCGTGTTCAGCGGCGCAACGGCGGTCCGGAGCTTCCCGTGCCGTCCGCTCTGCGCGGTCGTGGTTGTCGCAGCGCGGCAACCGCTACCTGCAAGAAATTGAGATGCTCCCCTCTTTTCAATAGTCTCGCTTTTCAAATTGCCGGTCACCCGCCCCCCGCTACACTCGCCGCCATGTCATGGAAAGTTCTGATCACAGCTCGCACTCTTGATGAGGTCGGCCAATCCGCGCTCAAGCTCCTGCGGGACGCTGGTTGTGAGATTGTTGATCCGCCCAAACGCGGTCCGCTGCCCGCCGAGGTTCTTGAGCCGCTGCTCCCGGGAAATGATGTCGTCTTCGCGAGCACGGACAAATTCACCGCTCAAGTGCTGGGCTCTGCGGCCGCGAAACAACTGAAGCTCATTTCCCGCTGGGGCGTAGGTTACGATTCCATCGACGTTCCCGCGGCGACGGCCAATGGCGTCGTCGTTGCCTACACGCCGGGGCTGTTGAACGAGACGGTGGCGGACTGCGCATTCGCCCAGCTTCTGAGCATGGCGCGACGCATTCATCTCGGCCACCTGAACATGGTTCAAGGCGAGTGGAAACCCGTCTGGGGCCACGATGTTCACGGAAAGACTTTGGGAATCCTCGGCTGTGGCCGCATTGGTCAGGCAATGGCGCGGCGGGCGACAGGCTTCAACATGCGTTTGCTCGGCCATGACATCGCGCCGAACCCGGAGGCCGAGAAACTCGGGGTCCGTTTTGTTTCGCTCGATGAGCTTCTCAGCCAGTGTGACTTCCTCTCCATTCACGCGGCGCTGACTCCGGAGAACCGGGGACTGATTGGCGAAGCGCAATTGCGGCGCATGAAACCAACGTCCTACATCATCAATGCGGCGCGCGGCGCACTGCTGGACGAAGCCGCTCTCTTGAAGGCGCTCCATGAAAAATGGATTGCCGGCGCTGCGCTCGATACGTTCATAACCGAACCGCTCCCCAAGGATCATCCATTCCGGACGGCACCGAACCTCCTGCTGACTCCTCATCTGGCCTCGTATGCCCGCGAAACCGGCGAACGTGTCAGCATCACCGCCGCTCACGCCATCGTGGACCTGATGAACGGACGCAAACCACAGTTCGTCGTGAATCCCGAGGTGTTCGGGTCTTCCGTGCTGCGGGCCAAAATCAAATAGCCGCCTCCTGGAAACGCAGTCGCTTCAGTCCACAAAATGAAAACCAACCACGTCCGTTCCAAACTCAAGCGCGGCGAGAGCAGTGTCGGCACCTGGCTCACATTGCCCGACCCCATGATCGGCCAGCTCATGGCCAGGACCGGCTTCGACTGGCTGACCATCGAGCTGGAGCACAGCCCCACGTCGTTTGAGAGCGCCGCCCAATCGTTTGGTCTCATTGCTGGCGCGGGCTGCGTTCCGCTTGTTCGCGTGCCGATCAACTCAGTCGAGAACATCAAGCGAGTTCTCGATACTGGCGCTTGGGGAGTTATTGTTCCAATGGTCAACTCGAAGGCGGAGGCGGAGGCGGTCGTTAATGCGGCCCGCTACGCACCAAGTGGACAGCGTTCAGTCGGTGGAAACCTGCACGCGGCGAATTTCGGAACCGACGCGGCGACTTACTACGATCGCGCGAACGATGAGATACTCGTCGTCGTCATGGCTGAGCACGTCAAAGGCATCGAAGCGGCGGACGAGATTCTCAGCGTTCCGGGAATTGATGTCGTGTTCATCGGCCCAAACGACCTTCACAAATCGATGGGGAAGAAACCAGCGTTCGAAAGCGACGCACCCGAGTTCATCGACGCCCTCAAGCACATCCAAAAGACGGCGGCGAAATACAATGTGGCTACGGGCATTCACGTTCTCGATGCGGACGCGGCGAAGCGGCGGATCGCGGAAGGGTTTCAATTCATCGCCGTGACCAGCGATGTGGGAATGTTGCTCGGCAGAGCTGCTCAGTTCACCAAAACGCTCGGGTTGGGCGCGGACAAATCGGTGACGAAATACTGAGAATCCACCTTCCAACCACCTACCCCGTCCGGCAATGAAGATTGTTGTTCTCGATGGCCACACGTTGAATCCGGGGGACCTGAGCTGGGAGCCGCTCCGCGCGCTGGGCGAGTGTGAAATCCACCAACGCAGCGCCCCGGGCGAGGTCGTTCTCCGAGCTACGGAAGCTTCGGCCATCATCACAAACAAGGTGGCGATCACGCGCGAGCAAATGGCGCTGCTTCCCAACCTCCGCTATATCGGTGTCACGGCGACTGGCTATAACATTGTGGACGTGGCTGCCGCGCGCGAACGCGGGATCGACGTGTGCAACGTGCCCACTTACGGCACGCGTTCAGTCGCGCAGATGACCTTCGCCCTGCTGCTCGAACTCACCCAGCATGTCGGGGATCACGCGAAATCCGTGCGTGATGGACGATGGACCCGTTCTCCAGATTTCTGCTACTGGGATCATCCGCTCATCGAGCTGGATGGACTGACGATGGGCATCATTGGCTTCGGGCGGATTGGCCGCGCGGTCGGGGAATTGGCGCTCGCCTTCGGAATGCGAGTCCTGGTCGCAACACGTCGAGCACTGGATCTTCCGCCGGGGATGGTGCGAGCGGATCTTGATGACTTGTTCAGGCAAAGCGATGTGATCAGCCTGCACTGTCCGCTGACTCCAGAAACCAGGAATGTGGTGAACGCCGCCCGACTCCAGTTGATGAAGCCGAGTGCTCTCCTGATCAACACCAGCCGTGGTCCACTTGTGGAAGAAGCGGCGCTGGCGGATGCGCTCAATTCGGGACGATTGGCGGGTGCCGCCTTGGATGTGCTCGCTGTCGAACCGCCACCGGCAACGAACCCGCTTCTGTCAGCGAAAAATTGTTTGATCACGCCGCACATCGCGTGGGCGACGCATGCGGCCCGTGCACGTTTGATGGACACCAGCGTGGCAAATGTCCGGGCATTCCTTGCGGGCAAGCCGGAGAATGTCGTGAATTGAGGGGCCGCGTAAAATTAGCTCAGCACCTGAGGCTCTTTCAAAACTCTGAGTTTCTTCCTCTCAATGACCCTCTTGGAGCCGACTCACGTCGGCTGCTACGGTTCAGGGGTTCAACGCACGAATCTTTCGGGCAATTCTCTTTCCACAAGCCACGCCAGCAAACTGCAATCGGTTGAATGCGGAACGATCCATTGCCTCCGAATTATTTTGATGAGTCCACCTGGGCTGTCTTAAGGTCCGGGCATGTTTGATTCGCTCAGCAGCAAGCTCCAGAACGCATTCAAGAACCTTCGCGGCCTTGGAAAGATATCCGACTCCAATGTATCGGATTCGCTCCGGGATGTTCGCATGGCGTTGCTTGATGCCGACGTGAACTTCAAGGTGGCACGCGACTTCATTGAACGCGTCAAGCAGCAGGCGATCGGGGCGCAGGTCATCCAGAGTATTCATCCCGGCCAGCAGGTGATCAAAATCATCCACGACGAACTGGTGGCGCTGCTGGGATCAGAAAATGCCAGTCTGACTTTGGACGCCTCACCCAGTTCGATCATGATGGTGGGACTCCATGGCTCGGGGAAAACAACCTCCTCGGGCAAACTCGCCCGGCTGCTGCAAAAGCAGGGCCGTGCGCCGCTTCTGGTCGCGTGCGATGTTTATCGACCGGCTGCCATGGAACAACTTGAGACTCTCGGCAAGCAGCTCGACGTGCCCGTCTTCCTGCGGAAAGGGGAGACCGATGTGCTCAAGATCGCCCGGGAGGCGCTCGAATTCGCCTCTGCCAACCAGCGCAACGTCCTCATCTTTGACACTGCCGGCCGGTTGCAAATCGATGAACCGCTCGTCCAGGAGCTGGTCCGCTTGCGCGATTTGGTAAAGCCACGGGAGATTTTGCTCGTGCTCGATGCCGCCACCGGCCAGGAAGCCGTCAATGTCGCCACTCACTTCGACAAAGCTCTGAACATCACCGGAGCTATCCTGACCAAGCTCGACGGCGACGCGCGTGGCGGCGCTGCTCTCAGCTTGAAGGCCGTTACCGGGAAGCCGATCAAGTTTGCCGGCGTTGGCGAAAAGTCTGATGAGTTTGAACCATTCCACCCCGAGCGCATGGCATCCCGCATTCTCGGAATGGGTGACGTCGTCAGCCTCGTCGAGCGGGCCGCGGAAGCGGTCGATCTCGATGATGCCAAGCGCATGGAAGAGAAGATGCGCAAGGGGCTTTTCACTCTGGATGATTTCCTGGATCAGCTCAGGCAGATGAAAAAACTGGGTTCTCTGGAGAGCATCGTGGGAATGCTTCCGGGAGGATCTGAGATGCTGAAAACCGCTGATCTGGGCAAGAGCGAGCGTGAATTTCGTCGCATGGAGGGCATCATCTGCGGGATGACCCGCCAGGAACGAAGCCATCCTCAAATCCTCAATGCCCGCCGCCGCCAACGGATCGCCAAAGGCAGTGGCGTGACTGTCACCGAGGTCAACAGTCTCCTCAACCGGTTCGGCCAGATGCAGCAAATGATGAAGCAGATGGGGAAATTCCAGAAAATGATGTCCAAGATGGGCGGGGTGATGCCGCGCGGAATGCGGTAAGCCACATCTCTTAGCCACAACGACTCAGTTGGAGCGCGGAATTGATTTCACAGGAATGTGGAATCACCAGCTTGGTCGGCAGTTTCTTCGACCATTCCTTGCCCCAGGTGGCAGTAACTGCTTGGTGACTGGCTCCGCGACGGAGCCGCCGACTTCGATCCTTTCGGTCCCGAGAGCGATTGGAGCGCGGAATTCCGAGCTCCTATCTCATGTCCCATTGTTACGGCTTAACTGCCGATTCTGGAGGAACGTGGTGCGCGCAGAGCCAGCTGCAACACGGGAGTTTCTGCGGCGGTTTTCACCACAGTCGCGCTCCGTTCAGTAGCTAAATAATTCTTCAGCCGTGAAGAAGCGTTTGACCTCGGTCGCAGCCGTCTCTTTCGAGTCGGAAGCGTGACAAACGTTGACCATGACATCCACGCCGAGGTCTCCCCGGATGGTTCCTTTGGCGGCTTTCGTTGAATCTGTGGGCCCAAGCAGGTCGCGCACGCGAGCGACGGCGTTCTCCGCTTCAAGCGCGAGAGCGATTACCGGTGTCCGCTGCATGAAATTTCGCACTTCGGGAAAGAACGGTTTCGAGGCGATATGCGCGTAATGTTCGTGCAGCAGAGTGTCGCCGAAACGAAGCATCTTGATGCCACGAATTGCCAGTCCGGCAGCTTCGAACCGCGAGAGAACCTGGCCGACAAGCTTTTTGCTGACAGCGTCGGGTTTGAAAAGAATCAATGTTGTTTCCAGAGCCATGAGGCCGTTTGGTTACAGGAATGCGCCCGTGCGGTCAATCCTCGTTCCACTTGTTGGCTTTCCACTTGTGTCGTCCCCTTGGCATTCAGCGCGTAACGGGTGGATCCGCTGTTCACTTCCGGGATCTCTCGAAAACCAGTTCTTCGTCCTTGGCCGTTACGTGGATCGAGTCGCCAGGCTTGAACTCACCTTCGAGGACTTTCAGTGCCAGCGGATCAAGGAGGTGATCCTGAATCGCGCGTTTCAGCGGGCGCGCTCCAAACTGGGGATCGTAGCCTTCATTCGACAGATAACTCTTCGCGGCGGCATCAATTTCAAGTTTGAGTTCCTGCTGTGCCAGGCGCGCGTCGAGCCGTTTGAGCTGGATGTCCACGATCTGACCCAAGTGCTTCTGGCCGAGGCTGTGAAACACGATGATGTCATCCACGCGGTTTAGAAATTCCGGACGGAAATGCCCCCGCAACTCGCCGCGGACTCGTTCCTCCATTTCAGCATGGGCTTTCGGGCTGAGGTTCTCCTCCTTGAAATACTCCTGGATGATGGGTGATCCGATGTTGCTGGTCATGATCACGATCGAGTTCTTGAAATCCACCGTCCGGCCCTGGCCGTCCGTGAGACGGCCATCATCGAGCACCTGCAGAAGTACGTTGAAAACGTCGTGATGCGCCTTCTTGATCTCATCGAACAAGATCACCGAATAAGGCCGCCGCCGGACAGCTTCGCTGAGCTGCCCGCCTTCCTCGTAACCGACGTAACCTGGGGGTGCCCCAATCAAGCGAGCCACTGTGTGCTTTTCCATATACTCGCTCATGTCGATCCGGACCATCGCGTGCTCATCGTCGAACAGGAACTCAGCCAGCGCCCGCGCCAGTTCGGTCTTTCCCACCCCGGTCGGTCCCAGAAAAATGAACGAGCCAATCGGGCGGTTTGGATCCTGCAAACCGCTTCTTGCGCGGCGCACCGCGTTGGCCACCGCAGTAATCGCCTCCTGCTGGCCGATGACTCGCTGTTGTAGCCGTTCCTCCATTCGCACCAGTTTCTGGCGTTCGCCCTCGAGCATCCGCGTCACCTGAATGCCGGTCCATGAGGCGACCACCTGCGCAATGTCGTCCTCAGTGACCTCCTGGCTGAGGAGGCGCTTGCCCTGCGACATCTCATTCAACTGCTTCTCAGCCGCAGCGAGTTTCTGCTGGAGATCTGGAATCTGTCCGTACTGGATTTGTGCAGCTCGATTCAGATCACCGGTGCGCTGCGCTTTCTCCAATTCAGTCTTCGCCTGTTCGATCTGGCCGCTGATCAGGCTCACCGCGTTGATGCCGGCCTTTTCCGTCTGCCATTGCGCTTTGAGCCTCGCGGATTGTTCCTTCAAATCGGCCAGGTTTTTCTCCAGGTTCCGTAATCGTTCCCTGGCGGCGGGATCCTTTTCCTTCTTCAGCGCATTCTGCTCGATCTCCAGTTGCATGATCTGACGTTCAAGCTGGTCCACCTCCGTGGGCATCGAATCCAGTTCCATGCGCAAACGCGACGCAGCCTCATCCACCAGATCCACCGCCTTGTCCGGGAGAAAACGATCGGTGATGTAACGATGCGACAGGGTCGCCGCAGCGACCAGTGCGGAGTCTTGAATGCGAGCCCCGTGGTGAACTTCGTATCGTTCCTTCAAGCCGCGAAGTATCGCGATGGTTGCCTCGACAGACGGTTCCGCTACCTGGACCGGCTGAAACCGCCGTTCCAATGCCGGATCCTTCTCCACATGCTTGCGGTACTCATCAAGCGTCGTCGCTCCGATGCATCGGAGTTCGCCCCGCGCAAGCTGGGGTTTGAGCATGTTGGCGGCATCGGCGGCGCCTTCGGCGGCACCCGCGCCGACAATCGTATGAAGCTCGTCGATGAAGAGAACAATGCGCCCTTCGCTGGAGGTGACTTCTTTGAGAAACGCCTTGAGCCGGTCCTCGAATTCGCCCCGGTACTTCGCCCCGGCGATCATTGCGCTGATGTCCATAGCCACGAGCTTCTTGTTCTTCAGCGACTCGGGAACATCTCCACCCACGATGCGGCGCGCCAAGCCTTCAACGATGGCGGGTTTGCCGA
>SXMN01000177.1 GCA_005777315.1 Verrucomicrobiales bacterium
CGAGCATGGGGAAAAGATGGCGTTGCAAATTGTGGAAGATCGTCGTCAGGTCGAGCATGTCCAAAAATCAGCGCGACTCGTGCCACTTCACATGATCAATTGAAATCTCTCAACAAATCCGAGTTTTGAAAGAGCCTCTAAGGTATAGATGATAAATGCGACTCCGTTTCTCTGCCCATTAACCCGGCTTTTGGAGCGAGAGGGAAGACCTCCTCTCCCCGTCCCTCTCCCCCTCAGAGGGGGAGAGGGTGCCCGCAGGGCGGGAGAGGGGGTGCCACGGTTATAGATCGGAAATGAGAAGATGCTCCATCCATCAAACTTCAACTCAAACTGATCCGCTGCCACCCCAAGACATCGGGTGTGTTTTTGACTGCAGCGGAATTCAGCATGCGCAACACCCGTGGCATCAATCTTCTGCACAGCGCTGATCATGGATCGTGGCCGATGCTCGTGGCGAAGGCAATCGGTGGCGAAAACCGTCATCGGCGGGACTTCCGGACACATTTCGAGATTGAAAATGTGTTCGCTCGGACTGCCGGAGACAATTTCAGACTGAAAATGTGTTCGCTCGAACTGCTGCGGACAATTCCAGATTGAAAATGTGTCCGTTTCGTCGCGAAGCGAGGAGATTTCACGATTAAAATTGGGGATAAACACCCAAAGCATGCAGTGCTCGTAGGGAGCTGTGTCCTGATTCGTCTCACTGCACCGTGACGTTGGTGGGGCTGCGAATCTCCTTTTGACGTTCGCGGCGGTGTGAGACACACCGGCCCTACGCAGTCGGTTTGGTGGCTGGGTGTTGGTTCAAACGACAGTCTGAGTGAACGATTTCAGACTGGAATTGCGTCCGCCTTTTCCGGCTTCCCATGAACCTGACCTGGGAGCGCTGGCGTCTCGCCGGCGTGTTCCTAATTTCCCCACAGCAACTCGCCGGCGAGACGTTGGCGCTCCCAGGTTCATGGTCCCCGTGCACGTCCGTTTGTCGGAGGTCCAGGCTCGCCATGAATTCAGAGCGGCCATAAATGGAAAACAACGATTCATGGCCGCTTTGAATTCATGGGAAGTCAGGAGTTCATGGTCCGTGAGCAGGTCCTTTCTGAACAGGAAACTTTCCATAATTCAATGGAAGCGGGCCAGCCAGGTTCAGAGCTTCAACATCCGAACTTCTCAGTAGCCAATTCCTCGGGCTTGGGTAATTGTCCCGCACCCTTGGTGAGCAATACGCCAGTCAATGCGCAGCCCAAAATCGTCCGCCGACATTGGTTCTGGGATTTAATCGAAGCCAAAGAAACGCGGCAGTCGTACACTCTTGTCTGCATCGCGCTTTGGTCTCTGTGCCTTTACCTGATCATCACCAATTTTATCGGTGGAGCTGTCGAGGTGGAGGGTGAAAGCATGATGCCGAACCTGGTGGATGGGGAGGTCCATTTCTTGAACCGATGGACGTACCATTTCCGACCGCCAAGACGCGGCGAGATCGTGGTGATTCGTGATCCGGGATTTGCCGATCTTGCCGTCAAGCGTGTCGTGGCCATCGGTGGGGAACAAATCGAGATCCACGATGGGGCCGTGTTCATCAATGGGGCGCTTTTCAAGGAACCTTACCTGCCGCACTCACGCCAGACCTTTCCTGCGAAAGGCCGCAGATGGACTTACAAAATTCCCAGAAACCATTTCCTGGTCCTCGGCGACAACCGGGATAACAGCATGGACAGCCGCTATTACGGCGCCGTCCACCGGATACAGGTCATCGGCATGGTAGCCGCCTCAGGCAAATGATCTCATGGGAATCGTCAGTGGCGGCGCATAAACGGCGTGGCCGTGAATGGAATTGCATTGGCGCGGGCTTCACACTTTGGATGCAATGACCGGGCTGTCCGGCACACATGACATTTCCATTCTCAATCGCACGATCCTGGGTTCTTTCGCTGGTCCTTGGTCTTCACTGCGTCGCCAATGCCGAGCCGGGGCGTCAGGGCGCGGTGTTCACGGTCATCGAGGAGAACGATCTTGTTGTCGATACGGACCGGCACTACACGCAAGGCATCAAGCTCTCGTATCTGCACGAGGATGGCTATCTGCCCCTTGGAAGCGGCTGGCTCAATGATGCGTTGCCAAAACCGGGCCTTGTGCCCGAGGCGGCCAAGTTCGGCTATTCGATCGGTCAAAACATATACACACCGGGCAACATCAACACTCAGCAGCTTCTGGCAAATGACCGCCCCTATGCCGGCTGGCTCTACCTGGGCTTCATTCTGCAACGCCGAGGCAAAAGCTTCGGTGATCATCCGACGTTGGAGGACATCGAACTTGAACTCGGAGTCGTCGGTCCCGCTTCCCTGGCCGACAGGGCACAAACATGGGTCCACGAGATTCGAGGCTCCGGAAAACCTCTTGGCTGGGAGCATCAGTTGAAGAACGAACCTGGACTGCGGCTGAAGTAGTGGCGGGGAGTCCGCCTCCTGCGCGCGGAAAACGGTCCGCTCGGTTTTGATTTCACGCCCCATGTCGGCTTCAGTCTGGGAAACGTTGAGACTTCGGCGAGACTCGGCGCGCGAATCCGCATCGGTCTTCGAATGCCGGATGACTTCGGCAGTCAGGCCATAGACTCGCTTGCCACGAGTTCGGGTGGGTTTTCATCGTCGGACACGCATCGATGGGGCGCATACGTCTTCGCGGGAACGGAAGGCCGCGTGGTCGGGCACAATACCTTTCTGGACGGCAATCTATTCCATCATAGCCACAGTGTGGACCGACAAGTCCTCGTGGGCGATCTTTCGGCGGGTTTCGCAATCGTCTTGAGTCGTGTCGAAATTGGTTACGCCCACTTCTTTCGTACACCAGAATTTCGCGGCCAGACCCAGGCCGATTCATTCGGGTCGCTCTTCGCAAGGATAAGGTTCTGAACGGATGTTGCCGCGAACCACCCAGCAGGGGCGAGTGCGGTGCAGCCGCAAGTTGTCGGTGGAGCGCGACTATGCTGAAAGCCAGTCGCAGCAGTAACGATGGCTCGCCCTCACGTCAAACCTGCTGCGGCTGGTGCTGCTCACACAACCGCGCTCCTGGCCGACCGCCAAGTTCACAGCCAACTTGTGGACGCACCGGGCGAGTGGGGTGCGATTAAAAGCGGGTGAGGCCGTGCCTGGGAGCGCTGGCATCCTTGCCGGCGATTTATCTCTTCGGGCACTCGTCCACACTCTCTGCCCGCGCCGGCAGGGATGCCGGCGCTCCCAGGTCGGACCAAGTTCATCCCTCACCCACTTTTAATCACACCCGGGCGAGTGCGGAAATCGCTTTTGCTATTGCCAAATTTTCTGGCGCGCTCTCATCTTGAAACATGAAGCTCTTATTCGGCCCCATCCTTCTGGCTCTGTGCGTCGGCGCACTCAACGCGCCGGCTCAAGTGGCCGCGGATGCTGGAACCAACCGGCTGGATTACCTGGCCAGCCTCAGCCTGAATGACCTGCTTGTTACCTCGGTGTCCAAGAAACCCGAGAAACAGTTCGACTCCGCGGCGGCGGTTTTCGTGCTCGGCAATGAGGAAATCGTCCGCTCTGGCGCCCGCACATTGCCTGACGCGCTTCGATTGGTGCCGGGGGTCCAGGTCGCGCAGATGGATGCAAGTTTCTCGGCGGTGGGTGCCCGTGGGTTTTCAGGCCGGTTCGCCAACAAGCTGCTGGTGCTGGTCGATGGGCGGGCTGTTTATACGCCAGCCTTTGGCGGAGTGTATTGGGAAGACCAAAACATTCCTCTCGAAAGCATCGACAGGATTGAAGTAATCCGGGGACCAGGGGGCACGCTCTGGGGCGCGAATGCGGTCAATGGAGTCATTAACATCGTCACCAAGGACGCAAAAGACACGCAGGGCTGGGTGGTGAACGGGGGTGGAGGGAATTTTGAACAGGGGTTTGGCTATGCTCAGTACGGACTGAAGCTCTCCGAGAACGCCAATTTGCGCACTTATCTGAAATACGATCACGCGGGGCCGTTTGACGTGACCTCTGGTGTTCCGGGCCATGATCGTTCACAATCGCTTCGGACTGGTCTGCGGTACGACTGGCACGCTGCCGCCAACCAGATCACCTTTCAGGGAGATTACTCCTACGGGCAGTTTGGCCATGAGTACACCGAGCCGGCATTCGTGCCGCCGTTTGCGAAGACGACTGCCGCCAACCGGATCGCCAAGGGCGGGAATGCGCTCGTCAGATGGACGCATTACTTCGAGGACGAAACCGATCTCCAGGTCCAGGCTTATTACGATCACGTGGACAATCGAGAGGTGATCTTTGGTTACGAACTCGACACATACGATGTGGACATGCAGCACCGGATTCGATTGCCGTGGCGGCAGGAGCTGGTCTATGGCTTCGGCTACCGGCTTCGTTCGGATGAATCCAGAAACCACGACACAAATTTCGTCTTTCTCCCTTCGCAACGAACCCAACAATTGGTGAGCGTCTTTGCGCAGGATGAAATCACCCTTGTCGAAGAACGATTGCGGCTGATCCTCGGTTCCAAGCTTGAGCACAACGATTACACAGGTTGGGAGGTCCAGCCAAACGCACGGTTGGTCTGGACACCAACCCCGGCTCAAACGATCTGGGGAGCCGTCTCCCGCGCCATCCGCAGTCCCGGACGGTCTGAGAGAGACCTGGTCATTAACCTCCCTGCCGCCGGCACAGCCCCGCCAGTGATCCCACGCGGCTTCGGCAGCTCGAATTTCGAGTCAGAAATCCTGCTGGCCTATGAGTTGGGCTACCGTGTTCGACCCTTTTCAAACCTGACCCTGGATTGGACCGGATATTACTTTGACTATGATCGGCTGGGGACAGCCGGAATTGGTCAAACACTTTACGAAAGCAGGCCAGGCGTGCCGCTGATTGTCGTCCCAACCTTGTTCGGTCTCAACGGGGGACATGGTTATACCTATGGCTTTGAATTTAGCGCGGAGGTTCGACTCGATGACTGGTGGCATATCCGAGGGGGCTACTCGCTGTTGCAGGAACATCTGATCGGAAACGCTTTCGCAGGCGGGGGAGGCGACCCGGAGCAGCAGGCATTGATTCGATCTTCTTTCGACGTTCCTCACGATGTGAGGCTGGATCTAACGGGCCGTTATGTGGATAACTTCAAAAAATTCAGTTTGCCGGGATATTTGGAGATGGACGCCCGTCTGGCCTGGAGAGTGAACAAAACTGTCGAGTTGGCTATCGCGGGGCGCAATTTGATTTCCCCAAGACACATTGAATTTGTGCCCGAGACGAGCACCAGGACGGCGGTCACGCAAGCAGCGCGCACGGTCTATGCCGAGATCACCCTCCGGTTTTAGCAGCCTCTGAGGGCAGGAGTGAACGGATGGTGACATAAACCAGGGTGTTGGTCCAGGAAGCACAAAACCACAGCAACACCGCTTCAAAAGGCAACCCGGTCAGGGCCGGAATGAAGATGCCCATCATCTGACCACGGTTGTAATCCCACCATTGGTAGGGAACTCCGACGGCCCCCTCCCAGAAGAGGCTGATGAACAGCATGAAGAAGAAACCGAAACTGAAGGCACGCCAGTTGATGCGCGGAAACGCGATCCGATAGCAGAAAAGGCTCGGAAGAATGCAGCATGCGAGCATGAACAGGAAGTATCCCGGAATGCCTTCGTGATAGTCATGCGGCCCGAGTTTTTTGTAACCAATCGCAGCGGCGGCCAGCACCACTCCGACAATCGCCGTTCCCACGTGTGGTTTTAGAAGCTGGCGCATCGTGCAACGTTCCTTCGGTTCGGGCTTTTTGTACGCGGCAAAGAAGTATTCATCGCCCCAGATGTAAACCAGGATCATGCCGATGAATCCAAGAGCGTAGAAGGCGATCTCCTCCAGCGGAATCTCCTTCGCCCAACCGCGATCGAAGGTATAGCCCCAAAATGTTCCGACGGATGCGCCCAGGTTCGGGTACTTGAAGAATGTCAGCCCGAAGAAGACATCCAGCAAACACCAAAGGGGAATCAGCAAGCCGACAGTAACCCAGAACGCTTTCTTTTCTCTTGGACCACGATGCATGGCCAGGACCCACGAGCCGAGCAGCAGATCAGGGATCAAGTACAACAACAAACTCCAGGTGTAGCCATAAGGGCTGGGATTGGCGGCGGGATCTGCCGGAATCTCGATTGGAGGCCGGCCAGTCTTGATGGTCGCCAAGGTCGCCGCGAAGGGGATGGCGACGGCGAGTATCAAGGCAATGACGACCTGAATTTCACGATTGGAATCTGTTCGTTTCATAGGTGTGAAGTCGCGGTGATGCGTGCAATCGGTTGGTTCTCAATTCGGCCCGGTCGTTGTCAGTTGCCAACCCGTAGCCGGGAATTTTTTCCACCGTTTGGGAGAATAGGTTCAGGTGGATTTTATCGAAGGGCGGCTCTCAAAAATCGCGGGGAGTTGATATTTCATGATCGCTATGGCGGAGAGCAACGGGACGAGCGTGCCGATGGAACAAAATGCCGTCCAGAAGCGCACTCCCGTCGAATCCGGGCTCCAGAAGATGTAGTTCGGCAGAAAATACAACAGCGGGACGAAACAGAAGAGAGAAATGGCAAGAAGGACGATGGAAAATAGAATGTGTCGAAACAACACCTGGCGCCAGTGATCCAGGCGTTGATGGAATTCTTCGGTGGCTCCTTTTTCTTCCTCCCATGTGGTGGCGTTCTTGGGGATGAAAAAAGGTTGGCGGACAAACGAATCCCGGAAGCTTTCAACCAACTCCTTGCCGGAACCATGAAGGAGGTTCGCCAGGAACGCACCGACCATCGGCATCCTGGGCATGATCATGTTCCTGAGAAAGAAATAGATCCTGGCTGCAGCCTTGGCGACACCGTAACAAAAACGCGGCCCGATGCGTCGCGAATCCGCGATCAACTCCGGAGCGATCAGATAACGGGCGACTTCCAGTCCGCATTGGTCAATGATCATGGTGGCGGGCAATCGTTTTTCCATTCCCCCTATTTTTGGAAAGTAGCCACCAACAAATCCCATCACCGTTTCGGTAAGGGCGAGGCCGGCTTCGGTGCTGCCGTCTCCTTTGCCTCTGGCCTGCAATTTTCCAAAGAGCGATTCCGCCTCGTCCCATTTGTCCGTCATGAGATCCGGCTGGATCCCCATGATGTAGCCGGTCACTTTCCATAAATGGAGGACCGCGTTTTTTTCCTCCAACGTCAGTTTGTCCCCCCAAATTTCAAGTCCGCGCGGAAGGAGATATCCGAAAGTTAACAGCGTGTAAGCCATGTCCTCCTGATTGATCGGTATGCCCAGCCGGCCCACATCCCAATGATTCTTCCACTTGCCACGATCTTCCCCGGCATTCTGTGCCGTGATGGTGTGTGGAGGGAACTGGAGCATCAGCCGCATCGAAGCGTGCAGGACTCGCACCTTTTTGGCGGACAAGTATCCCCTGCCCCATAGGTAACGGTCCTGTCGCCCTCCATCCCGGACGTCCTGGATGACTTTGATTCCGCCAGGTGACATGACGTCATCCAGCATGAAGCCGGTCTCGAAAAGCCGCTGACTGATGTTCTTTCGGTCCCGAAGCTTGTCCGAGGTGTAGAGGACTGGTATGCCCTTTTGAATCAAATAACAGGACGGAAGCGAGGAGGCATACAGGACCAGCAGGAGCGTGATGGTGTTATTGACCCAGATCCTGGAAGCGATGGCCAATTGTTTCTCATCGACCCAATCTGGAGCAGGCATGGGATCGAAGTAGTCGACGATCTCCTGCGGCATCCTGGCGAGCTGCTGATTCAAATGGCTGTTTTGGATCAGCAATAATTCCGGACTCACCATGATCTGATCCGCGAGAACCAGCAAATGATGATACCCCACCCGGCCGAAGTGCTCGGGCCGTCGGAGTTGATCTCGAAAAACCTTCTCCACCAGTTCGTCGGCATTCGGACCAGAGGAGCTCCAATCTCCCACAGTACGGGCCTCATCCAGCCGTTTCTGAAAGGTCGATTCACCGGCGCGCATCCACCATGATGACTCCCTCATATTCAGTTTGCTTTGGCAGCTTCCAGATTTGCCTTGGCGTTCTGGATGGCCTGGTCAGAGACGCGGCCGACGTAACTGCGAATGCAGAGCCAGTCCGCAAGCTTCATCAACGGCCTGGTCTGGCAGTAGTCGAGCTCGCGTTCAAACCAGGTACCGCCATCCCTCGACGTAAACGTGTAGGTGATGGTGGCTTTGCCGCCCGCGTTGCTCGTGCCTGCAAATACGAAGCGCCTGGGGAAATCCTTTTCCAAAACCTTCCAGTAAAACTTAAAGGGGATGAGAAAAATGCTGACATACTCCGTGCATTCCTCACCGGGTTCACACGGATGATCGGTCGCACCCGTCACCCGTTTTGTTATGGGGTACCAGTCCTTCCAAGTACCAAAAGTGGTCACATAATTGAAAACGTCCCCCGGAAGCCTGTTGATCTGGATTTGCCCGCGAATGGTGTTCATAGCTGCTTGCGTCCCGCACTTTGTGAAGAATTACTTTTCGCCAAGGATTGTCCGTGAATGCTGCGCTCGGCTGTTTCTGGTGTCCAGCCTTTGTTCACCCAACAGCATCCAAAAGGTGCATCCACGAGTTGTCGGTGGAGCGCGACTGTGCTGAAAGCCAGTCGCAGCAGCATCGCTGGCTCTCCCTCACGCCAAACCTCTGCGGCTGGTACTTGCGCACGCAACCGCGCTCCAGGCTGCCAGCCGAGTTCACGGCTTGTGGATGCACTGTTTGATCAGCAATCACGAGAATCGCGTTGTTTTCCAACGGATCAAATGTTAATACAACGCCAATAAGCCAGGTGAATAAAAACAGAAACCAATCGGATTTCGAACCGATCCACTGCAATTTCTTCGGCCTGGCAAGCAGTGCCAGGCGCTGGTTTCTGATTCTGAGTTTCCTGATCGCAATGCCGTTTGCGGGGCTCACGCAGGAGAGAGTTGACCTCACTCCGACCGAGTTCAAACTGGCCTTCCTTGCCAAAATTCCCGCCTACATCACCTGGCCCAACTCGGAAGGGCAGGTGGTGGTGGGCATCATGGGCAAGGATCCTTTTGACGGCCTCCTCAGCCAGTTGTTGAAGCAAAAGAAGATCGAAGGTCGCGAGATCGTGGTGAAGATTTTCGAGGATCCGGCACTGGTGACCAGGTGTGACGTTCTTTTTATTCCCGCCGACCAGCTCGTAGCGTGGGAGGAACTGAGTAAAAGCATCGACAAGCGAGGCATCCTCACCATTGGCGAGAAAAGGGAGTTCCTGAACAAAGGCGGGGTTTTCAGCCTCTCGGTTGATGATCGAAAGCTCGAGATCAACCTCCAAAACGCGCGAAAAGCGGGACTGGAGATCAATTCCAAGCTCGTGAAGATCGCCAAGGTCATCGTGAAGTAACTGAAAATCCTCCCCTTCATGGCTCTGTTCAGATTCATTTCGATCCGGCAAAAGCTTCAGTTGGTGATGGCCATCACCAGCGGAGCGGCCTTGCTGATTGCCTGCGTGGCCTTCGTGGCGCTAGGCACGATTGGATTTCGCCAGGAAGTCAAACGGGGACTGGAGGTGCTGGCGAGCGTGATCGGTTCATCAGCCGCGGCTTCGCTGGACCTCGAAGACAAGAAGTCCGCTCAGGAATTCATCGATTCCTTGCAGCACAGCCCGGAGATCAACGCCGGCTGCCTCTATCGTTCCAAGAAAGTATCCATCGACAAGACGGGAAAAATTCTCGACGACACGACCTCATTCTCCCAGGTCTCGACGAACTACTGGACCAATTTTGTTTATGCCAGCTACTCGCGGAGTGGCACGGACATGGCCGCCATCCCAGCAAACCCGCCTGCGGTAGGCTTCCACCCCCGTTTGTTTGAGTACGTCCTCGACATCAAGAATCCCAACGAAGAAAGGGTCGGGATGGTTTACCTGCGGTTTGATCGGGACACCGTCAGTCAGTTTTTATGGCGGAGCATCCGGATTGTGCTGGTGGTTCTGCTATTTGCCACAACCGTCGCCCTCCTGTTGGGTGCCCACTTTCAACGCCTCATCACCGTGCCTGTAATGGAGCTGCTTCGGACCGCCAGGACCGTTTCCAGAAGCAAGAATTATGAAGTCCGCGCCACCCGCCATGCGGACGATGAAGTGGGCCAGCTCGTCGATGGCTTCAACGAAATGCTGACCCAGATCCAGACGCGCGATCGGGAACTTCAACTCCACCGGGAACATCTCGAAGAACAGGTGCTGGAGCGCACCCGGGAATTGACCAGGGTGAACCAGGATCTGGTCACGGCAAAGGAAGCCGCCGAGCAAGCTCATCAAGCCGCTGACGCGGCGAACCGGGCCAAATCCCAGTTCCTGGCCAACATGAGCCACGAAATTCGGACGCCGCTCAATGCAATCATCGGCTACAGCGAAATGGTGCAGGAGGAACTGGAGGACATGGGGGACAACAAACTCATCCCGGACGTCCGAAGGATTCATGGCGCGGCGAGGCACCAGCTTGCGCTGATCAACGACATTCTGGACCTGTCGAAGATCGAGGCGGGCCAGATGACATTGTTTATCGAGGAATTCGACGTGACCAGGCTCATACGCGAGGTCGAAGCGACGGTGCAACCGCTCATCCGGGAGAAGAAGAACCATCTCAAGGTGGAGTGCCCGGCGGAAACCGGCACCATGCGGGCGGATCAAACGAAAGTGCGCCAGGTCTTGTACAACCTGATCTCCAACGCGGCTAAATTTACAGAACAGGGAACCGTCACGCTGCGTGTATGGAGGGATGAATGTTCCAAATTGTGTCAGGGCCAGGAGCCGGATTCCTCGCGCCCTCTTCCTCCCATCTTTCGTTTTGAAATCACAGACACCGGCGTCGGTATGACGTCAGCGCAACTTGGCAAGCTGTTTCAGGCCTTCACTCAAGCAGACGCAAGCACTTCAAAGAAATATGGAGGCACTGGCCTTGGGCTGGCGCTTTCCCGCAAGTTCGCGCAGATGATGGGTGGGGAACTCGCCGTCGAGAGCGAGTTCGGCAAAGGTTCGGTGTTTACCGTGTGGTTGCCGATTGTCGTGCAAGTCCAATCCACTCCTGACCACGCGCCGGCTTGATCGAACCCATGAAGCCGTACCCAGGACTCATTCCAGACTGCCCCCAGAAAGCCGCAGCAGACGATCCCGGCTGCGGTTGACGAAGAGATCCCCCACTGTGCGCACCGCGCGCAGTGCGACTTAGGTTCGACGTTTGGCACGTCTCGACACGTCGAAAAGCGTACTCTTTTCAAACGCCTCATCGATCAAATCCTCAAGGTCCGCTGGCGGACAATGAGCGATGCCCAGTGAAGCGTTGTGTTGTTGCAACCCCGCAAGAGACTTGCGGGCCACTCGATAAAAATCATTTCGATTTTTCATACGGCGTAGGACTTATGCTTACAGCGTGCCGAGACATCAGAGGAAGCGGCCAGCACACCGCCTCCGCTGAACTTCCCACCGCGAATCGTTTGTTCGTCCTCTCCAAAACGACCCAACCGATCTCTCTGGAAAGTTCTTCAAAATCTGGAATCTACATCCGGCAAAATACGCGATGGCTCACGTCACGAAACTTCAGACCAACGCAGATGACTCGACATCTTCGACAAGAAGCCCGACCTGCCCAACACCAGACCAAGATGCTCTTTCAAGCTTCAAACATGGATAGTGCGTCCAGGAATCGTACGTGCCAACGGACTGGAACGAATGCCGCACCCCCAGAATCGTACGTTCCAGCCGGATAGAACGCCGCCGCCGCACAGAATCTTACGTACCGAGATCTCCGAACCATCGCCGCCGCTCGGAATTGTAGGTTAGGAGAACTCCGAACCACCTCCACCGGACCGATTCGTAACATCTGAGGAAGCTGCTTCACCCAGAGAGGTAGGGCCGGTGTGTCCTCACACCGCCGGGGTGCGACGTTGGAAAGTGTGCGGCATGGCACGCGTTCACGGCGCGGTGAGGACACCGCAGCCCTACCATCGAGATCTTGCCGAGCGCGCAGGGTTCAATACGCTCGGCGCATGGCTCGCCCGATTCGCAAGAAACTTCCTCACGAGGCTCCACAAGGGATTCCCGAAGGGAGTTTCTTTTTGATCAACATTAACTGCGAACCGCGTGGAAAGAATCATCTCAGCCGTGTCGGCATTGGCGACACCGTGCTGAAGGCGGCTGCGTGCTATCACGAGCGATTCAAATGGCACTGCCGCCTCCTGCTGCTCATGCCCGATCATCTACATGGCATCATCGCCTTCCCGCGCGAGCCAGGAATCAAGACAACAATCAACGAGTGGAAGAAGTATTTGGCTCGTGAACATGGAGTGAAATGGCAACGAGATTTCTTCGATCACCGGTTGCGCGATCATCATCAGTTGGAGGAAAAGACGAGTTACGTCTTGATGAATCCGGTGCGCTGGGGCTTGTGCGAACGCGCCGAAGACTGGCCGTGGGTATACCGTCCGAAGGACTCCCGCCTCCCACCGAGTTGGACGTAACACGAAAGGTAGGGCGGGTGTGTCCTCACACCGCCGGGGACAGGCGTGGCTGTCACTACGTTCGTGGCGCAGTGAGGACACCGCTGCCCTACCAACGCCGTGCGCTCCCAAAGACCGACTGCCACCGGGTTGGATGTAACACAAAGGTAGGGCTGGTGTGTCCCCACACCGCCGGGGACAGGAGTGGCCGTCACTACGTTCGCGGCGCGGTGAGGACACCGCTGCCCTACCAACGCCGTGCGCTCCCAAAGACCGACTGCCACCGGGTTGGATGTAACACAAAGGTAGGGCGGGTGTGTCCCCACACCGCCGGGGACAGGAGTGGCCGTCACTACGTTTGCGGCGCGGTGGGGACACCGCGGCCCTACGAACGTCGTTCGCTTCGAAAGACCGGCTGACACTGGGTTGAATGCGACACCAAGGTAGGGCCGGTGTGTCCTCACACCGCCGGGGACAGGCGTGGCCGTCACTACGTTCGCGGCGCGGTGGGGACACCGCGGCCCTACCATCTCTGTTGCTCCGATCCGACCTCTGCTGGCCACTGCGCTCTCCAGTTCCATCTCTTATTGCCCTGGGGCCAGGACAACCCGGAAGCCCAGAAGGGAGAGCGTGAGGGACGGCAGGCTGTCGTGGCGGTCCGCCGACCGGCAGCCCCACGCAACGTCGTTCCAACTGCCGCCACGAAACACACGGCTCGATCTTGTAACCGGGCCAGTTGGATCCTTCACGCTTCCTCCTGGATACGAACCATACCAATCGGAACACCACTCCCTAACATTGCCGTGCATATCATACAAACCCCAAGCGTTCGCCAACTTCTGCCCCACCGGATGCGTCGTGATCGGACTGTTGGCGAAATACCAAGCATAATCTCCCAACTTGGTGTTTCCATGATCGTCTCCATAACTGAACCGCGTCGTGCTCCCTGCCCGCGCTGCGTACTCCCATTCCGCTTCCGTCGGCAGACGATACACGTAGCCATCCGGCAATCGCTCCGCCGCAAGCTCTCGCTCGGTCAACTTCGCGCAGTAGATGATCGCGTCATACCAACTCACTTGCTCCACAGGGCGGCTTAGGTCGGTGCCTTAGTTCTGCCATCCATGGCCTGTGCGATCTCCGTCGAACCATCCGGGGTTACTTCCCGTCACCGCCTGATATTCCGCTTGCGTCACCTCATACTTGCCCATCCAGAACCCGTGACTGATCGTTACTTGAGTTTGCGGACCTTCATCTGAGTGGCGATCCACTTCATTGGCCGGGCTGCCCATCGTGAAGGTGCCGGGCGGAATGCCCACCATTTCGAGTTTTACATCGCCGGGCAGAATCACAACGCGATCTGCGGGTTTTTGAACAGACGGAACAGGCGGGGCGACATCGAAAGTTATCTGCACTCGAGCGCGGTCACTCATCTTCCTGCCCTTGGGATTGCTGACTTCCACCTGATAATCGCCCTCGTCATAAGCCTTCACGTTCTTCACGCGCAGGAAAGGCGTGCGCGAGCCGGTGATCAGGTAGTCGTCCGTCAGCAACCGCCCGTCCTTGAACCAGCGGTAGCTCAGTGGAGTTTCCCCGGTGGCCTCGACGGAGAGACTGGCCGTGTCATTGAACCGCACCAACTGGGATTTAGGTTGCGTGATAATTTCCGGAGCGCCCGCAAGAGCACCGATGTGCCAAAGCAGTGTGCGTGGGATGAGATCGAAGGTGACATCGGGCAACTCACCCCAAGTCTCATCCCAGCCGCGCAAGTCCAAACCAAGCGTGCTGCTCAACCTGCCATACCACGCATGGCCCTCGACAAGGAGGGTGGAATGAAGTTTGAGGGCAAGGAGATGGAATGAATTTGGTGGCGCGCCGCTGTGGACTCTGATTGGATTGGCGCATGTCCATCGCGCATGCGGATCAAATGTTGGCAGGATTGC
>SXMN01000178.1 GCA_005777315.1 Verrucomicrobiales bacterium
AAAACACGGCGCGAACGGCGGAGCGCGGACGGCTCCCGTGAAAATCGGGGAGACAGTCGCCCAAGCGGCGTTTTTCTTGTCTCCAGCCGCTCCGACAAGCCTTGGCCTCGTCGTAACGTGGGAGTTTTGAAAGAGCGTCCTATGAACAACAAAATGCATACACACCACTCGCCGCCACCCGACCGGCACACTGAAGTTTTCCGAAGCGCAATAGAAACCCCCAACCTCCTTATGAAAAAACAAACATGGCTCGTCGCAATGCTCACGACGATGTTTGCGATGGCTGCCCAGGCTCAGCCGTTCCTGCAAACACTCATCACCAACGGCCTGGCTGAACCATACGGAGTGGCGGTCGATATCAAGACGAGTCACCACTTCGTCACCGACAGCGCGAACAACCGCATCCTGCGCGCTGATCCCAACACCGGTGTCGTCACCAACCTTGCCGGCGTGTTTGGCGAGGCGGGCAGCAGCGATGGTCCAGGTGTCTTTGCGCATTTCTTCAGTCCGCAAGGCATCGTCCTCGCCCGTGGAGGCGTGGTGGTGGCCGACAGCGGCAACCATCGCATCCGTCTGGTCGGCCTGGATGGCGCCGTCAGCACGATCGCCGGCAGCACTTTTGGCCTCAGGGACGGTGCTGGAGGAGTGGCTCAATTCAATGCCCCTGCCGGTCTGGCCGCTGACGCCGCGGGGAACATTTATGTCGCCGATCTTTTGAACAATCGCATTCGAAAGATCGACCTGGCGAATAATGTCACCACCCTGCCCGGAACATTCCTTCGCCCGGACGGCGTGACCGTTGACAAGGCCACCGGCACAATCTTCGTGGCAGACTCGGGCAATCATTCCATCAAGGCGATCGCAGCCGATGGCACTGTGACATTGATTGCCGGCAGCGGTTCCCGCTTTATCAGCGGCCACAAGGATTCATTGATCGCAACGAACGCCCTGTTCACGGGACCGCGCGGCTTGCTTTGGGTTGGGGGCAAGACCGGCCTGCTGGTCAGCGACACCGGGAATTCGGCGATTCGCCGCGTTTATTTCAATGCAACCTTCAACACCTACTCCGCGGAAACATTCATCGAGCACGCTGACCTGAAGACTCCGATCGGCCTGGCCGTGGATAACATCGGTAATTTCCCTCTTGCGGATCTCGGCGCGAACAAACTCTTCGCCGTGCAGGTGACCGGACCACAGCCGCCGGTGCTGAACCCGCAGATTGGCGTGGTTATTCTCACGACAAACACCTTCGGCCAGTTGCGCACCGCCCTGGTGCCAGTGGTCAACTCCACCTTCAACAACGATGTCAACGTCGCCATCCTCGGCGAACGAGGCACTGACACCTTTTACACGCTCAATCCGGATGCGGATTTCCCGGATGACGTGACGAGCCGCAATACTCCGCAACCTTACGAAGATGGCTTGCTTGACTGGCCTTTCAGCATCGTCCGGCCGGCCACCGACGGGGCAAATGTCCTCGTTCGCGCCATCAGCACTCAGGATGGACGTCGCTCCAGCAAGATCGTCACCGCGCGCTTCCAGTTCAAAGTCGCCGGCCCAGTGATCAACGGGAAGAATCCTGGAGGCTTTACCATGGAGAACGCCACTGACTCGGCTCAACTCTGGTACACCACAGACGGAACTTCGCCGGTTAATGGTTCGCCATCCAAGCTCTACACCCCGGGCACGCGGCTCAACATCGTCAACGGGACGAACGACGTCGTCTTCAAAGTCCGAGGGTTCAAGAATGGCTACACATCGAGCGCCGAAGTCGTGAAGACCTTCCTCTATGCGGACCTTCAGAACAGTTCCATCGGCGTCACTCGCAACTTCAGCGCCGGTGTTGGTTCCACGATCGTGGTGCCTGTTGATGTCAAACTGGCGACGGACGACGTCCTGCATTCACTTCAGTTCCGTGTCGAAGTGGTGGCGAACGGTCCAGCGCCTCAGATTACCACCCAGTTCCGATACTTGCACATCAGCACCAACGACTTCATACAATTGCCCGTCGTCAGCAGTGAAGTTCCCAAGGTGGATAGCTACACCAGCGGTAATGCGACCGGGCTTGCCGTCTCCTTCATCTCGAATGGTAACATCTTTTCCGGTATCCTGCCGGAGCGGACGCTGGGCAATATCGAAGCCCAGGATATCGGAACCGTTGCTCTGCTCGCGGTGCCCATCCCGCCCACAGCTCAGGTGGGGCAGACATACACCATCAAAGTGTTGAATCCTTCCGGCACCTCCGATGGCAATCAGACCCCGGTGAACATGGTTACGTTCCCGGACCGCACGATCACCATTGCCAACATTCCTTACGTGGTCGGTGATGCCGCGGTTGCAAACTGGTATAACGCCGGCGATTTCGGCAATGGCAATCTGAACAACAACGATGTGAACGCCGCGTTTCTCGCCTCGCTCGGCATCTTCGAGCCGTATTCCTTCTCAGATGTCTTCGACGCAATGGATGCGTTCCCTGAAGATTCTTCCGTGGCTGTCGGCGGTGACGGTCAGATCCGCTTCCTTGATTGGAACGTCATCAGCGAGCGCTCCCTGCGGTTGTCCGGCAACAACTGGAGCCGTTCCTGGGCCGCGGGCGGCTCTCGAATCGCGACTGGCGCCACGCTCAATGGTGCCACAAGCCAGCCCGCTGAATTCTTCTCGAACGCCGGACCAGCCTGGTCACGTGACGGAGCGATCTCGGCCAGGAGTGTGGAGAATGCCGCTCCTGGGTCAACGACACGCGTCCCGGTTTATGCCAAAATGGCCTCCGGCCGCCAATTGAAAGGCGTACAGTTCCGCACCCTGGTCGTGCCGCAGAATGACGCGCCTCCGGTGGCGGATCGTCCGCGCTTCATCCCCGCCGCGAGTCTGCCGACGCCGGTCAATACACAGAACCTGGAGGATCGACTGCCCGCAAACCAGACCGTCACCGCCTGGTCGCTCACTCAAAACGGATTCGTCAATCCTATTGAAGAGAACAATCTTCTGGGTCACATCGAATTCACCGTTCCGAAGACGGCCGCGTCTGGCCAGAGTTACGCGATCCGGTTCGCCGCCGTTGACGGCGCGCCAGATCTTCGCACCCAGTACGATCTCGAATCGCTGCCAGGCAATGTCTGGGTCAACTCTCCCGCGCTCGCCCCGGATGAAATCATCTCGGACGAATGGAAGCTCAAGTTCTTTGGACGCCTCGACAGTCCGCTCTCCGCGCCTGGCGCGGATCCGGACGGGGATGGCGTGAAGAACGTTGAAGAGTATCGAGCCGGCAAGCAGCCGACCAAGCTCCGCCTGCACAATCCAGAGTCTGGCCAGAACCATGCCGAAGGTTCGTTCAAGCTTCGTTGGTTTGGCGAAAGCGGTAAGAACTACATCGTGGAACGCAGCGGCAATTTGAACAGTTGGAGCACGATCGTCAGCCCGGTATCGGGAAGCGGTGATATCCACGAAGTCAGCGATTCAGGAGCATCCGCCGAGACCTTCTTCTATCGCGTCCGTATTCAGAAGTAGTTGTTGTCAGTCAGCAGCCATTTGGCGCGACTCGCTCCGCGCCGATGGCTGATGGAGGTGTGAGGTGGGGAGAGCGGGAGTGTCAGCCGGGGAAGCCCAGCCAGCTTCCCCGGCACACGCCACCAAAAAGACGTTTCTTCGACCATGAAAACGAAAGCCTTGCTCAGTATTGCCGCCGCATCCCTGCTGCCGCTCCTGTCGTTCGCGCAGCCCACTGTGGATTTCGTCCTCACCAACGGCATCGTTGAACCCCACAGCATCGCCTACGGTGGCGGCACCCGTTTCTTCCTTACGGACAGCGCGACTCATCGGGTGCTGGCTTTTGACTCGGACAATGGACAGCTCACACCATTTGCCGGTGTCAATGGACAATCGGGAACAGCAAAAGGCCCTGGGTTCGTGGCCCGGTTCAATTCTCCACGGGGAATCGTTGCCGCCAGGGGAGGTCTCATTGTTGCGGATTCAGCCAACCATGCCCTGCGATTCCTTTCGACTACGGGAACCGTGTCCGTCGTCTCAGAGTTCGCCGGTAACATTGGCCAGGCGGGCTTTACTGATGGACCCGCGGGCATCGCGCAGTTCAACAGTCCCACGGGTCTCGCCACAGACAAGACAGGGAACATTTACGTCGCCGATACCAAAAACAACGCCATCCGAAAAATCGACCTGAACAACAATGTCACCACGCTTTCGGCGGGCTTTTCCGAACCCTCAGGACTCACACTCGACGACAACGGGCAGATCTTTGTCGCGGACACGAAGAACCACGCGATCAAGATCCTCAAACCTGACAACACCATTCTACACCTGGCTGGCAGCACGACCCGCATCACCGGCACCAATGATTCCTACTTTGCCGCGGACGCTCTGTTCAATTCGCCCGGGGCGCTGGTCTGGGTCGGTGGTGCGACCGGCTTGCTCGTCTCCGATAGTGCCAATCACACCTTGCGCCGTATTTACCTCAATCCCATCGTTCAGGAGTTCTTCCCGGAACTGAGCGGTTACTCCGTCGAGACTTACGCTGGAATTCCTCGGGCTTCCGGCTTCGTGGATGGGCCTTTGGCCGCAGCAAAGTTCAACAACCCCTCGGGACTTGCCAGGGATATTGAAGGCGGCTTGTTCATCGCCGACCTTGGCAACCGCGCTCTTCGTCGGATCCAGACCACTCGAAAGCTTCCGCGCGTCAAGAACCCAACCATCGGTTACGTTACTTTTGTCTTTGATCAAGCCTCCGGTGACTATCTCTCGGTGCTGGTTCCGTTCAAAGACATCATTTTCAACAACGATGCGATCATTGCCGTCAGCGCCGAGGCCAACACCGAGACCTTCTTCACCACCGGCCCGACTCCAGGCCTGTTTCAACCGGATGCAATCCCGGTTCCCAATTCGCAGAACAGCCTTTCCACACCGCCTTACCAGGACGGCCTCACCCGAGATGAAGTCAAACCATCCATCATCGACGCGACTCCCGACACCACGCTCAAGCTGGTCAGCAGCGCTGACAATCGCCGTCCAAGCGATCTCGTACAGGCGCGTGTTCAATACAAGGTTGCCACGCCAAATGTGCTTGGTGACAACCCGGCTTCTTTTGAACTCTCATGCGGCACCGCCGGCGCGGAGATCTGGTACACGCTCGACGGCTCAGTGCCCACCAACCAGCCACCCAGCATCGTCGCCGAAAGCACCACAATTACTATCGTCACCAGCAGTCCATTTGTGCTTCGAGCCCGTGGCTTTCGCGACAACTACAAGCCGAGTGAGATCGCGACAAAGAATTTTTCACCCACCCAGTTTCAAGCCAACCGGATGACCCTCGGCTTCGAGCGCGGCGAAGCTTCCAGTGATTACATCGCCTCCGCCGGACAGAAGTTCTACGCGCCAGTCACCTTGTCGGTGCTGCCGAACGCGAGGATGTACAGCCTCCAATTCAACGTAACGGTCACCAACAATGGCGCCGCGCCGGTGGTCGCTCCAGGCGCCGTTGGCTTTCAATCGATGCTCCAGGAGGAAATTCCGCCCGGCAAGAAGGTATTCAGAACCATCCCGCCGGCGATGGTCATTTTCAGCACAAATCCTCCCCCGGATACTGTCACCAACTTGCAGGGTTTCCTTCCGATTGCCAACTTGTTGTCAACGAACGCTGCGGCGAACGTTCTCGCGGTAGGCTGGCTTGAACGAGGCGGCGCCACAAATTTCTACAACACCCTCGTCCAGGATCTCATCACTTTCTCCATCGCGCACGACACCGTATTCAGGAAGACGGGTTCCAAGGTCGTCGTCGGCGCCTACTCCTTCAACGTTCCTTCCGCTGCACCCGCTGGAGAAAGTTACCAGATCACGCTCGGGCGGCCTTCCGCCACTTCCGACGGTGTTGGCGGCCCAGCCGGTGACGTGTTCATCGATGCGCCAACGGGCGGCTCGCTGGGCGCCGGTGAGATCAACGCTGTCAAAAACATAACGATTGGCCAGCGCAAATATGTTGTCGGCGATGCAGCGCCTTTCCGTTGGCTCAACGCGGGTGATTTTGGAAACACCAATCTTCTCAATGACGATGTCATGCAGGTGTTCCAGTCCGCTGTGTATCTCCTCGACATGCCTGTTGTCGGCAGTGACTTCTTCGACTCCATGGACTCCTGCTGCGGAGATTTTGTGGCAGCCGGCGGCGCGGGCCATGTCTTGAGAGGGCCCAATACCTTTGCAGGCGCGGCTACCAGCCCGTTCTTCGACGGCAGTGACATGACAATCAATAACATCGCATTCGGTGATGGAATCCTCGATGTCACGGATGTCTATGTCACCTTCCGTCGTTCCCTGGATCCAACCCTGACATGGTTCCAACGGTTCTGGACCAACGGAGTGCTCGCCGCCGAGAGCGTGCCCAATCTCTTCCGCGGCAAACCGAACTCGCCAGCCGAGCAGTTCTCCAACGCTGTCCTGCCCACCAAGGTTCAATCGGTTGAGTTGCCGGGCGTGAGTTTCAGCTCCCCCGATCTCGTGGTTCATGGTGGCGAAGCGCTGTCAGTCCCTATTTACGCCGAAGTCCACGGCTCTCACCCTCTGCGGGTCGCGATGTTGAGTGTGAATGTCGAGGCCTTGGATGGAAGCCCTGCTCTTGATGAGACCATCGAATTTGTTCCCGATGGAAAGCTCGGCGAGCCCACCCTCAACGCGTCCCGTGGGCCGGCTAATTTCTCCGGCGCCTGGCTCGACAAGAATGTTGCAGGTCTCCACGGCAAATCCCAGATCGGCAATCTCCTCGTCAAGATTCCCGCCAACCTGCCTCCAAAGGCCGCCTATCGCATCAAGCTCCAGCACGCATCCGGATCACCCAACGGTCTCGCTTCATTTCCGTTGGAAGTTCAGGATGGATTGCTGATCAAGACTCCGCGGGATACTTCCTCCTTCAATGATGACCTTCCGGACTCCTGGCGACTCCGCTTCTTCGCCTCGGCGGAAAACCTCCTATCTCATGCCAATGCAGACGCCGATGGGGATGGCGTTTCAAACCGAGATGAATTCAAGGCCGGCACCAATCCAACCGACATCCGCTCCGTCCTCCACGCCAAAGCGCGGCATCACCAGCCGGGTCATGGAAAGGGCTTTGTCCTTCGTTGGCCGACCAGCAAGGGGAAAACCTACATCATTGAAAGTGCTCAGAACGCCGTATCCACCGAATGGGCTCCGGCGGCCGCACCTTTCACAGGCACCGGTTTCGACATGGAATTCACCGCCTCGGGCGATGAGGATGCACTGCATTTCTTCCGGGTCCGATTGAAGGAATAGCACGCTCAAACAAACGCCCCTCAAAACAACTGCCAGTGGACTCGAAAGCCCTGTCATGCAAGAGATGCGCGGTGCCGCAGTTTCAATGTTTCACCCTACATTCGGCACTTGGAATAGCCGCAAAAGAACACAGAGTGAACTGCTTCATGCAGAAGCGAGCCTGACGTGAAGTTCACCGTGGGGGGTGAAAGGGAAGGCCACTTCACATTGACTCCAATTCCCTCTCTTTGCGATCTCTGCGCTCTTTCGCGGCTATTGAGCTGCTCTTTTAAGGTTCACCGTCATTCACCCTCAGATCACGATAGGCATGCGTCGCCGGATCGATCCGGCAGATCGAGGCGTATCCACAGATGTCACACCCCACTGTGGAGCCCTTTCGATACGGGTCCACTTCTGCCACTCCATCGAAAATCCGGGCTGCCATTTCACTCAACTTTGTTTCCACTAACCCAATCATCCGTGCGAATTCTTCGGCAGTCTTTGGATCGGTAGATCGCGCGTGCCAGGCGCCTTCCTTTACCCTTTCGTATCGAAACTGGTCTCCCTTCTTCTCGCCACGCCTGTCGAGCAAAGAAACCACCTCGCGGTTGAACCTGCCGAAATGACAATATGCTTTCCTCCTTGCGCTCTCCGCGTCGGCCAGAATCTCCGTTCGCGTCCTTCCCTTCTGTCCTTCGTGAGTGCCCCTGAGGTTGACATAGAACATGCCTGCGGGCTCGATTTCGGTCACACCAAACCGGAGCGCCACTCCCGGCAGACTTTTCAGCACATTAAGGTATGCCGGCAACTGCACCTGGATTCCATGCGCCTGCAAGACCGGATCAACCACTTTTTTGCGAGCCTTGTAATCCATGACGACGCAAATTCCCCGTCCAGTCCTTGGATCCTTCCACAGATCCACCCGGTCGATCTTTCCACGAAATTCCAAAACACGACCAGCCCCCGCTTCGATGCGCCACGGCGGCAACGAATCGCCTTCCTGCCCGAACCCCAGCTCTACCGCCACCGGGTCAAACTCATATTGCTTCATCCATCCGGTGAGCACTTCGATGAAGTCCTGCAACGCCTGCGTCTCGCTTAACGCCTCGAACTTGCTTCGATCGTCCGCCCTGAACAATCCGTCCCGAAATTCAGCCGCCAGTGCCAACCCAATCCTGCCGATCCACTCCCTCGCCTCCTGCGGCGACACGTCGCGCCATCTTCGGGACATGGCTGTCACTTCATTGTGATATCTCGCCAGAATCTCGTGCTGGAAACCGCCGCGCTCCCTCGCATCGATCTCGAACAACCGCCTCTCCTCCACTCGAAGACCCGATGTCACAAAAAAACGGAACGGACAGACGCCAAATTCCTCGATTCGGCTGACAGAGCTCTTCAACACCGTTCCGTAGAGCTTGGCGGCAGCTTCCCTTGTCAGGCGATCGTCACATGACTCAGTGCGAAAGTTCCACGCTCTTTCCGGAGTCGTGGTGTTTTCGACGAACTCAACCAGTTCAGTTACCCCGGTGGACAACACTGCTGATCGTCGTCGAATCTCCAAAACAGCCGGTAACAATTCACGAGGCGTCTCCGCATCTTCAACTGAGGGAGAAGAGCCTGAGTCGATCGCGATTTGCGGGAAGAGCCGCTGAATGCGCAGCACGAATGGTGATGGATTCAACGTCGAACCCTCTTCGTCCCGGAGCGCGTGCGTAAGCACCAGCCGGTCCCGGGATCTGGTGCAGGCGACATAGCCGAGATACTGTTCGAGCGAGAGTTTGTCCCGGACGGCAAGCCCAAGTCTCACGTTCAATCCGGTCAGTGATTCACGATCAGAATCCGTGAGCAAACCGCTTGCGGACGGAGATTGTGGAAATACCCCTTCGTTCATCCCGAGCACAATGACAAGCTTCAGGTCTGGGTTGCGTGTCCGATCCACCGCGCCGACGAGCACTTGATCCAGTGCCGGAGGAATAACCCCCACCGTCTGCTCCGCGAGTCCCGCATCCACCACCTGGCTCCAGTCCCGCAAGCCGAGTCCATCCGACTCGAACGCCATTAGCACGACGTCCAGCCAATCCAGCATCTGCTGCCACAATGTTGAATGAACCCGCTCTCCCGAAGTCCGGCTCCATTCTTCGAGACGCGCTTCCACTCCCATTGCTCTCCACAATTCATCCATGCACGCTGCCAGAGTCCGCCCATTGGGACGTTCACCAAGACTCGATCTGAATTTCACGAACGGTTCCACCATCTCAGCCCTGACGACCTCCAATTGCTGCTCTTGTTCTGACGCATCGCTCACCGCGATCGGTTCCAGCCACGCCTTCCCTTTCCAGCCGCGAATCAGCGCCGCGTTCTCAATTTGATCGATCACCCCATCGTCCTCTGTCACCAACCCTGTCTTCAACACGGCGAACCAGTCCTCGTTCCGCCAGTCAAATGCCACCAACCGTAGTGCTCCTCGCGTCAACTCCGCCAGCGGGTGATGTCCCACAGGCTCCCGACGGTCGAGAAAGCACGGGATGACGTGGCGCGCAAAGATGCGTCGGATCGCCTCCGCGTAAGGATCAAGCTGCCGGACCAACACCGCGGCCTCTCGATAACGGCCGCCTGCGCGAACAAATTTTCGAATTTCGCGCGCGGCCACCTGCGCCTCCTCCTCACGCGTCGGACAGGCCGAGATCCGCAGGTTTCGCGCGACGGGGAGCTCCGCTTCATCAATCTGGTCACTCGAAAAAGCCACCGACTCCTGCCAATGCCTCTCCAGATGTTGCAGCACCTTGTTGTCCCCAAATCGCTGCTCTGGTGTACCGCGATCAATCCAATTCTCGACCAGCTCGATTCCATCAATCCCTTCCATCCGTCCACGTATCTGCCGGTAAGTTTGAGCGATGGTGGACCAGGTGTTCAGCCAGGAGAGGGAGCCGAAGCTTGAAGCGTCCAGATTGAAAGTGACAGCTACGCTTTCGCACAGCGGCACGAGCGCCGCCACCAGTTCCATCTCCTGTCGGCTCATTTCACCGAAACCGTCCATCCAGAGGCCGCCCAGGCGAATTCTTCCGGCGGTTTGCGGTCCACGCATCGGAACCATGAACCCGGCGGTGACGGGCTGTCGCACGCCCGGGTCGGCCAGCATCGCGGCCATGTCAGGTGGATCCGCTGGTGGGCTTTTTGAACGCAGTGGTTGCAAAGCTTCAGTGGCCAGCAACAACATTTGTTCCTCGTCCACCATTTGATGTTCGGCCAGCCATTCCTGGTAGGCTCGCATCAACAGCGCCAGATCCCGCAGCTTCGCGTCGAGTTGATGATCTCCACCAAGCTGCATCGCATACCTGTCGAGGTCTCCAGCGTTGACTCCGGCATGCTGCAATTCGCGCAAAGTCCCGCTCAACTGCTGGGCGAAGCCGCGCAGGCGGCCGATGGCATGGAAAATTTCCAGGCGATCACCGTGCCGTGCCAGCAATGCTCGCAGAACCATCACTCTGCCTTCTCCAGTCAGTACACGAGGTGACAGTCCGCATAATTCTTCCAAAATGAATTGAGCCAGCCGCTCGAAGGAAAGGATTGAAAGTCGGGTGTAACCAAGCAGTTCACCACTCGCCAGCAACTCGCGCTCAATCTGGAAAGTGGATTGCTTTGGTGCCAGATAGAGCAACGGTGCTCCCGTCGGCTGTTCGATAAGCATGCGGCGCACTTCACTCAGACACGCATGTGTCTTTCCGCTGCCCGAAGGCCCCAGAAGAAATCGAACTCGCACACGAAGGTTCTACGACAGCCATCATCCAGACGCCAAGACGTTCTTTGGAGACAGGTGTTCCCTGCGGACCCTCGCTCTCCCTGCGTGGCCTTTCCAATGAGACGAGGGAGATGTTGATGCAACCGCGTCTCGCCACCCTTCCCTCACGGAAGATTCATCACCGCCGCGCGATCTTCAAATACCAGTTGGAGTTCACCAAAAATTCGAAATCAGTCTTCACTTCCTCAAACTTCAGATGACTGAGGGCGGAGTCTGCCATCAATTGATCGAGGTAAACCGACCTCTCCCCCTCGAACGTCACAATCGGATAAATCCGCACCTCAACGCGCGCGACCCGGACAAGTTCCAGAACTGAGTTTCGATGAAACTCGTAATCGAGATGATCCTGATAAACGAAGAGGAAGTACGAAACCAGGGCGACGTCGAATTCTCCATCTCGAAAAGGAAGCCGCGGCAAAACTCCTGGCACGTACCGCTCCACGCCCCGCGAGCGATAATCCTGAATGAATGCCTGCCAGGAGCGCTGTCGATATATTCTCAGCTTCTCGGGATTCTGGTAAAAATCCCACTTGTACACTTTCAAGCCGCCGATCGAATCAAGGATTTCCTCCAGATCGACTTCGCAACGGCCCGCGATTATATCCGCGGAAAGATCATAAATTGGATCAAAAGCAGTCACGCCAAGGCCGGAGGAACCCGCTTCAGCGGCAAATGAACTCACGCCGGACGCCACATCCAGGATCCGTCGTCCGCGAAGATCCTCCACGTTGAGCGCGAAGTAGCGCACGTACTCATCCATCGTTCGCCCGAGCAACACAACCCGATTCAGGTTCAATCCTTTTTTCATGCGGCCAACCTAACAAAACTTGGCCAAGGGTCCGCGCAAAAATGGATTTCGATTTGCTGGAGTGGGTTTGTCTCAGTGCATCCGCAAGTTGTCGGTGAACTTGGCTGTCGGCCAGGAGCGCGGCTGTGTGCGCAGCACCAGCCGCAGCGGGTTTGGCGTGAGAGCGAGCCATCGATACTGCTGCGACTGGCTTTCAGCACAGTCGCGCTCCACCGACAATTTGCGGATGCACCGCCGCCCCCTCGGCGCATTTGAAACGCGTTGCTTTTGGCGGGGCTGAATGACAGCCTCATCAAGTATTGCGACAAATCCAAAGACCGGAATCCACCCACATGCAACTAGCCAAACAACTCGCGCTTTTCCTCGATAACAGGCCCGGAGTGCTGGCTCGCGTTTGTCGCGTCCTCAGCGAAGCGAAGATCAACATCTTTGCGATTTCGAGCAGCGACACGGTGGATCACATTGTCCTGCGCATGGTGCTGAGTGACACCCAGCAGGCTCTCCGGCTCTTCGAGGAACATGGTACACTCGTTGTCGTCTCGGATGTTCTGATGATCGAAGGAAACAACAAACCGGGTTCACTTGCCACGATCTCGCAGAAACTTGCGGATGCCAAAATCAACATCGAATACGCTTACTGCGCGACCTCTCCCAGTTCGCAAAAAGGCCTGCTGATTCTCCGGGCCGATCAACCGCAGAAAGCTTTGAAGATTCTAAATTCATGAGTCGGGCGGCGCAGCCGAGACCTGCTGCTCAGTGGAATTGCAGCAGTTCTCCAGCGATCCCCTGGGCGGAGGCCAGTCGCCGCACATCCAGCTTTGACGGGTCGAGACTCCAGCGCGCCGCCAGCGCTGGAACATTCGCCGCATTCGCCACGATGGCCGGCGACGACATGAAATCAAACTCCTCGCCGTACTCAAAGCAGCGCATTCCCACGGCGGATTCTGCTGCGCTCACCTTTCCCTGGTTCCAGATCGTTTCACCAGCCCATGCGTAGGCCCTGATCACCCGTTCGCCATCAACTCGAACCCAGGCGTGGTAATCAAGCGCCCGATCATGGCTGAAAAACTGAACGTGCCCCAATTCACGTCCCAATTTCATGATGAATCGAAAACTCGCGTCCACGTCGTGACTGGGATCAGGCACACCCGGCCCGAAGATAAACAGCCAGCCTTCGACCGCCGGGGAAATGAACAGTGTTTGATCACCGAGCCGCGCCGGGCCGTCGGACCATCGGAAGGGCTTGGCATTGTGAAGCCCAAGCACCTCTTGAACGGCATCGGGATTGGAACTGCGGATCGTCAGCCAGCGGGTGACACCATTAAAGAGCATTGACGCCGGGGTTGTATCCTCCTCTGCCCCCGACTTGTCGATGTCCGATTCGTCAACACATCTCGAACGACGCTTATAGTCGAGGTGCCGAATGACTGCCATCGCGATCAACATCCCGATGCTGAGGACTGAACAAAGAATCAACAGCAGCAAGCCCACTGTCACCTGGTTGGTGTATTCAGGAATCATCGTGATGCCCAAAAGCTATAGGGATCACTCAAAGGGTCTTCAACCAGAAATCTCCAACCAAGGTTTGTTCGGGTACGGAACGTTGTCTTCTGAGCGGTAGAGTACCTGTGGGGGATCAGACCAAAAGAAAGAGCCACGCCGTAAGCGTGGCTCTTTCAATATAGAATTTGAGACTCCTGAAGTTTACTCAGGGCTTATCCTGACCAGTCCAATCCCCGAGGTGAAGGTACTGTTTTACCTTGCGCCGTTCGTAACGGTTTTTGTGGGGTTTATCAGGCCTGTCGGCCACTTGTGGGAACGGGTGTTTGGGATTCCGGACAGCTTCCGAGATAATATCAGGAGTTTTTGTCATAGGAGTCGATCCTTTCGGTGGCCCTGATGAGCGAAAATAATGCCATCCTCCTCAAGATGGCCTGGCGCTCGACGTGCGATGCCTGTTTTTTCCTCGTTGGGGACATCCACCTGATACGACCCACCACTTCCGAGCTGCGTTCAAACAAAATCTGTGTGAATTCTGTGCGTCAATTGTATAGAAATCACCACAGATAGGCCGTTTTCAGACAGTGGTACCCTTGTATGCAAAAGATCCGGAACTCCATTCTGCCTCGGTCCGGCTGTTCAAAAGTTTGAGTCCGAGGCGCTCGTAAGTCTGCCTGACTCGCGGAAACTGGTCTTTCAGAATTCCCGCAAGCACAAGGAGACCTCCGGGCTTCAACCGATTGAGAATCTTTACAGCCTCCTCCACCAACAGGTCATCGATCAAGTTGGCACACACCACATCATATCGGACACGGCTCTGCTTCGAGATCTTCGTCAAGTCTCCCCGGGATATTACCAACCGATCGTGAACTCTGTTCCGGCGGGCGTTAGCCTGGGCAACTCGAACCGCCACCGGATCGAAATCAAAAGCGCGAACGGGTTGATATCCGAGTTTGACTGCTGCAATCGAAAGAATTCCTGAGCCGCATCCCACATCCAGTGCCGATTGCTGAACGCTCTTCAGTCGTGCTGCCACAAGTTGCCCCAGGCAGAACGAAGTGGTGGGATGTTGCCCCGTGCCAAAGCTCAAGCCAGGATCGAGCACCACCAAAGCTTGTCCACGGCGTGCCAGCCGCTTGCTCCAGCTTGGCCGGATCAGGAGCGATTGCCCCACTTCGATGTTCTTGAAGTACTTCTTCCACGAATGGCTCCAGTCCTCCCGGCGCACACGGTTGCTTCTGATGGTTCCCGGCCCAATGTTTAAACCCAGACTTCCGAGAGTGGAGAGGCCTGAACGAATTTCGTCCACTTCGGCACGGCGCAAAGATCTGCTCCAGTAAACCGTCAACGTGCTCAATCCTGATTCGGCATTGGCATAAATTGCAGGGTAAAGGCCGAGGATTCTTTCGAGCAAAGCCGCCGCCGGCTCTTCCACTTGGGAAGCCGTCAACAGCGACACCTGCCAGAGAGGTTTGGCTTTCATCGGATATCCCTCCACGGTGTAAAATTGAGTAATTGAATCTCGCTCTTTTTTGGAGGACGCCAGTTCACGATTGTCACGCTGGCATACTCGATTTCAAAGGCGGCAGTCTTCTTCAACGGAAGGTCCAACAGAATGGACAAGGCCATCCGGATCACACCTCCGTGGCACAACACCGCCACTGTTTTTTGAGATTGCTCGCGCAAGACCTGCCACATCGCCGTTTCAACACGCGAACGGAAGTGTTCGATCGACTCGGCCTGATCGATTGCTCCATGCTCCAGTTGCTCCAGCCAGGTGAAGGCGCTGATCTGAAATCGCTCCATCACCTGATCCCAGCTCAGGCCCGTCCATTCACCAAAGTCCACTTCTCTGAGATCTGGAAGGATGGTGGGGAGCTTCTCCTGCGACGCTACCAAGGCCGACAATGTCTGTTGAACCCGTCTCATTGGACTGGCGTAAATCGCGTCGATTGGATGCCGCCGCAGATACTCCGCCGTCACTCGGGCTTGCTCATGGCCGAACGGAGACAATTCCATGTCGATCCGCCCCCCAAAAACACGATGATAGGATGACTCCACTTCACCGTGACGAATAAACATGATCCTTGTTGGAGGCAGCATCGGAATTCTCCAGGGGACGTTCAAACTCCAGGCTCGACGACAGCCGCCTCTTGCGCCTGAAACAATTCACGGACCCCGGTCTTGGCAAGGGCTATCATGGACGCCAGTTGTTCCTCGCTGAAAGACGACTCTTCCCCAGACCCTTGAAGTTCCACGAATTCACCTGCGGAGGTCATCACCACGTTCATGTCCACCTGCGCAGCGACATCTTCCGTGTAATTCAAGTCCAACAGCGGCCTGTGGTTGACCAGACCAACACTGACGGCGGCAACACCTTTCGACAGTGGACTTTCAGTCAGCTTTCCCTGCTCGATCAATTTCCGCACCGCGAGCCTCAGCGCCACGTACGCGCCAGTGATCGAAGCGGTGCGCGTGCCGCCGTCAGCCTGGAGTACATCGCAATCGACCCAGATCGTACGTGAGCCCAACTTTTCCAAGTCAACCACGGCGCGAATCGACCGCCCAATCAATCGCTGAATCTCCTGAGATCGCCCGTCAATCTTCCCCTTGGTGACGTCGCGCTGCTTACGGTCGAGAGTTGAATAAGGCAGCATCGAATACTCGGCGGTGATCCAGCCGCCCGAGACTTTTTGTTCCTTCATCCAGCGAGGAACGGTTTCCTCCACCATCACGGCGCAAATGACGCGTGTGTTTCCCCACTCGATCAGAGTGGAGCCCGTGGCATGGGGGGCGATGTGATTTTGAAACCGGACAGGGCGCAACTGGTGAGGCAGTCGCCCGTCCACTCGTGCCATTCCGTTGGATACAGCTTTCGGATCAGTCATGGACTCGAATTTTCTCCATTTGTGCTCGTCGATTTTTGCAACAGGCCCCAATTCCGAACAGCTCGTGAACAGGCCGCATTCGGAGATGAAACTCATTTGCCCCGCCACAGTATAGAAGATTCGTGATGACCAGCGCCATGGCCCTCGACAAGGAGGGTGGAATGAAGTTTGAGGGCAAGGAGATGGAATGAATTTGGTGGCGCGCCGCTGTGGACTCTGATTGGATTGGCGCATGTCCATCGCGCATGCGGATCAAATGTTGGCAGGATTGCCC
>SXMN01000017.1 GCA_005777315.1 Verrucomicrobiales bacterium
ACAACGCCTCTGGCTGCAATCGATGACGCAGGGTGCGATCCGCGATGGTTTCTCGCGCCTGCGCAATGGCAACGAAATGCAGGGCCTTGGCGACGCCGCCGTCTGCCGCTCCGAATCCGACTGGCTGGTCGGCATCAACGGTACGCGGGCGATGACTGCCTTCAACTCGAAGACAGGTGGTTTCCACCTGACCACTGTCGGCCGGGTACAGACCCCGACGCTGGCCATTGTCGTCGAACGCGAAAAACGCATTCGTGAATTCAAGCCGCGTGATTACTGGGAAGTCATCGGCACCTTTGGCGCGAAGGCCGGCGATTACACCGGGCGCTGGTTTGACGAGAAGTTTCATCGGCCCGATGCCAAGGATGTGGACGTGGATCTCAAACCCGAGCGCGTTTGGGACAAAGCACGGGCCGAAGCACTCAAGGCCAAATGCCTTGGCAAACCCGGCATTGTCACGGAAGAGACCAAGCCGACCACGCAGATGTCGCCAGGGCTTTACGATCTCACCACGCTTCAGAGAGAGGCGAACTCCCGCTTCGGCTTTAGCGCGAAGAACTCTCTGGCCGTCGCCCAGGCGCTCTACGAAAAGCACAAGGTCTTGACGTATCCGAGAACGGATTCGCGCCATTTGCCGGAGGATTACATCGGTACCGTGAAAAAGACGATGGACTCCCTGCGCGATCTCGCCGGCTACAGCGGGCTCGCGGAAAAAGTTCTGACCAATGACTGGGTGCGCCCCAACAAGCGCATCTTCAACAACGCAAAAGTCAGTGATCACTTTGCCATCATCCCGACAGGCCAGTTGCCGAAGGGCTTGAGCGAACCCGAGCAGAAGCTGTTCGACATGGTGACGAAGAGGTTTCTCGCGGTGTTCTATCCGGCGGCGGAATTCCTGGAGACCGTCCGCATCACGCGTGTTGAATCCGAGCCGTTCAAGAGCACGGGCAAGGTGCTGGTGAAGCCGGGATGGCTTGAAGTTTATGGCAAGGAGGCGCAGTCCGATGACGATGCACCGACGCTCGCCCCGGTGGATCAGAACGAAAAAGTCGCAACGCGCGACATCGAAGTGAAGGCCAACGTGACGAAGCCGCCAGCGCGTTACACCGAAGCCACACTGCTAGGCGCGATGGAGAGCGCGGGCAAGACCATCGAGGATGACGAGTTGCGCGCAGCAATGAGCGAACGAGGCCTCGGCACGCCGGCCACGCGCGCGGCCATCCTCGAAGGATTGATCTACGAAGATTATCTGCATCGCAACGGACGCGAGCTTGTGGCGACGGCGAAGGCTTTTTCATTGATGCAACTGCTTGACGGCCTCGGTGTGAATGAATTGACCAAGCCGGAGTTGACGGGCGACTGGGAGTACCAGTTGAAGCAGATGGAACGCGGGCAGTTGCCGCGTGAGAAGTTCATGGGCGAAATCCGGCACTTCACCGAGGAGATCGTCCGCAAGGCGAAGCTCTACGACAACGACACGATTCCCGGTGATTTTGGAGTGCTCACAACGCCGTGCCCGAAGTGCGGCGGCGAAGTGCATGAAAAATTTCGCGAGTTCAAATGCCAGAAATGCGAGTTCGGCGTGCGGCGTGTCATGGGCGGTCGCATGTTCGAGGAGGAGGAGATGGAGATTCTGCTGCGCGAGAAGACGATCGGGCCTTTGCAGGGGTTCCGCAGCCAGAAAGGTTTTCCGTTCGCCGCCGTGGTGAAGCTCAACGAACAGAACGAGGTAAAGTTTGACTTCGGGAACGACGACCAGAATGGCGGGGACGGCGCGGGCTCGGTGGTCGATTTTACCGGCAAAGAACCTCTGGGCAAATGCCCGAAGTGCGGCGGGAGTGTTTTTGAGAACGGAATGAATTACATTTGCGAGAAGGCCACAGGGGCGGCTCGCACCTGTGATTTCAAAACAGGCGCCGTGATTTTGCAGCAGCCCATCGAGAAGGCGCAAGTTGTGAAGCTTCTCGCCGAGGGCAGGACGGATCTGCTGAAGAACTTCGTTTCGAACAAGACGAACCGGAAGTTTGAGGCGTTCCTTGTCTTCAAGGATGGGAAGGTGAGTTTTGAATTTGCGCCACGTGAAAGGAAGTTTCCAGCGAAGGGCAAGAAGTCGGACGAGCCGGTGGTGAAACTCGATTTCACAGGACTTGAACCAATTGGTGTTTGTCCCAAGTGCGGAAGCAAGGTCTTTGAAGGGCCCGAGAGTTACGTTTGCGAACGGTCCCAGGCCGAGACAAAGAAATGTACATTCAAAACCGGCAAAATTGTGCTCCAGCAGCCCATTGATAAGGAACAGGTCAAAAAACTTCTCACCACCGGCAGAACGGATCTGTTGCAGAAATTCATTTCAAAACGGGGCCGTCCCTTCGCCGCGTACCTGGTTGTGGATGAGAAAAAGAAGGTTGGATTTGAGTTTGCGTCGGATGGCGGGGGTGGTGGGGACGACTCGTCCGATTCTTAGTTTCGGAAGGTCCGGCGTTCATGACTCCGGCTAAAAATCACTCAGCGGCGACAACCGCTGAACCTGTCAAAGACGCTTCATTGATCGGCTTCTGGGAACATCTCCGGACCGACCGTGGAGCATCGGTTTACACCCAGCGGAATTATCAGCAGACGCTCACGGAGTTCCTTCATTGGTTCGAGCGCGAACACAGCGCCTCACCCGATTGGCCCAAACTGGAACGCGATCATTTCCGGTCTTACCTCCGTTTCCTTGGTCGAAGCAATCTGAGCCGGCCCGCCATTCAACTTCGTTTCTCGGCATTGCGGACTTTTTACAAGTTCCTCATCCGGCGAGGAACGGCGACGACCTCGCCAATCAAGGGCATCATTCTACCAAAGCTGGAGAAGCGCCTTCCGCGCTTTCTGACGGTGGCGCAAATGGGTGCCTTGCTCCAGGCACCGATGGATGAACTGGCGGTTGCTTTGATGGGCGAAGGCGAAAAGCCGGACGCCGCGCCGTTTTTGCGGGACGTCGCGATTCTGGAGACCATTTACTCGTGCGGAATGCGAATCAGCGAACTTTGCGACCTTCGCGCCGAAGACATCGATTGGTCGGAGGAGTTGGTGCGTGTTCGGGGCAAAGGGAAAAAGGAGCGCCAGCTCCCGATTGGCGAACATGCATTGGCCGCCATCCGCCGATACTGGGAGGCACTGGTCGAGTCACCATCGGGCAACATTCCGGCGTTCCTCGCCAACGACCGTAACCAGCGGCCCCTGTATCCGCGCCTGCTCCAGTTACGCCTTAAGCGTTACCTTGAAATCGCGAAACTCGATCCGGGCCTGACGCCACATAAACTTCGCCACAGTTACGCCACGCACCTCCTCGATGCTGGTGCTGACTTGCGTAGCGTCCAGGAACTTCTCGGTCACGCCCACCTCGTCACGACGCAGGTTTACACACACCTCACGACAGATCGGCTGAAGCGTGCTTACAACGAGGCGCATCCGAGAGCGTAAGCAGCTTCTCAATCCTCGAGGTACCAGAAGGAGTGCGTGACAAGTTTCTTGGAGTCGATTTGCCAGAGTTTCTTGAAGGCCACCCGTTCGACATGGCCGTCGAGCAGAGCGACGTTTGCGCCGTTGTTATGCACGGTTGGGCGTGCAGAATTGAACGGCGTGCCGGGATATTGAGGCATCGTGTCTGAGGCGCCGTCGCCATTTAAATCGAGGCTGAAGCGATAGCCCTGGTCCACGGGCGAATAGACGTAGTGTGTCAGCGTGTCCATGTAGAGCATGGCGTCCGAGGGTTTGCCGATGCGGGCGATGTTAAAAGGACGGGTGGTATCGCCGTAGTAGAAGGGGCCGATCAACGGCATTCCGAACGCGCCGAAGTTCGCGCCGATCCAGGAGTTCCACTCCGTGTAAGGAGTCTTCTCTTTATAGAACGCCGGGTTGCCGACACGTCCACCGGGACACTTGCGCAGTTCATTGGTGTAGGCTTCGGTCATGGTGAAAAGTTTTCCGGGCTGCATTTGTTTGGCGACATACGGAGCCAGCTTCGAGTGCCAGAAAGCTTTCGTGTAATCTGATGACGAGTCGCCGAACAGTGGCAGTCGGTCCTCGAAATCCTGGAGGTACATGACGGTGGCGATTCCCCATTGTTTCATGTTGGAGGAACACTTTGCGGTTTGCGCGCTCGACTTCGCCTTGCTCAACGCAGGGAGAAGCATCGACGCGAGGATCGCGATAATGGCGATCACGACCAGCAGTTCGATCAAAGTGAAACCCGTGGCGAGCCGCCATGCGGAAAGACAACCTGGAAGTCTGACGAAGCGAGTCTTCAAACGACTGGCAGCGAACGGCAATCCGTCCCGGTTGGCAAGCTCGCTGAAAGGACGTGCTGCTACGTAGTGTGATCGCATTATTTGAAAATCGCTCGACGTCTAGTTCATGGCTCACCCGGCGAAGGCGCGACGATACAAGGCCCCAATTTCTTCGGTGCTCGCGGCTCGTGGGTTGTTTGCCGGACTGCCGCTGGCCAGCGCGTCGGTGGACATTTTTCCGATCAGAGATTCGTAGCGATCCTGCGCGACGTTCAATTCGCGCAACGGCGGGATGCCCGTGTCGCGGTTCAGTGCTTGCTGTGAGCTAACGAGATTGGTCGTTCCCATTTCAGCGGCGATTTGCGCATAGCGCTCTGGTGCGGCGGGAAGGCTGAACTCGGTCACCACGGGCAGCAGCACCGCGATGGAAAGTCCATGCGTGAGGTGAAAGCAGGCGCCCAATGGCCGCGCCATTCCATGCACCAAAGCCACGGAGGAATTGCTGAAGGCCATCCCCGCCTGCATCGCGCCAAGCATGACGGCTCCACGCGCTTGAAGGTTCTGACCATCGTCACAGGCGGCGCGCAGGTTTGGCGCAATGAGGCGGATGGCGGAGAGCGCGAGCAAATCCGTCATGGGCTGCGCCCGCTTGGAAACATAAGCTTCAATCGCGTGGCAGAGGGCATCGACGCCGACTACAGCGGTGAGTAGCCGGGGCATCGAGAGGGTGAGCGTCGGGTCCACAATGGCCGCTGCGCAGAGGCAATGGCGGCTGGCGAACATCATTTTCACATCTCGCGAGGTGTCCGTGATCACCATGACACGGGTCGCCTCGCTGCCGGTGCCCGCAGTGGTGGGCACGGCGATGACGGGCAGACCGGCGCGTGGGATTTTTTCCACGCCCATGAAATCCGGCAGCGGCCCGGGATTCGCGTGGCTGACGGCGATGCCCTTGGCGCAGTCGATGGGGCTGCCACCTCCGACCGCCACGATTCCGTCGCATTCTTCGGCGCTCAACAGAACAACCCCATCCTCGACGTTTTGCAGCGTCGGGTCGGGTTGCACTTTGTCGAACAGTGTGACGTGAAAGCCGGCCTTTTCGAGCAGCTCCTGCGCCTGTCCGGCGACACCGAGCTTCACCATGCCGGTGTCAGTGACAAGGAGAATGCGGGTGAAACCGAGTTGTCGTGCGGTGGGAGCCAGTTCATTGAGTGAGCCGGCTCCGTAGTGGATGATCGACGGTATGCGGAAAGTGGAGGTTGGGTTCATAAGGGAGCACAAAGCATGTCGTCCATTTCGGATAGCACAAGTTGACAGCACTTCAAAAGCTCGAACCGATCGATGATCGGTGCTGGTTTTCCAAACGAGTAAACCCGATCATGCTTTTCCCATTGAACAAACTTTCATCGGACGACAACCATCCGCTCCAACAACTCACCACTTGATGAAACATGCTGTTGCTCTGCATTGGATTTGCGTCGTACTGACCGTTGGCCTGACCGGGTTGCAGGCCGCGACTGAACGCGTCGCCATCAGCGAGATCATGTATCATCCGGTCGAGGAAGCCGCGTTTAACACCGACGGCACGCCATTGATGGAACTCTACGAGGATGTGCATGAGTTTATCGAGCTGCACAATTTCAGCGCCAGCCGTGTTTTTCTCGCGGGTTGGAAATTTTCCAGCGGTGTTTCGTTTACCTTCCAGGCGGGAGCATCGATTGAACCTGGCGACTATGTTGTCGTGGCCAAAAACCCTGAACGTCTGCGCGCAATCAAAGAGTATGAACTGACCCACTCAAAAGTGTTCGGCCCGTGGAAGGGGACTTTGAACAATCGCGGCGAAACCATCAGGCTCAAGGATGCCTCGGATCACACGGTGGACAGCGTCAGCTATTCGTCAGAGTTTCCATGGCCGATCGGGGCAGACGCGTTCGGTGCGGACGAAGAATGGACCGCGATCAACCCCATGGAACACCAGTACCGCGGGCGTTCATTGGAGCGCGTAAGTTTTGCAAGCCCAGGGGATGATCCGTCGAACTGGCTGGCGTCACCGCTTCCAGGCGAACCCAGTCCGGGGCGGCGCAACGCGCTGCAGCGGGATGCTCCACGACCAGTGGTCACCATGCTGCATGTCGCGCAGGCAAGCGACGGCCATCGCCTGATTCGCGCGAATCAGCCGGCGCGAATCGACTGCCTCTTCTCGGGGACGAACGAACTGTCAGGCGTTCAGATCGACTATTTCCTCGATGACATCCAACGCACCAACAAGCTGGTTGTGCGACGGCCCATGCTTGTTGCCGGACGCGCTGCCGAAGGCAGGTTTTCCGTGGAGCTGCCGGGCCAGACGAATCGGAGCGTGGTGCGCTATCGCATCCTGGCGGATCGAGGCGCCGGGGACGAGGTGGTGTCGCCGCGCCCTGATGATCCATACGGCTGGCATGCGTATTTTGTCTCTCCCGTGCGCGATCCCGTCGTGCCAAGCTTCGACATCTTCATTTCGTCGAACAGCCTGACCGTTCTCCGGACGAACATCACATCTGATCCGCGTCGTTATACCAGACCTGATCCTCCGGGCCGCCCGCGCAAATCGTGGAATGCCACACAACCTGCAATCTTCATTCACGACGGGGTGGTTTACGACATCCAGATGCGCTATCACGGCAGCCAGTTTCGCCGCGAAGTGGGGCGGAAATCCTACAAGGTCTTTTTTCCGGATTACCGCCGCTTCAACGGACGAGACAGTTTCTTCATCACCGACAAGGATTATCAAACCGAGGCGGGTCACGCGATCTTCCGGGCGGTAGGGGTGCCGACTTCGCTCACGCGCTGGGTCGATCTTTACATGAACAACACGACCCGCCTGCGCCGTCTTGAACAGGAGGAGTACAATCTTCAGTTGCTCGAGCGATTCCACGAGGAGCAGGCGACGCTGCGCCCGGACCAACCCATGGAACTGCCAGGCGAAATTTTCAAATCAGCGGGAATCTTCGATGCCAATGGAGGTCCTTACGGGCCGGGCAATGGCCGCCCCCTTCCCGCACGCGTGGCCTCGACCAATAAAAGCCTGGTCTTTTGGACGCCTCTTCAGCGCTATGAATGGACCTATGCTCTTCAGAATCATGGATGGCGGGGCCACACGGCGTTCAAGGCAATGATCGATGGCCTTTGGGCGGCGCGCAACGCGCGCAGTTCCGCGCCCACTACCAATGAGATCCCCCAACTGCGGGACTATTTTGCAAAGAACTGGGATGTCGATCAGACCCTGACTTATCTTGCCACCATCAACTGGATGGTTCCGTGGGATGACGTGAATCACAATTATTTCGTCTGGCAACGGCGCAACGGACTATGGTCGATGGCGCCTTGGGATTTTGACAGCGTCATGAACAGTCAGGCGGCCTCCGGATCCATCTTCGCAGGCCAGCCAAATGCAACGCCGGTGAACACCTTCAAGGAAAGTTTTATCGCCGCCTACCGCGAGGAGTTCAAGGACCGCATCTGGTGGCTGAACAACACGGTGTTTCATCCGGACAATCTGGCAGCGCTGGGTGTCAGCAATAATATCCGAACCTGGGCAGTCGGCCGCTTGCGCTCCGTCAACACCCAGAGCGGCCGAGGTGCGTTTGAACGCCCGACGAAACCGGTGAACCAATCGCCTGCCAGTGGCCAGAACATCGGCCCGTTCGCGCGTCTCGAAGCCTCTGCCTACGGCTACTCAACCAACCCTGTCGCCGCCCACGCTTCGACCACATGGTTGATCCGCTCCGCAAGCGGCTCGTATTACTCGCCGGTGATGCGGCTGACGACGACCAACGATTTGACCACGCTGGCAGTTCCCTTCGAACGATTGACACTGGGCGAATCCTATTTCTGGAAGTGTTCCTTCACTGACGCCAACGGTCATCCCTCGCTCTTTTCCCTGGAGACGCCGTTTCGGTTTGGCGCCGACGCGCCTGGTGCCGATGACATTGTCATGAACGAGATTTTTGCCGGCCCGTCCAGCTCGCCAGCCAACAACGCCCCCGCCTTTGACTTCATTGAACTGCATAATCCAAGCAGCCAAGCACAGAGCCTGGACGGCTTCAGTTTGACGGATGATTTATTGCAGCCGGCCAGATTTCCATTTCCTCCAGGGACCGTGATCCCGGCCCACGGTTATCTCGTTGTGCGTTGCGACACGTTGACGGCCGAGCCTGGTTTATACGCCGGTTTCAGCTTGAAACAATCGGGCGAGACAATTGGCCTGTTCCTCAATTCGACAAACGGTTATGTGCTTCGAGACGTCTCCACCTTTGGCCCCCAATTGCCGAATCACTCGATCGGCCGCAACCCCGACAGCGCAGGAGCGTGGATGTTGAACATCCCAACGCCGGGTCGCCCCAATGAACCACTTGCTGTTGGTTCGCCGACGCGTCTGAAAATCAATGAATGGATGGCCAGCCCGGCCAAAGGCGAAGATTGGATCGAGCTGTTCAATGCGGATCCGCAGGCTGTGAATATGGGAGGGCTGATGCTGACCGATGATCTGGAAAAGAGTGCCAAGTCGCCGATCACGCCGCTCTCGTTCATCGCTGGTGGAGGATTCGCGGTGTTCACCGCCGATGGAAATCCAGGAAAAGGCGCCGACCACCTTGCATTTCAGTTGAGCAGTGAAGGTTCGGCCATCGGACTCTACTCGGCGAAAGGCGGGTTGATCGATTCAGTCATGTTCGGAGCACAAACCACGGATGTATCCGCCGGAAGAGTTCCCGATGGTGCGGAGGCCGTTTACGCGTTTCCAATGCTATCGACGCCCGGGAAAAGCAACACTATCGATGCCAATGCCGATGGTTTGCCCGATGCGTGGGAACTCGCCAACGCAATCACTCCCGCCAATCGCGAGACTGCCACACTTGACGCCGACGCCGACGGCTTCACCAACTTTCAGGAATTCCAGATTGGCACGGACCCTCACGACGCGCAGAGCAACCTGCAGGTTGAAATCACGCTCGACTCGGATGGCGAGGCGGGATCTGTGACGCTTCGCTTCGCCGCCGCCGCCGGCCACTCGTACACCGTGCAAAGCCGTGATGCATTCGCCGACAGTATGTGGAGAAAACTTGTGGATGTGCCCGCCTTGCCGACGAGCCGGGTCGCGGAGATCACACAGCCTTCAGCAGCCAATGGCACCAGTTACTACCGTGTCGTTACGCCGCAGTTGCCGTAAGGCCGGGTAAAGCCGAAGCGAACCGTAAGCGCGTCGTCCTCCAGGCTCAGGGCGTTGCAGAAGCTGCACGCGTTGGCCCGCAACTCCGCCTGGCTTCGAACGATTGTCCCTCACGGATCCAGAGGTGAATGGACCATGCTGAACCGCAATGAGGTTTCGAAAAAGACTGTCGAGCGGGCAGCTTCCTGGGCGAGCAGTTGATCCAAGGCCTCTGGCGAACGGTTCAAGGCAAGGCGGTAAGTGATGAGATTGGCGCTGATTTTGTCGGGCTCCCCTTTCCGCTCCGGTTCAGGAATCAATTGTTCTGCGATCTGTGCTGGAGGCGTGGGCTGGTGAAAGAGCATGAACACTCCAGCGATCATGAGCACGACCGCCGTGACAGACGCGATACGAAACCAAAGTGGAATGCTGATTCCCGGCGTATGACGCGCATCCCCAGCTCGGATGGCAGAGGCGACACGGGCCTGGAAGCGCATCGAAACTTCTGCAGCAGGTAATTGGTGAGCGGCAGTAGAGTGGCGCTCACAAAGCACTGACATCTCTCGAAGATACGCGCGGCAGGAAGGGCATTGCTCCAGATGTTGCTTCAACCCGGGCGTCTCACCCTCTTCCAATGATGCGGCGGCAAGGAGGGCAATGGATTCACGATGACGGGCACAGGGCTTCATGGGTTTGAATTCTCCTTGAGTGATTTCATCTGGCGAAGTCGTTCGAGGCCGTGAAAGAGTCGTGATTTAACGGTGCCAACCGAACAGCCAAGGGCCGCGGCGATTCCTTCGAGTGATTCCTCGGCATAGAAGCGGAGGTAAACAACCTCACGCTGTTTTGCCGGCAGTTTCTCAAGGCTTCGCAGTACTCCCATGGCATTCTCCTGACGCTCTGCCTGCGCACCGGGTGTGGGGCTCAAATCTGGAACGCTGGCCAGAAAGTTCGCGGCCTGGTCATGTTCACCGCCGAACAGGAATGAAAAGGGAAGAGGCCACTTCTTTCGTCGTGAGTTGCGGTATCGGTGAATCAGGATGCTGCACAGCCAGGTGAAGAAGTGACATTGGCCCCCGAATCGCGGCAGTCCGCGCCAGGCCGAGACGAGCGTTTCCTGTACGAGATCCTCTGCCATCGTCGCGTCGCCACTCAATGCAATGGCCTGGCGCAGCAGGCGGTCACCGTGTTCGCGACAGAGTTCGTCGAACGCCTCAACGTCACCAGCGCGGGCCCGGTCGATGAGATCGGGCCCGGAACTGGCGGTTGGTTGCAACACGTCCTTGTTTGAAACGGCGTTCACTTGGTATCGCCTGGACTGAATCCTTGAGAACGAACCCGTTCAATTCACTTTTTTGCCTGTATTCTGGCCGTCGAGGTAGAAAGCCGGGCCATCCTTCTCGATGAATATCAGTGATTCAGTCCAGTCGCGCGAAGTCATTTTCGATCGCAGCACAAAGCCTCGATCTACGCCCTCGAATTCAAACCGGCTGAATTGGAACGGTTCCTGGCACAATGGATCCATCACAGTACGCAAACCCGCCTCGCCATTCTGCCGGTAATCCAGCGCCGCACGTAGCATCGCTATCTTCACTTCGATCGCAAACTCCTTGAGCCGGCACTTCTCGAACGCTGGAAAGAAGACATGAACGAGCATGTTCGGGTTGTTTCGCACCTTTTCATTGAACGCCTTGATGTCTGGGACGAACCGGGAATAGGACGACTTCATGAGCACTTCCGCCTCGTCATAATACGCATCCAATTCCTTGAGTTGACGGAGCAACCCAGAGGTCGTGCCACCTGCGGCCTGGATGATTTGATCGGTGTTCGGTGTGGCGAATCCGTCACTTTCGTTGGAAATCAACGGAATCAACAGCGCCCGCACCCGCTTCATCGCCTCATGCTCGCTGGTCGTCGAGGCTTGAAAACTTTCAATCTTCCGGGTCAGCCAGTCGCGGAAGGCGATGCGCTCGGTCGGCACGCACCGGGCGATTGTGCCGCGTGCCGGCGCGGCGGCGATGCCATCCATGATCTGCCGCAATGTCTCCGGGCTCAAGCGAAACCAGTTTTCCGCGATGCCGGACGCAAGGATGTTCTCGATCGCGATCTGAACGAGCGCCGAGATGAGCACTCCATCCCTGGAGAGCTGCCGTCCGAGCACGAATGCCGCGAGAAAATCGTCGCGGGCGTCGTCCGGACGACCCTCCTCCAGATCCCAGCGCATCCGAAGCCGCGCCGCCTGCGCGAACGACTTCGCCTTGGCCAGGCTGGGCAGGAGCAGCTCGGGGCCCTCTGAAATATCGTATCCCCAGTCGCACGGCGTCTTCTGTCTTGCCGAGTGCCGGAGGAGCTTGAAGGAATCGTCGTAACTCTTGATCAGCTTGCGGAATTCATCATCGAGTTCGCGCCCGCGCCATTCGTTGGTGAACAGGTGGTCATGCGCCGAACGATCCGGCATCACGGCCACCGCTTGCCAGTAGAGCAAGGCCGGATTGATGTCGGTGCGCAAAGCGGAATCATTCGCCGCAAGTCCGGTGATGGCGAAGGTGAGGAATGTCCATAGAACTGTTGCAATCGTCTTCATGTGATGTGTCTAGTCTTGATAATTTCTCCAAAATTTCGCGGCCGCTTGAAGGTTAGTCACGCTCAAGAAGGGAAAGGTTCACATTTTCCGAGGAATTCGAACCACCACGATTCGGCAGGAACGCTCCCATTGCGAGACGTTTTGGTGGAAGTCGGAGCACCCCTCCACTCCGATGCGTCCTGCGGACTAAAGTCCGTGTTCCGGTGGCGATGTCGTGCGTGGAGCACGCACTTCATTTCGCAACCCCGCGGAATGTCTGTTCACTCAATTCGCAGCCAGAGCGTTTTCAAGTAGCCAGGCTCGCTTCTTGTGATGGGGAAATCCGGCGGCTGAGGAACGTAATGCTTCTGGCCAATCTTCCGGCCTGACGTTGATACAGCTTCGGAGACTGTCCGAACGAAGTTCTCCGGATCGATCTTCGCGGCGTTGGTGCTGGCAAGGAGCGTTCCTCCGGGCCGGAGGACATTCAGCGCTGACGCCACCAACCTGCCGTAATCGCGTTCTACCCGGAAGACGCCGTATTCACGCGATTGCGAGAATGTAGGCGGATCAAGAATGACCGCATCAAAGAGCCGCTTCTTTTTCGCGAACCTCTTGAGCCAGTCAAATGTGTCGCCATAGATGAAGTCATGACCGGCGGGATCGAGATCGTTGAGAGTGAAATTGCGACGGCCCCATTCGAGGTATTTGGGTGACAGATCGAGGCTGGTGACTTGCGCACCGGATCGTGCGGCACAGACGGAGAAACCGCATGTGTAGGCGAAGGTGTTCAGGACTTCACATTCCTGGGTGGGATTTTGAAACAAGGGAAATCCAGCCGCAACGTGGCCCGTGATGAAACGCCTCCGGTTATCCCGTTGGTCAAGGAACAGCCCGACCGAATATCCTTCACGAAAGCTGAGGAGAAAGTTCAGTCCGTTTTCACGGATTAGAAACTCGTCTGGAGCTTCTTCGCCAAGAACGAGGACTGGCGAGACATCCGGAGTTTTGCTTTGTCGGACGTGACGGGTGAGGACTTTGTGGTAAGCACCTCGAATTCCCAATTTAGTTTGGATTTCCCTCAGCGTCGCCATTTGCGACGCAGTGAGGTCTGTGTCGCTTTGAGAAAGTAGGAATGCTCCGAGCCGATCGACGTACCAGCCGGGCGATCCGTCGGCAGCTCCGTGGATGAGCCGGTAAGCATTCGTTTCATTGATGTCGATCACCGCCATCCGGAATTGCCCACGCGTGTTCGCCGAGAAATCACACCCAGCCTCAAACTTCACGAGATTGCCAGATGCCGGATGCTGGAACTCGATGCTCGCGGCGTGCAGGCAGACACGCGGCGCCGGGGAGCCTCCGTAAAGGGTATCACCGAGGACTGGAAATCCACTCGATGCCGCATGAACCCGGATTTGGTGGGTGCGTCCTGTGAGCGGCTCGGCCGACAAGCGTGTTTGCCCTGCTTGACTCGAAGCCACATGGAAACGTGTTTCCGCCCGTTCAGCTCCCGCGCGAAACGGCTGGCTGGCGTAATGGTCTCCTACCTTCTTAAGCGTCGAGACGACCGTCGATTGCCGGCTGGAAACAGGCTTGTCAGTAAGCAGTACGTATGTTTTGCGAACGGCCCGTTCAGTGAACTGGTGAGTGAGCGAACGATTGGCCAACGCCGTTTTGGAGAATACGATGACGCCGGAGGTTTCCTTGTCCAGTCGATGAATGATGGCAAGGCCGGCCCAACGCGGTTCGCGGTGGCGCAACCAGTCGTAGAGCCCTTCGCCCGCATACGGTGCCGGTGCATGTGTGTTCCATCCGGCGGGTTTGTTTGCCACCAGCAGATGCTCATCTTCAAACAGGATCAGCTCGTTCAAGGGAGCGGAGTGAGAACCCTCTGGAGAGGAAATGCATGCTTTGAACCCCTGATTCATGGGTAAGGTGGTGCCGAAATCGGGTCACCAAAAATTCCATTGCTGCTTCCACACCACCCAGATTCCGAGGAGAAGGTTGGTGACAGCATGGGCCGTCATCGCATGCCCGATGCCGTTCTTACGGATCATGAGCCATTGATACGCAAAACCGCACAGGATGCCGGCCAGCCACTCATTGTGGGCGAAACCGAAGATCAGCGCTGTCAGGATGAATGGGAACTTTTGAAATCTGTTAAATGGAACGCTCTCGAAATTTTGATTCTCAATATAGCGATAAACGAAGGATCGATAGAAGACCTCCTCGAGCCCGGGAACAATCAAGGTTGAACCAAGTATTCGGCAGGACACGAACAACCAGGCAAGAGCCGGCGAATCAGGAAAGGCAGTGAAGGGATTCCAAGTGGTGGTGGAACTCCCCATCTTGGGATAGAGCGGATCGAGACCGACCCATACTGCAAACACGGCAATCCCAACCCCAACAGCTTCCCAATCCACTTTCCACCGCATCTCCCGCACAAACGGCCGCATCCACCAGATCAAGCCAGCGCCCGCAAGTGTCTTCACCAAATAAAACCAGTATGGCGATGTCTCGCCGAATTTTCCCTGGCCCATCGTAAGGATCAGGAAGGCCACGAACGGCACCACACGGATGAGCATGGGTGAATCCTGGACGATCTTGAGCTCCGAAATCATGGGGACGGAGTGTGGATTCATCCGTGGACAAAGGCAATGTCACAACCTGCAGGCTTTGTGGCCCGTGCCAGCATCTGAAAACAGAATAGATGGGTAGGAACCACGCCCCTGGTTGACCCGGACAACACCACGAGGCGGGCAAGGTTATTGGATGTTCAGTCCGATTGCAGGTGAGCTTTGCTTCGATTTGTGAAGCGTTCGTAACCGGGAAACTGTTCCAGCGCCCATCGGTTTTACCGGAACGCCACGCACATTGGATGGCTTCTCGAGTTCAATTCGCCATGAACGCCGCGTGCACCGCGCGCAAGGCCTGTTCTCCTTTGGCAAGGCCGATCACCACGGAGATCTTGATCTCACTAGTTGAGATCATGTCGATGTTCACACTTTCCGCAGCCAAGGTTGCGAACATCTTCGCGGCGACACCGGAATGGCTTCTCATGCCCACACCCACAATCGAAAGCTTCCCGATGTTTTCGTCGGCGCTGACTTCGCGATAACCAATCTCTCCCTTGAGATCTTCGATGACTTTGGTTGCTTTCAACAGGTCCGGTTTATCAACGGTGAAGGACAGGTCGGTGGCAGGCGTGCTTGATCCGTGGCTCACGTTTTGCACGATCATGTCCACGTTGATCGCGCCATCCGCGAGGGCATTGAACACACGGGCCGCGACTCCCGGTTTGTCCGGCACGCCAACGAGCGTGACTTTGGCCTGATTTTTGTCGAGCGAGACGCCGCGAACCACGACGCCTTCCATGCTTTTGGTCTCTTCTTTCACAATGGTGCCTGGGTTGTCATTCATGCTGGAGCGCACTTCAAATACGACTCCGAATTTCTTGGCGAATTCCACCGACCGAAGCTGCATCACCTTGGCGCCCGCGCCGGCGAGTTCGAGCATCTCGTCATAGGAGACTTCATCGAGCTTCCTGGCTTCGGGAACAATTCTTGGATCAGCGGTGTAAACACCATCCACATCGGTGTAGATCTGGCAAAGGTCGGCCTTCAATGCTGCCGCCAGCGCGATGGCCGTGAGATCGGAGCCGCCTCGTCCGAGCGTGGTGATATGTCCCTCGGGTGTCTGCCCCTGGAAGCCCGCCACGATCACCACGTTTCCATCGTTCAAAAACTTGTGAACCTCCCTGGGGGTGATGTTTTGGATCTTTGCCTTGGTATGGACACCGTCCGTGACTATGCCCGCCTGCGCTCCCGTCAACGAAACCGCAGGGATGCCCTGCGCATGGAGCGCAATGGCCGTCAGCGCAATCGTCTGTTGCTCGCCCGTCGCCAGCAGCATGTCCATTTCGCGCTCGCTGGGAAGCGTGGTGATCTCCCTGGAAAGTTTGATCAGACCATCCGTGACTCCGCTCATGGCGGAAACCACCACGACCAACTGGTCGCCCTTGGCCCTATAGGCGGCGACGCGCCGGGCCACGTTCTTGATGCGATCGGTGTTGCCCACCGACGTTCCGCCAAATTTTTGAACAATAAGGGCCATGAGTTTGAATCAGCTTTCCGCCTTGGTATGTGCCGCTTTCAACGGATTGCGCCACTTCAAGCCGGCGAAGCGGCTGAAGTCGCCGTCTGCCGCGCAGAGTTCACAGTCATGCTCAGCGGCAAGGGCGGCGAGATGGGCGTCCGTAGTGAGATTTCCGCCGGTCCCCGCCGATCTCAGCATCGTTTGCAACTGCTGCCAGTGAGCGGCGGTCGGCCCGATGATTCGCGCACCTGGATTTGCCAACCAGGCGGAAACATGACTGATGGCTTGAGCGATGGAAAAACAGTTGCGCATGACACGAAAGTTCGTGGTGATGCGAATAAAACCGAGCAGCGCGATCCACGCGAAACCAACCTCGCCTCCTCCCGTGAGGCGCTGCTCCAGCCACGCCCGCACCGCGTCGTGCCGCTGGTTGGACTTGTCCGTGGCGTAGATCAACAGGTTTGTGTCCACCAGAATCATCGGGCCTTGAAAAATTTCTCCCGATAGGTCACGGCGTCTTCCTCGTCCAGCAAGGCCAGTGCTTTGCGATAGTCAAAATCTGGTGGATTTCCAAAATCATGCGGCGGTGCCAGGTTGACGGTCCCCTTCAATGGCGCGGTTACCGGAGTCACGCCCTTGTGCAGCACCAAATCCGTGATGAGTTGCGACAAGGTGATCCCGCTCGCTTTCGCCGTGCGCTCAAGCTGCGCTGCAGTGGCGTCATCAAGATTCAAGGTAATGCTCATGCGAGCAGTTTATCAGCTGTGCAGACTCATTTCAACGGGCCTAATTGTCAGTTCGCCACTATCGCAGCGATGCGCCGGGCTTGTGTCGCTCCATTAAATACTCGCGGAACTTCTCGTAATCCACGTCCATCCGGTCGTAATCCTCGGGCAACGCAATCGCGGCAGTCATGGAGGCCGGGACATCCGGCGGCCAGCCGACGACTTTTTCGACTTCTTCCGGAAACTTTGCTGGATTCGCTGTTTCCACAATCACCGCCGGAACGTCGCCGCCCGGTTCTGCCGCCAGCCAGTCGAGATAGCCCTGCCACGCGACGACACCGTGGGGTTCCAGCAGGATCTGGTATTGGCTCCAGAAGTCCCGCAACGACGAGCGCGTGCGTTCGTCAGAGATTGAGCTGGAAAAGATGTCTCGACGCATCGCGGCGAGGTCGGGTTGCTTGTGGATCCTGCCGGTCTCGTCCATCTGTCCGCCATACACGGCCACGAGCCGCGCCAGATTGCTCGGGTGGCCGACGTTCATCGCGTTTGAGACCGAGTTGCGCGACGGGGAAATCTTCTGATACACGCCGCTGGCGAGGTAGCGCGGGAAGGAGTCGTTGTCGTTGACAGGCGTGATGATCTTTTTTACCGGCAGGCCCATTTCGCGCGCCACGACCGCGCCCATCATGTCGCCAAAGTTGCCGCTCGGCACGGAGAACACGATGGGCTCTCCCGGATGAGCCAGGCGCGAGGCCGCGTAGAAATAATAGACGCTCTGGGGCAGGAGACGTCCGATGTTGATGGAGTTCGCGGACGACAGCGCGATGTGTTTCAAGTCCGGATCGGCAAAGGCGCGCTTCACCATGGCCTGGCAATCATCAAACTTCCCGTCCACTCCCAAGGTGCGGACGTTGTCCCGAAGCGTGGTCATCAACTTGCGCTGGCTCAGGCTGACCTCATTGATCGGAAACAACACGAGGACGCGGACACCGGGGATTTTGTGGAATGCGTGGGCCACCGCCGCGCCCGTGTCGCCGCTGGTGGCGGTGAGAATGGTGAGCTGCCGGCCGTTTTCCTGCAGGAAGCGTCCGAACATCTGAGCCATCATTTGGGCGGCGAAATCCTTGAACGAAGCGGTCGGACCCTGATCCAGCCGCATCAGGTAAACGCCGTAATGAATGACCTCCAACGGCACGCCAAAGTTGTAGGCCTTGCGGCACATCGCGGCGAGATCGTCGTCGGGAATGATGCCTTCGGTGAATTTCCTGAGCACTCGGAAGGCGATCTCACGATATGGCAACTTCGCGAACCCAGCGATTTCGTCCCGCGTCAGTTGCGGAAATATTTCGGGAAAATAAAGTCCGCGGTCCGGGGCCTGGCCGGCGAGCATTGCCTCGCGGAGATCAACACCGGGTGATTGTCCGTTCGTGCTTCTGAAAAATATTTTTGCCATGAGTCTGCGGCCCTAATCAAAGCTCTCCACGCGGATCATGACCGGGGCCGCCTTCACGACGGACAGCCTGCCGATCCGGTCCAGCGCCTTCCTCATTGCCGAGTTTGGCGCGTCATGGATCATGAAAATCAACGGGACACTTTCGCCCTCGTGCCCTTCCGGCTGAATGACCGATGAAATTCCGATCTTCGCCTCCCCAAAAATGTCGGCAATCCGCGCCAGGGTGCCAGGTTTGTCCGTGACCGCCAGTCGCAGGTAGTAGCGCGAGACCGTGTCGTCGATCCGCTGCACCACTCCGTCACCTTCGTGAGGTACAAATGGAGGAATCCGCACGTTGCTGCCAAATTTGATGTCCAGCGCCGCGTCCGCGAGGTCGCTCAACACTGCGCTTGCCGTGGCGTCCTGGCCCGCGCCGCGACCATAATACAATGTGTCTCCGACAACGTCGCCTCGGACAAAGACCGCATTGAAGACATTGTTCACGCTGGCAAGAACGTGACTGTCCGGCACCAGCGTCGGATAGACGGAAACCTGCACCTCACACTTGCGAGCGCGTTTTCCCGAAGCCGGTCCGCTGTGTGTCTTCACAATTCCCAGCAGTTTGATGGTGTAGCCCAGCTGTGATGCAAACTGCATGTCCAGCCTGGTGATTGAGCGAATGCCCTCCACATGAATGTGCCTGGGGTTGACCCAAAAGCCGTGAGCAAGCGACGCAAGAATTCCGATCTTGTGGGCCGCGTCATGTCCCTCGACATCCAGAGTGGGATCCGCCTCGGCGTATCCGAGACGTTGGGCGTCCGCCAGCACGACTTCAAAGTCAGCCCCCTCCTGCTTCATGCGTGACAGGATGTAATTGCAGGTTCCATTGACGATGCCGTAGAGGCGTGTGATCCGGTTTCCGATCAACCCTTCCCTCAAGACCTTGATGATCGGGATTCCGCCGGCAACGCTCGCTTCGTAATACAGATTGGCTCCGGATTCTCGAGCGGCGGCAAACAATTCCTCTCCATGAGCCGAGAGCAACGCCTTGTTGGCCGTGACCACCGCCTTGCCCTGCCTCAACGCCGTCAGGACCACGTCGCGGGCAATGGACGTTCCCCCCATGAGTTCCACTACCAACGACACATCCGGACGTTGAACGAGCGTCTTCCAATCCTTGGTCAGCAACGCCGGAGGAATCGAGACCGCGCGTGATTTTCTCAAATCGCGAACGGCGACGCCGGCGATTCGAAGGCCAATTCCAAGGCGCGACGCCATCAAAGCACCGTTCCGTTGGAGTGCCTGGTACACGCCACCGCCGACAGTTCCGCCGCCGATCAGAGCTAAATTCACCTGTGTCATAAACAAGGGCACGAGAGATTGCATAGAATCCTCCGGGGCGACAAATCATTTTTGGGTTCGCGATGAAACGAATCCGTGCCGGGCTCGGAAAGGAGAATTCCATTGTCACCATGGTGCGGATTTCTACACTTTGGAGCCGTTGCCATGTTTACACTTCAAGACAAAATCACCCTCGTGACTGGTGCAGGCTCCGGCATCGGAGCGGCGATTGCCGAAGTATTCGCCAAGGCTGGAGCTTTCGTATTCGTCACGGATCGCGATCAAGCCAGTGGCCAGGAGACCGTCAAACGCATCATCTCTCAAGGCGGCAAGGCGGAATTCTCGGTGCTGGACGTTTCCCGCGAGGAAGCCTGCGCAGCGGTCGCCCAGCATGTTCTGACGACCAGGCAACGGCTCGACATCCTCGTCAACAATGCGG
>SXMN01000179.1 GCA_005777315.1 Verrucomicrobiales bacterium
CGAGGCCCGGCCAATGCCCTGCCCCGCCGGCGGTGATCTGCGCGGTGTTGCCTTTCAGTCGTCCCATCTTCACTACTTCATAATAGGCAGGCAAACCGGGCCGAGCGGTTCGAAACGCTTGTACGTCAGGATGAATTCCTGATGGCCCAGATCCTCGGATTTGCTCCGCTTGCCCGAGGCTAGGCTGACCACCAAATCGAAAATCTCCTGCCCCACCTCCTCCAGCGTGCCGGCACCATCCAGCACCCGACCTGCGTTCACATCCATGTCTTCGGAAAGGCGGGCATACATGTGCGGGTTAGAGGCGATCTTGATCACGGGGGCCAAAGCCGAGCCCACCACAGACCCGCGCCCGGTAACAAACAGGGTGCAATGCGCCCCGCTTGCCATCATCTCGGCAATCTCGGCGTTGTCGCTGATGTTGGGGAAACCAAAACGCACCTCGCCGTCGGGCACCACATCCATCAGGTAAAGCCCGCCTCTTGGAGGAATATCCCCCGGCTTTATCAGCCCAGAAATCACCGATTGGCCAGACTTCATGCAAACCTGCCGGAATAAGGTGCCGAGTTATACGCTTTTTCTAACCCCTTCGAGAATCACTGCCGCCTGCTATAGCCATTTGCTTTCTATTTTTACCCAGAAATTGCGATCCCGGGAATGAAATAGCTCTGCAACCGGTGACTGGGCGTTCGGGAGTCTTGGAGAATTGCGCGGGGCGCAAGACAATTTCCCGGATGCCGCCAGGCGCGCATCGGTCGGCAAGGTTGTTACTGATTACCACCTTTCTGGAGAATTTCTTTCGCTGGCAGATTGAAGATTTCCCAATCGCGGAAGCGGCCTTTCTTCGCCGAAGGCATTTGGTAGCCGCGCAACCAGACCTGGCCATCCTTCTCGAACAACGAAGTCACGGCGAGGGAGTCATCCTTCAAGCTGCCCCACGATTTTTCACCGGCTCCCTGAGCAATGAAAACCGGGGCTGTTAGCGCCTCAACCTCGCGCGTGGCCACCGCCCCATTCGAGGGGGCTGACGGGATCAGGAAATACTCGATCTTTTGCCGCCCGTAGAGACGCAAGTCGTAGTTTGGGCAGCGTTCCATCCACCAAGCGTAGTGAAAGCGATTGGTCCATTCTTTCCCGCCCCAGGCAAGCGTGTTGGCGAGGACCCCGTTGCGCACCCAATGCTTGGGAGTGCCACGATTCACATACGTCAAGCCGCCGCACTGGACCCAATTCAGCGCCAGTAACTGTTCGGCTTCGCCGGCCGTCTCGAAACCAAACGGCGCATCATGCCGGATGTCTCCACCGGGTGTGGGGTAATAGACATTGAGCTTGGTTTCTTCGATGTGGAAGTCGCCAATCGAGTCGGCGTCAAAGTCGAATTCAAGTTCGACTTTGATAAGCGGTTGATGCTTGAAGAAAATGTAGCGCTCGCGCAGTGGGATGCCGCGACCGATGGTTGCGCCGCGCTCCGCTTGCCCGAATATACCGGTGCGTTCCAGCACGCTACACACGTCACCGTCGTAGAACATGCAGGTCGCCGTGCGATTGTTCACCCAGCGGTTGCCGATCACCGCTCGGATTTCACCGCCGAGGTAATCGCCGCCGGTCACGAGTTTCCGGCCGTTGGCGGTGGTGAGCGTCTCAATCAAACCTTCCTTCGAAAGCTGCACGCGGTAGAACTCCGTATTCAGGTGTTCCGGCAGTGGAACTTCTTTTGACACACCACCGGAATCCTTGCCGAGCGGGAAGCTCCGATAACCACTCGCAGGCAGATCAACAAAACCCACAAATTTCTCGCCCACCTTCTGCAACTTTGCCCCGCCACCGGGGACTTCATCGGCACCGACTTCCAGCAGGGCCGTGCGAGGCCGGGGCAATCCATTGAAGACGGCGATAGAGCTGGGGTCGGGTTGCACCAGAGAAGCCGCGACTTCGGCCATCAGCTTGCGGTCTTCGGCCACGACTTGTTGGAACTGACCGATGGCTTTGCGGCGCAGATCGGTGACCTCGATCCAGGTGGCATCGTGATCCTGATATTTCAACACCGTGAGCCAAAGGTTGTTGAGCTTGTCCTGACGGTCGAGCGGCACGCCGGCCAATCGCGCCATTGCCAGAAGGTTTCCTGCCTGGACCGTGGCTTCTTCCGCCATTTTGCTGACGCGCTGATGTTCTTCAGCCCAAATCCCTTCGGCATAGGAGTAATAACACTGGATCTTGCCGACCGCACGCGGCGGTGCGGCTTTGAACCGTTCTGCCAGGGCAGGTCCTAGTAAGACCGGTCGAGCCTTAGCGATCGGATTGCCGTATTCTTCTAGGTCGGGAAAATCGATCCAGAGCGGCGGACAGCTCCACAAATCTTTCATATATTCGTCATTAGACTTCGTCTGCCGGACATTGGTCGCGAAGTAGGCCGGAAGCTTCGTGCCGTCAGGCGCGGTGGCGCGGATGAACTCCTCGCCCTTCCGCAGGTAAGTGCCACTCTCATGCCCGAGCAATTGGAACGGCCCCTCGGTGATAGTGACTGCCCAGGGAAAGTTCGGCATTACCAGATACTCGTAACCAAAGTGCCGCAAAACTTGCGGGAGTTGCGGATACAGATGATTTTCTTGATGCGCATGGACGGTGAGGCGCTGACTGAAGAGCCGTTGAAAGACCTCCAACCCCAGCTCAAACTGCCGCCAGTTCGCCTAGGAACCAAACGTCATCGTGTGTGCCAATGAATACTCACCACCGACAAAATCCAACTGGCCCCGTTGGTGCGCCGCCTGCATCCGCTGCATCACATCGGGGAAGCGAACCGAAATGTCTTCCAGCGCGCACGCTGCCCACTCGTAATTGAGCGTCAGATTCGGATCTTTCTCCAGCGAGGCGAGATTGCGCTTCACCCGCTCCAGATATTGTTCAGCGGTAGCCGCGCCCCACGGCGGAATGCGCTCACCAATAATCGGTTCGCTCCGATCCTCGTCCACGAGCATATACATCGGGTGGTAGCAGATGGCAATCTGCCAGTCGAAATACTGTTTCAGGTCGAAGGTGTCACCGTCAGCTCCGCCCACCTCAGTCGAATTGATGATGCGTTTTGTGGAATCAGCACTCTCGTCCACGCTGGCTGTATTGCCAAGCCCCACCTTGATCGATGCCAAGAGATACAAGATCCCATTTAAAATAAAATGAGATTTAATTTTCATCATTTTTTTGATTAAACACAAAATGGTTTCACATATTGAAACTTTTTGCTTCCCGCAGTTTAAGCTTTTCGTTTGCCAAGGCGCCTTCCCCGGCAAGCAGGAAGAAAAGCGACATTACGCGGGACTGAGCAGTTTCTCTTTTGCTTTCATACGATTCAGTGACTCCAGTCGTTGTAAATCATCGCCGGAACCTTGCAATGCTAAAGTCGTTTTCTCATGCCCAACTCACTCCCTGCCATCAACTTCAATCGAAACCGTTTCGGTCGCGGACAACGTCAGCCAGAGCACAAGCGCGTATGATCCGTCCGTGTCCAACTCGATGCCTGCCTGATAATCCACGCCCTGCGTTTTGGCCTGACCGTTGATTTTCAAAGTCACGCTGCTGTCCGGGCTGCCCCAATTGGCGATGATGAACGCAGGATTTTCCAGCGGCTGCTCCTTGCTGGCGCCCAGCGTGAAGGCGACGCCCCCGGTGGTCTTCGCGAATTTAAAGGCGCGTTCCCGTTTCTCGTAGCCGAGGGAAACGCAGCCGTTCGTATCCGTGACGGCGGGTGCGAAGTTCCAAGAACGGTTCAAGGATGTCAGTTCGTCTGGCTGCTTGTCGGTCAAACCATACATGACCATCGCTTCGATGTTGTTCCCGTTGAGGTGACGCAGTTCGTGAAAGGTGGCGGGGCATGTGGACGACGGGCGATCAAAGGTCTCGACTGTCGTGCCGTCGCTCGGAATGAGTTGCACGGGGTAGTGAGTCCAGCCGCGCCAATAGACAGTATTGTGCAGAAACGTCTCGCTTGACGCGCCGATCTCGCCGAGCTCGAACTGCTTGGTCCGGCCCTTTAAGTTGATGATCTGGAAATTCCAGTCGCCATCGCCCTTCTTGGCGGGCGGGCTTGAGCGTCCGATGGTCCTCGTCTGGCCGGATGGATTAGCCAGGATCACCGCGTCGTTGTGCAAGACATCCTCGATGGCTTGTCCGGGGTGGCAGAGGATTTCGTTCTGGTTCATTTCGCAGAAATCGGAAATGACGGTGTTGTTATGCACCAACTGGTGGCGGATGGAAACGCCGTCGGGATAGATCGTCCAGTATTCGTCCGTCCAAATCCCCCAGCCGTTGCTATCCAACGCGGGCCACTTGTAATCAATCGAGGCCGAGGCGTTCCGCCAATGCACCACCACACGCGCATCGCTGCGATGGATGATCCGCGCGTTGGAAAACCGGCAGAGCATGTCGGACATATGCTCGTGACACTGTCCGTTATAGTGTTCCGGGCTTTGATCGCAACTCCAGATGCCGCCTGGGCCGCACGCGGTGACCAGCGACGGCAGATAACGCGTGCCGCGCCAGAACACATAGCGCCACGGCTTGTCAGCAAATGTCACGACGATGTCGGCGGAGTCGCCCACGCGCCAGAGTCCGTCCCATTCCGGGCTGTAGCGCAGCTTCGTGTGCTCAGCGCGAAATCCCCGCGATACTTCCGGCCCGGCAGGTAGCACCCACGGCTTCAATGGGCGCGCCTCTGACGGCTTGAGCGCGGCGTGTTCCGCAGTGACTTCCGATTCGCTCAGGGCTTTGTCGAACAACTCCACCTCATCAATCAAACCGCTGAACGCCATGGTTGTCTGGAATTGCTTGGTCACCACGCGCTCGCCAAACTGCGGAAACTGCCGCACCGAACGGGTCATCCCGATGGTGAGGTCGGCGTTCGTCGCGTCAACGAAAGCGCACGCGTTGGTTGCGGTGGCGGCCGGTTTGCCGTTCAGATAAACGACCGCAGCCGCGCCGCTCTTGGCGACAGCGGCGACATGCACCCATTCATAAAGCGGAACGCGCTCGGTAGTCACCGACTGAACAGCCTCACCGTTGCCGATCTTGAATTCGACCTGCCCTTTGGCATTGACGCCAAGCAGATAACCTTTGTTGCCGTCACCGGGCGTTCGGGAGTCCATGCGGTCCACGATTGCGGCGAGATTGAAGGGATACTCCTGAATCGCTATCCACGCTGAAACGGTGAATTCGCCGTTGAGGCTCGGGCACTGTGCCGCAGGCAACGTGACGACGCTGCTGTAAGAATCAAACGACAGACAAGTGCCAGACACACCAGGCCGCCAATACGCCTCCACGCCACCGATGTCACAGGCCTTGCTGGATTGCTTTTCCGTGGTCACGCCTCCGGCCCCCTCGTCAAAACGCCAGTGGTGGATCAAATTCGTGGTGCGCCCGGACTTCACCGGTGAGCCGGTGACCGGGCGTTCGGGAGTCTTGGAGAGTTGCGCAGGACGCAAGACAGTTTCCCGGATGCCGTCAGGCGCGAGCTGCAAAGTCTGTTCGATCTGATTGCGCGGATCGTTCCACTCATCGAGCCGGTAGCAGCCATTCTTCACGGTGCGGTCCACTTTGCCGTCAGCGTGGATGGTGAGGTATTCGTCCGCGTATTCGGCATAGAACGGCGCGGGAGTACCGGCCGCGTTGTAAGCCGCGCGGAAATCGGTGAACGACTGCTTCGTGATATCCGGTGCATAACGCCAGTGGACGGTGACGCTCTCGTCCGCCTGCGCGACGATGGCGGCGTTGCACGCGATGTTGTGATTGTCCGGGCGCTCGTCCGGGCCATCGCCCTTGCGCGGAATCAGCCGGGCGACCGATTGTGGCTTGCCGCCGCGCGGCACCCACTGTGGTTGGTAACCAAACTCGCGGCTGAAGATGAACTGTCCCCGCTGCGGCAACTCGACAACGATGTCCGCATATTTGCCGCTGAACCCATGATCATCAAAAGGCAAGCGGGTGTAATAGGCCTTGAAGCGCGATAGTGAAACGAAATCTAAGCTCACTTAAGCATCGTAACCTTTAAACCCGCTTTCGTCAAGTAGCAATTTGAACGAATTTCCACCCCGCCGATTTATAATGGTCAATGATCACTTTTGTATGATATTTGTCCGACATTCCGAGAGGTACGCTCAGCGCAACAGGCGGAAATGGCCCAATTTGGACAGACCAGCCCCTGCCGCCCCTACGCCACCACCCCGTCCAGCATGCACAAATGCAAATGCAAATGCACGTGTGCGTTCAGCGTCGCGCCAAAGCGGTGCACAAACATCACCCCCCCGCTGCGGCCTGCCGCCGCCGTGCTTGTGCTCGCTCCCGCTGTCGCGCGCTGCACTTCGCTCATCGCGATCCCCGCCACCCGCTTCAAGCAGTCTGCATCACGGTCCAAAAAGTAGCGCAGGCGCTTTGGAAATACCACCACCCACTGCCGTACTGCCACTGCTGGAAATACATGCTCCACCAGGTGCGCCGCCGTCTCCACCATGCGCCGTGTGTTGCAGCCCGGGCACATCCCGCGTCCCTTGCACGAATACGCTACCAAAAAGTC
>SXMN01000180.1 GCA_005777315.1 Verrucomicrobiales bacterium
GCAATCCTGCCAACATTTGATCCGCATGCGCGATGGACATGCGCCAATCCAATCAGAGTCCACAGCGGCGCGCCACCAAATTCATTCCATCTCCTTGCCCTCAAACTTCATTCCACCCTCCTTGTCGAGGGCCATGCGTGGCGGCTCTGGTGGCTGGCTCCACCAGCGCGTTTGGCGCAGTCGTCGGGGACATCAACATTCATAACACCCTAATGAATGCCGGTAATCTGACTCAAACCGGAACCTTCAACATTACCATCCCGAACGGAGACGTGGTCGTGGGTGCTGCTGCTCAGTTTTGGATGAAAGATGATGGGCTGTTTGGGGATACAGCCGGTGAATCATTCACCGTTGATCTCGGAGGACAATTTTTCGCGTCTGGTAGTCCTACGCTCATTACGTGGTCATACCCGCTGAACCCATTGAATCAGGTTCTTAACTTGACGATGGTCGCAGACTTGAATAATGGCGGAGACATCAGTTACACCGTCACGAGAACCACTGGAGATTTCATCTTCGTCAAGGCCACGCTGGAAGCTGTAACTCGGCCTGGTGAAACTCAAGGAGTCCCAGACGGCGGCACCACTGCGGCCCTCCTTGGCCTGGGCATGGTCGGTCTCGCCGGCCTCCGCCGGAAGCTCGCCTGATTCCACTCTTCAAGCTCAAGCTTGATTCTCAAGGCCCGTCGCAAGACGGGCCTCTTTTATTTGGAGATCTGCTGAGTCGTAACGATTCCGTGCTCTGCTACCGCCAACTTGTGAATGCGCGGCCTGCCTGACGGTTTACGGGCATCCTGCCTCGCTCAAACAGCCGCCGCCAATATCGGCAGGCAGGATGCCCGTCGCACCTTCGCTAAGACACTTCCGATGACACGCTGTCGCATTGAAATGTTGACGTCTGCCGCCATGGCCTCAAAACAGTCGGGCATGTCCATGAAAACTACCCTCGCAGCGATCATTCTCTGCTCGTCGCTCCTCTCGCGTGGAACCGGCCTTGCACCGGTGGTCCAGATCGAGGAGGACGTTTACACCTACACCAACGCTAACAATGGCGCCGGGCCGATGTGGTGCTCTGGGTCCACCTCGCTGGTGCGGGTGGGCGACGACGTGTTCGCCAGTGGTTTGGAAACGGTTCCTGACGCGAAGCCGCTGAACAATTGCCGTTGGGTGCTGTTCCGACGCGGTTCCAAGCGCTGGGAACAGGTGCGCGTGGACGATGGTCGCACTCGGGAGCCGTCCCCGCTCGCGGCGTTTTTGGACGGTCGAGTGTTCCTCTCCGCGAACCCCACCCTGGGTTCAGTGCCGCAACCTAACGGCGGTCCGGCCCGACCGGAGGTGTTCCAGTTCACCACGAGCAATCTCAAGTCGGTGCCGTTGTCCCTGAAGCCAGCGTGGCAAGGCACGCCACCTTTCGCTGAGCATTCCTATCGCAGCTTCGCGGCGGATGGTGAGGCGGGGGAACTCGTGCTGTTCCAGAACATCGGCTACACGCATGCCGAATGGACCTTTCGCGACCGTGCCGGCAACTGGAGCGCGCAAGGCCAGCTCAAGTGGCCGTGGGGCGCGGAATACGACAAGCCTGAACCCATCCGCGTCTGCTATCCCAACGTGGCCTTGCGCGATCGTGCCGTTCATTTTTTCGGCGTCAGCGACGTTGTCGAGCCTTACAAAGCGTGGCGCGAGTTCAAGCGCGAGCTGACCGGCCAACATTGGGACTACGACTTCCGCCGGCTGTTCTACACCTGGACTCCTGATATTTCCGGGAAGCCGTTCGCGGAGTGGATTGAGATCGCGAGCCGCGACAAGACTTGCGGTTGGGTTTCTCCGGGCGACCTCTGGCTGGCACCGAACGGCGAGGTGCATCTGCTCTGGAGCGAGCGGGCCATCGACGAACGGCTGCGCGCGAAATTCTTTCCCGAGGCAAGGCAGAGTCACACCTTGAACTATGCGGTAGTCCGCGAGGGCAAGGTGGTTCGACGCCGCGCTCTCATGGAATCGACGGAGGACAAGCCAGACATCATCGGATCAGCAGGCCGGTTCCAAGTCACACCGGACCACCGGCTCTTTGTAGTGTGTTACGCATCCGGCACTGAGGCGGGCGGGCGGCGGGTGGCGGAGAATCGCATCATCGAGATTCTGCCGGACGGCTCGGCTGGACAGCCGGTGCGACTGCCTTTGGCGAAGCCGTTCACGAGTTACTTCACCACCACGGTACGGGCTGGTTCGCCGCCTTCGCGCATACTGGAGATGCTTGGGCCGCGCGAGGGAGCCGGCAACACGATCAGCTACGCGAGCGTGCGGCTGTTGCCATAGCGACAACATTTTGGAGCCTGTCACTAAATGGTCCCAGCCGACCCGCTCGATATTCTGCTGGTGATACTGCGAAACAATAAGCCGTGATTCCAGCGTCAGGCAAAGACGAGTTTGCGCTCGTTTTCGGAAAGAACCCGCCACTTGCCTTCAGACAAACCGCTCAATGCCAGTGCGCCAATCTGCACGCGCACAAGCCTCAACGTGGGATGGCCAACCGCGGCTGTCATGCGCCGCACCTGACGGTTCTTGCCCTCAACCAGTTCCATGGCGATCCAGGATGTGGGTACCGTTTTGCGGAAACGGATCGGTGGATTGCGAGGGGGGACTTCCGGTTGTGGATCGAGTATGCAGGCTTGAGAAGGTTTTGTGCGGCGTTTGTGAATCACAAGTCCTTCTTCGATTTGTCTGAGCGCTACGTCGGTTGGAATACGTTCCACCTGGACCCAATACCGGCGCGGATGTCCACGTTCAGGAGATAATAATCGGGCGTTGAGTTCTCCTTCGTCGCTCAACAGCAGGAGTCCCTCAGAGTCCGCATCCAGCCGTCCGATCGGGTAAACGAGTGGCGGAAATCCAAAGTCCGCCAGAGTGCGGTTCGCCGAACCATCAGCGGTGAATTGCGAAAGGACTCCATAAGGTTTGTGGAAAGCGATCAACACGCAATCACGGTAGGAGAAACTGACTTCGTCTGCAAATCGAGCCTGCGAAGTTGAACTGGAGACTCCTCGTGCCTTACATCAAGCGTCACGCAAGGCGGCGCCTGTGTGGCTGCAAGCGGTCGCCGCGACATCCTCAGGCGTTCCGCTCATCACCAACTCGCCGCCCTGTTCACCTGCTTCCGGGCCGAGATCGATCAGCCAGTCCGCGCATTTGATGACGTCGATGTTGTGCTCGATGATCAACACGGTATGCCCCGCATCGACAAGCCGATGGAACACCTGAAGCAGCATTCTTACATCATCGAAGTGCAGGCCCGTCGTGGGTTCGTCGAAAAGGAAAAGTGTTGGTTTAACGTCGGTTGTTTCAGCATGGCGAAACTCAACAAGGTGGCTCACCAGTTTAAGCCGCTGGCTTTCGCCACCGGAAAGCGTGTTAATCGGCTGCCCCAGTCGCAAATAACCGAGCCCTGCTTCTTGAAGAAGCGTCAGGCACGAAACGGCCCGCTGTGCCGGTCGAGAGGCTGCAAATGAGCGCAGGAAATGAACCGCTTCATCCACGGTGGCATCCAGCAAATCGGCGATGCTCCACTCATCGCCCTCACCACTTTCGTTGCGGATGGTGATCTCCAGGATGTGCTGACGGTAGCGGCGTCCATTGCACTCGGGGCAACGGATGAACACGTCGCTCAAGAATTGCATTTCGATTTTCTCGAAACCAGCGCCACGACAAGTCTCGCACTGGCCGTGGCTGGAATTGAAACTGAACGCGCTCGCACCCAGGCCGCGTTGCCGGGCCGCTTCGGAATGAGCGAAGAGTTCACGGATGTCCTCAAATGCGCCGGTATAGACTGCGGGATTTGAGCGAGGGGTTCGGCCCAGTGCGGATTGATCCACCATGACAACACGGCCCAATGACTCCCATCCACGCAATTCCGCCGACTGAACAGCCCGATTGCTGCCATCAACCGGGCCCTCCGGAGTGGTTTCGTCTTCGGATTCGCCGCCGCGAGATGAGGAGTGGGGTGCCGGGCCTGCGAGCTTGCTGGTCAGAAGTGGCATCAGCACTTCACGCACGAGCGTTGTTTTGCCTGAGCCGCTGACTCCGGTGACGCACACAAGCCGTCCGAGCGGAATCTCGACGGTGATGTTCTTCAAGTTGTGCAACGAGGCATGACTAAGAACAAGCCGGGCGCTGGCACCGTTCACCGGACGACGTTGTGGAATCTCAATGCTCCTCCTGCCGCTCAGATACTGCCCTGTGATGGAAGTTGCTGACTTGAGAACATCGCGGAAGGAGCCTTGGAAGACAATCTCGCCTCCGGATTCTCCGTGGCCTGGTCCGAGGTCCACAATTTGATCAGCCGCTCGCATCACGGATGCCTCATGCTCGACGACGACGAGTGTGTTGCCCGCATCACGCAGCCTGCCAAGGATGCCGACCAGCTTTGCCGTGTCCCGTGGATGCAAGCCGACGCTTGGTTCGTCGAGAACGAAGAGTGTGTTCACGAGGCGCGAACCAAGACATGTGGTGAGATTCACGCGCTCAGTTTCGCCTCCGGACAGCGAGCGGGTCGAGCGATCCAATGTGAGATAACCGAGCCCCACTTCCTCAAGATAACTGAGGCGCGAACGCACTTCTTCCAAAACAAGAGCGAGGGGATCATTGGGTTTACGGGCACCGTGCCTCGATATGAGCGCCTGGATCAGTTGCAACGCGCTTCTGACGGAGAGTTGGTAAAAGTCGGAGAGCGTCAATTCAGGGGCATTTGGTGCCGTGTTTGATGTTGATTCGTTTCTTGACGAGGTGGCAGTCGTCGAAACTTTGAACAACAGGGCATCCGGTTTGAGCCGCTTACCTTTGCAGTCGCCGCATCTGGTGTAAGCACGATAACGAGACAGGAGCACTCGCACATGCATCTTGTAGGCTTTGGATTCGAGCCAGCGAAAGTAGCCCTTCACGCCGTACCATGCGCGCGGCCACTGGTGTTCGTCGTCCTTTCCATATTCGGGATCTCCCTGGATCACCCAATCTTGCATCCTGGGTTCAAGTTCATGAAAGGGAACATTCATCGGGATGCCTTGACGGCGGCAAAACTTGGTCAAATCTGTCTGGCATTCAGCGCCGGTTTCGGTCTGCCAAGGCTTCACAGCTCCCTGTGCCAGTGACAGAGAACGGTCTGGAATTGCCAGATCGTAATCGATCGTGATCGTGCGTCCGAACCCCTTGCACGTGGGGCAGGCACCGACGGGATGATTAAAGCTGAAGAGCGCGGGGGATGGTTCGCGGTACTCAATGTCACAAGCGGCGCAATGAAGCCCACGAGAGAATCGTCGCGGCGACCCTATTGAAACTCCGTCCAATCGTCCTTCGGTTTGTTGCACCGAAAAAATCAACAACCGGCCTTTGCCGAAGTGATATGCCTGCTCGCAAGCCTCCACGAACCGGGCCCGGTTCTGTGGCGAGAGCCTGACGCGATCTTGAATCACGGTCAGCGATCCCGGATTCCCGGCAGCCAGCGCTGTAGCGGCGTCCTCAATCCGGATTATTGCCAGATCCCCGCAGGTTTGTGTCTTCGCGGAGCCATACGGGGTCATCACCTCCCGCAACGCCAAGCCATCTTCAACAGCACCACCAATCAGAGTTCGCACGAGCAGCCGTTGGTAGCCTTGTTTGGAAATCAACGCCAAAGAATCACTGAGCGAAAGTTTCTCTGAGAGCGGCAGTTCAAAAGCTACAAGAACCTCGTGCAACCGTGTTTCACTCCGCGGGCTGAAACGATCCGGGACAACGGAAGTCCCGTCATCCATCGCTCGGATCAACTCCCAAACCTGTTGCGGCGATTCCTTCCGCACCGGCTGACCGCAATTCCGGCAATGCAACTGCGAGAGGTGCGTCCACGCCACCTTCATGTGATCGCAAATCTCTGTCATCGTGCCCACGGTTGAGCGAGTGCTCTTGACGCTGTTCCGTTGCTCGATGGCAATGGCGGGAGGAATCCCCTCGATCTTATCGACCTGTGGCTTGTCCATCCGGTCGAAGAACTGTCGCGCGTATGGCGAGAAAGTCTCCACGTAGCGGCGCTGGCATTCGGCATAAAGCGTGTCGAAAGCGAGTGAGCTTTTCCCGGAACCGCTCAGGCCGGTGATAACCACGAGCTTGCCCGTCGGCAGATCGAGATCGAAGTTCTTGAGATTGTTGTGGCGCACGCCCCTCAGACGAATGACTGGCGTGGAATTTGGCATGGCGCGCGAAATCTAGCGGCGAGAGTGAGGGTGTCAACGCGTGCAGGTTGCCCGGCACCGTCACCTGCGATCTGGCCAGAACTCCGACACCTATCCTTTATTGTACGCCTGATGAACTTCGTTGCGCTGGCGTGACTCTTCGCTATAACCACCGCCATGCTTACGGCGTCCATTGATCAACAGATCAAGGTTCAAAAGGCTTTTTGGTTTTGCGTGATCATCCTCGGCGCGCTGGGGATGGGTTATTTGCTGGCTGCGGATCAGCTCATGCTGGCGCTGGCAGTGGCTGGCGGGGCCTGGATGATGACGCTGCCGTACCACTCGAAACTCTCCAGTTACCTGGCCGTGGCCACGTTCAGCTCGGCGTTGATCGTGCCTTTGTTTCCGGGCCGTCCGTATGTCTGGGAGTTTGCCGCGCTTCTAGGGTGGTCCGGGTTGACCATCACGGTCATGATGAGGCAGTACGCCAGGGATTCCGCGCAAGTGATTCATCAGAATCGATGGTTGTTTATCGGAATGCTGGGCTACTGCGCCGTACTCATGGCCACCATGATGTACCGCGGCGTAGGACTCCGCATCTTGGGCTCGGGCCAGATGGGAGGGCGTTTCTATTTCCAGCAGATGACATGCGTCATCTTTCCATTCCTCTTCGTGATGTACCGGCTGGATGAGAAGACGTTGTATAGATTGTTCGTCATCCAGATGCTTCTGACATTTACCTACTTCGTCTCGGACTTCGCATTCTCCTTCGCTCCCGAAGGCCTTTTCTTCCTGCTCCAGTTTTTTGAGCTGCCGGGTGACGCGGTGAATTTTGAGTATCAGTCGGCGCGAATGGGCATCCGTCGGTTCCAATCTCTCTACGTGGTGGGTAGTGGAATGTTCTTCCTGCTGCTGCTTCGGTACAACATACGCGAATTTCTAGGCAAGAAGGCCCTGATCCTGATCCCGGCCGCCATGGGGACTGTCATGCTCGGGATGTTGAGCGGACATCGCTTTCTGGTCATGGTGGTGCTTGGTGTGCTGGCTTTTTGCGCGGTAGCCCAGAAATTTTTCGACCTGAAGAACACCATTCTCCTGTTGGTGGCAACCGTCAGCTTGGTGTTTTTGACATACGCTTACGTGGAACATGCGCCGTTGTCCGTGCAACGCACCGCGTCGGTGCTTCCTGGAATCCATGTGGACCCGCAGGCAAGGCAGGACGGGGATGCAACCCTCGAAACGAGGCGGCAGTTGCGCCGGCTTGGGATGGATATGATGCCGCAGTTCTTCTGGATGGGACGCGGATTCGGCCTGGAAATGAATGATTACTCATGGCAGTGGGATCCCAGCACTGTCACCATGCACGCCAACAGCGGACGTTTCTTCAACGGTTTCATCGGGCTCATGGTCAATACTGGAATTCCGGGCACTCTTTTCATGGGCCTCTTTCTCATCGCAGGCACCGTGATCGCCTATAAGATCCTGATGCATGTCCGGAGTCATGGGTGTGACGACAATTTCTCGCGCATGTGTACCGTGTTGGGCGGCATGTGGGTGGCTTACGTTTTTGGATTCACGTTTCTCCACGGCGACAGCGAGTACGCGATGAAGACGTTTTCCTTGCTCGCCGGATTGCTCCTAGCCTGCTGGGCCGCGTTGCAGAGACGTCTCGAAGTCGCTCAACAGGAACGCGGAACTGAACCGGTTGCGGAATGAGAATCCTCCACCTCACGGGCGACCGGGAGGATATGGGTGGCATTCTCTCCGTGATTCGTAATGTGCAGACCGCCAGCGCGGGGCGCGGCTGGCAACACTCGGTCCTCGTCCACCAGGTTTACCGCGAAACCCGACTGCCGCGTCTGGATTATCGCCATACCCGGCACGGATGTGCCGATCTCCCGAACCATTTCGCCATCCTTGCCCGCGCGTCACTGATGACGCTAGAAGTCAGCCGCCTGCTGGCTGGCGAGCATTTCGATGTGATCCATGCTCATACACGGGGATCACTCTTTGTGGTCATGGCACTTGCCGCCATTCAGCGCCGGCGGGTGATCTTCACCAATCATTCCTATGCGCGGCGCGTGCAATTGTATGGCCGCGCGGCCAGGCTCAGGAACTTTCACACCGTCCTGCTTACTCCCAACATGGTGCGACATTACGGACTGGCTGAGAGTTTTCCCAAGGTCAGCATCATTCCTGATTGTTGCGCGGATCGATTTTTTTCGGAACCACTGGTGACCAGGCGAAACCGCGCCGGTGGCGAACCGCTCCATCTGGCAGGAGTGGGGAATATCATGCGGTGGAAGAACTGGCATCTTCTGGCGCGCGCTATGCGGCGTTTGACGGATGATGAGCGGAACCGCATCCGCTTTTCACTATGGGGTCCGCGCCCGAGTGACCCCGACTCGGTGGCCTATGAAAAGGAACTGCGCCATCTGGTGGCTTCACTGGGGCTTGAATCGCAATTCTTATTTTGCGGCATGAGCAATTCCGTGGGCGAATGCCTGCGCAAAGCGGACTGGATGGTGTTGCCCTCGACCAACGAACCCTGTTCCGTTGCCTTGAGCGAGGCACTGGCGCTTGGCGTACCAGTGCTCGCCTCGGCCAGCGGTGGCAATGTGGATATCGTGCGTCCCGGGCGGACCGGGGTTCTGTTCAAGCCGGACGACCATGAGGATCTGGCTGCGAAATTACGTGATCTTCTGGCCGCGCGAGTGACACCAGTTCCTCCGGCGGAAATTCGCGAAAGTGTACGCGAACTTTCCGCGGCGCGTGTGACGGAGAAATTCAGCCGCTTATACGATCAGGTGACGCGAGGCCGATGAAAGCTCATTATCCGCCTGCGTGTTTGATTTTATGAAAGGAAAACTTGTCCTTATCACTGGCGTGACCCGCGGCCTGGGGAGGGCAATGGTCGAGGAATTCGTGTCGCGCGGGCACGTCATCGTGGGTTGTGGGCGTACGGCGGATGAGATCGAACGACTGAGCCGACAGTTCGGTTCTCCTCACAGTTTCGGCGTCGTGGATGTGAAATCGGATACGGCGGTTGCGGCTTGGGCTGAATCTGTGCTGCGTGACCACGGCGTGCCAGATCTCATCCTGAACAATGCCGCAGTGATCAATCCCAACGAACCCCTTTGGAAGGTGGACTCAGAGACCTTCTCGCGGGTGGTGGATGTAAACCTCAAGGGTGTCGCCAACATCATCCGTCACTTTGTTCCGGCAATGATCGAGTGCGGCACGGGAATCATTGTGAACTTCAGTTCCGGCTGGGGTCGTTCGACAGATGGCGAAGTCGCGCCCTACTGCGCGACGAAATGGGCGATTGAAGGATTGACGCAGGCGCTTGCTCAGGAATTGCCAGCCGGGCTGGCTGCGATTCCGCTCAATCCCGGCATCATTGATACGGCGATGCTCCGTAGTTGCTTTGGAGGTTCCGCGGCAGCCTATCCCAAGCCGGAAGCCTGGGCGAAGGTGGCGGTTCCATTTCTTCTCCAATTGAGCGCCCGGGATAACGGACGATCTCTGACAGTTCCGGGCACTTGAAATGACGGGCTTGCTGCCCGCTCACTCCAGCATTGCGTCGAGAACAGTTTCCCGTCTTGCGAACGTGGCCGGATGCAGTATTTACAAGGTCGAAACGAGTTTGAATTGATATGCCGATTTACGAATTTTCCTGCCCGAAATGCCGGGTTGTTTTTAATTTCCTCTCCAAGCGAGTGAATCCGGAGCATCTCCCCGTCTGCCCCAAGTGCGGAAATAAGAAAATGTCCAAACAGATGAGCCGGTTCGCCATGCCTCGTGGAACGAAAGAGCCTGCCGCGCCTGCGGCCGGTGGAGAAGCAGGCGAGGGCGAACCACCCATGCCAGACATGGATGATCCACGTGTGATGCGGGCCATGGGCGAACTGGAGAGGGACATGGCGCACATCGACGAGAACAATCCCAAGCACATGGCGCACATGATGCGGAAGATGAAGGATCTGATGCCCTCCGGTATGATGCCCAAGGAACTGGATGTCGCCATCAAACGCCTCGAAGCCGGTGAAGACCCTGAGAAAATTGAAGCGGACATGGGAGACGTTCTCGGCGACATGATGGGCGATCCAAATGATCCCGAAGGCGGCTATCATCAGGGCTACGAGCGTGACAATGCGCTCTATGATTACTGAAACGCGCAGCGAATCGGCCATCGATTCCGAGGATGCTCCACAGCGCCTCGCTGACTGTGGAGGCTGGATTGAGGAATACACTAAACTTGGAGTGCTGCTGTTGGCTTTTGCGCATCGCGAAGGACGTGGATAGATCGCATGGGCGTCAGTTTCCCCGCTCTTGATCCTACGAATGCCGTCAAATGTTTGAACTCGTCTCCCAGTATAGTCCCGCCGGTGATCAGCCAACGGCCATCGCGAAGCTGACCGAGGGGCTGCTTTCCAACGCGAGCCATCAAACGCTTCTCGGTGTCACCGGCTCCGGCAAAACGTTCACGAGTGCCAACGTCAGCACGAGCGGTGGCAGGCCGACCTGGGTGATGTCACAC
>SXMN01000018.1 GCA_005777315.1 Verrucomicrobiales bacterium
ATACGCTCGAACCACGCTTCCCTCTTGAGCGACCGCCCAGGCGTGGTGCGAGAGCGCTGGGTGTATTGAAAAAAGTTGAACCGTTCCCAGGTCTTTGCTCAGCCGCTGAAGCCAATGGAAGCAGACGTCGATATCGTTCTCCGGAGAAGGCAACCCTCCGCCCGTGACAAGAATCCAACCGTCAACCGGGGCGGAAACAAGCAAATCGCGATCTTGAACTTGAGACAAGCCTTCCTGCCAGGTGCATGGCTTCAAGTTATGCAAGCCGAGGGCCGATTGGACCACCAAAGAATTGGCGCTTTTGATGGCCAGCCATCGAGACGGGATCTGAGTGGACGAGAGATCCCTGGAGAGGGCATCTGGCGCTGCCGGTTCTGGCTCCGGTTTGTGGAGCTTCCTATGACGGAGCACCAAGGCGACGCACAGCCCCCCAAATGCAGCGACCAATGCAAGACAAAGCAGCAGCCCAGCGACTAACGGTCCGACGCTGTTGTAGGGAAACTCTTTGAAGCTTTCCGACATCACTTCGAAACACCTTATCAAAACGGATGGGGCAATTCAACAAGCATGGCGCAATTAGTTTGTCGCCGAATTTAAGTTTATGGGGGCCGTCTTCCTTTGGGGCGAGCCTCGGTCTCGATCGCGAGCACCGCGTGGCCTGAGGCGAGGAGCCGTGAGCACGCAATACTCGGTCGGGCCGCGGCGCCGCGCCGCCTTGCCTTTTAGCTGAATTGTCACGCCTAAGCCAGGGCGGTTCTGGACTGACGCGTAAGTAAGTGATGGTGAGCGATTTAAAGGCGATGGTGGACAAGCAGTTTAAAATTTGTTTCTGTAGAGTGCATGCGAAAGAAGACATTTCGAAGCACCGATCCGATCGAAGGGAAGTATTTGAACGAAGTCATCGTGCGGCGGGTTTTGCCCGAAGAGATGGCGAGATGCCAACAGGAGGTTTGTAAAAGGCATTACCTAAAGAACGCGCAACTAGTTGGCGAACAGCTCTGGCACGTGGCAGAGCGTGAAGGTCAGTGGCTGGCATTGCTGGGATGGTCGTCAGCGGCCTACCATTTAAAGGGACGCGACAGATGGATTGGATGGAACGACACTCAACGGCGGGCCAGGTTGTCGATGATTGCGAACAATGCGCGATTCTGTTTGCTGAGCGCCTCGGGCGAACATCCGAATCTGGCCAGCTTCGTGATGGGGCGGAGTTTGGGACGATTGTCGTCAGACTGGCAGGAGGCTTACAGTCATCCGATACTCGCGGTGGAAAGTTTTGTGGACACGCAACTTTTTCGAGGCACCTCCTACAAGGCCAGCGGGTGGAAGGCGGTAGGTTACACGTCGGGCTTTAAGCGAGTGGCGCAGGATTTTTATGAGTGCCATGACCGACCGAAGCAATTGTTTGTGCGCGAGTTGGTCAAACATGCGGCCCGGACGTTGCGAGCGCGAGAGCTTCCCGAAGTTTTGGCGGGGTATGAACAGAAGGTGGATCCGCGCTGTTTAATGAAGCGGGAGGATGTGGGGAGCCTGTGGCAGATTGTCCATGAGCAGGTGCCTGAAAGCCGGAGCGTGCATGGGCTTCGACACAAGCAGGCCACGGTGCTGGCGATCGTATTTGCCTATCTTCTTTCAGGAGGCCGGGGCGGACACCGAGGCGTGGCCCTGTTTGCGAGGGATCTATCCCCGACACAGCGAGCGGGGTTCCGGTGCTGGTTCAACCGGCGCAATCGGACGTATGAGGTTCCGACAGAAAACAGCATTTATCGAGTGCTCAAAGCCGTTCCGGTACTGGCGTTTCAGCAGGCGATTTGGACGTGGCAAAAGGGGAGGCTGGGAAGCCAGGATGGCGATGTGGTGGTGCTGGATGGCAAGGCGGTGAGAGGCAGTCGTGGCACCCAACTGGTCGGAGCCGTCAACGCGCGCAGCGGAAGGACGATGGGAGTCGAGGCGGTGGCAGACAAAAGCAACGAGATTCCCGCGGCACAAACGCTTCTGCAGAGGCTGGACTTGGACGGTGCCATTGCGCTGATGGACGCACTCCATACGCAGGTGGAAACCGCGCGTTCAATTGTGCAGGAAGGCGGTGGGGACTTCGTCCTGGTGGCCAAGGGCAACCAGGAAACGCTGCTCAACCAAGCCAAAAACCTCCTGCCGGAGGATTTTTCCCCCTCAACTCATGACGGCCAACAAGGGCCACGGACGGATCGAGTGGCGAGGCATCAAAGTTATCAACGTCACCCCGGAACAAATGGGTTTTCCCCATGTCGTTCAACTGGCTCGCGTGGACCGCATTCGCGAGCTCAGTGGGGGCAAGCAAGAAGTGGAGACAGTCTGGATCATAACCAGCCTGACCGCTGAGCAAGCGGATGCGGCGCGACTCTTGGAGTTGGTTCGCCTGTATTGGAGCATCGAAAACTGCACTCACTATCCGCTGGATGTGAGTGCAGGGGAAGACCAGTGCCGGGTGCGTCATCCGGTCTCGGTCACCGTGTTTGGAATCTTGCGTCGGGCTGTCCAGGGGGAATATCGGTCCTGGGCCAAAGCTCAACGTTGCAAGCGAGATCGCACCTTCCCCACCTTCAGAGACTTGATGAGTCGACGCCTCCACCAAGTCGTCGCACTGGCTGCTGGATCCCTAACCCGACTTTAGAACAGCCCTGTTCCCAGCCTTCTTCCTTGCTCCAATCCTTCTCCAAGATCTATCTTGGAACTACCATCCGAAACCAATTTTCTATTCGTGACGGCAACGAACATCTCCCCTGTTAGAAGGTCGCCACGTTCTTCGCCCGGCACCTCCAGCCCACGAAGCAGCGCCAGCCGCCCTGCTCACTTCGCATGAGCAAGGCTTTCACTCGCGAGGACGATGACGCGCCGGAGCGGCCGTTGGTGGCCACTTTGCCGGTACTCCCGCCGGGCACGCGCAACTTGCTCACGCCCGCGGGTTCGACCCGGCTGCGCGAGGAACTGGACCAGCTCACCGCCGAGCGCGCGCGGCTGCAATCCCTCAGCCCGGATACCGCGGCGCCGACTCGCCTCGCCGCCGTGGATCAACGCCTCGCCGTGCTGCGCGCGAGTCTGGCTGGTGCGGAAATCATTCCGTCACCACCGCGTCCCTGGGATCAGGTTCGTTTCGGTGCCACGGTCACGGTGCGCGCCGGCGCCGCCGATGCGGAGCGTTACCGGATCGTGGGCGTGGTCGAGGCTGATCCTGCGAACGACGCGGTGAGCTGGATATCTCCCCTTGCGCGGGCGTTGCTCAACCGGCGCGTGGGTGATCGCGTGCCTTTCCGTTTTCCCCCGGACGAAGAGACGCTGGAAATCGTGGCCATAACCTACGAGTAAAGAGCGAATCATGGAAATAAAGCACAGTCGGATTCGCGAAGTGGCTCACTTCGGCCACTCGCCGTTCACCAAGTCGCGCGGCCGGTGCTTCGCCGGGTCATTCACGGCGCGTTTCACGCGCTGGCGCTTCCACGTGTAGGTGATGTGCATAAGGTCGTTCTTCGTCTGGATGATCGCGGGATAACTGTATTCACCAGGCTCAATTTCGAGGATGAGCGCGGCCTTCCAGGTTGCGCGTCCGTTGAGACGGCGACATTGAGCGGGGTGCGTTTGCCGCCCCATTTGCCGGGTGTGCCGCCGATGTGATTGTAGACGATAAGATGGCGGCCGTCCTTGAGCCGATCCAAGTTCATCCCGGCCAGACTACAACGGGGTGGGGGAACCGCGAGAGTATTCTCCCCGGGGAAGCGACCACGGGAACCAAGGGTGGGTCGTTGCGTTGGCAACTCGAGCACTCCGCGGTGCTCCAGTTGTTTGAGGGCGACCCGAGCTCGACGGGGAGAGACTCCACGTACTG
>SXMN01000181.1 GCA_005777315.1 Verrucomicrobiales bacterium
GTAGATCCCGCGCACGAATTCGCGCCAGCCAAGAATCTGCCGGATGAAGCCCTCGACACTCGCGAGCGGCGCGCGGCCTTTCCGATAGGCCTCCTCGGCGGCCGCGATGACTTCGCGCGGATCGAGCAATTTCAAATTCATCGCCGCACTCAAGCGCGAGTGAAAGAGATAGGCGTCGCGCCGGGCAGCAGCAGGGGCAGCGACGGATTGGCGCGCGGCAGTCCTCTGCCGCTTTACGGGTGACGAACGAGGCAACGGCAACTCCAAAGCGCTAGAAGGATCGCGCAGTCCCAGACCTGGAGGCGATTCGCTGCTGCCGCCGGAGCTCCACATCGCATCCTCATACTTTCCGAAGTCCGGCAAGCGATGTTCGATAAAATCCACCAACGCCATCCGTGCCTGCTGCGGGGTCACCGGCCAATCAAAGTGCGCCAGGCTGCCGGGATGTCTGGCAAAGCGCTGCGCTACGAGGGCCAGCACTTCGAGCGTGATTTCGTCGGCTGCAAAACTCACGGGCGGACGCACATCGCCTGGGCCACCCTTGCCAAAACTCTCCCGATTGTCCGCGTCCAAATTCCACACGCCACCCACGGGCTCGTCGCCGTCCATCAGCACGTCCTGCTTGCGGCGCATTTCGCGGTAGAAGAATTCCATGCGGAGCTGCTTGCGCCCTTTCGCATGCGCGGCGAACTCCTCGCGCGTTGAGAGAAAATGCCGGTCAGGACGCAGCTCCAAATCCACGCCCAAGGCGCGCGCAGTCGTCTGAAGGCTTTCACGCACCCGCCATTCGCCGGGCTCAACCACGATAAGCTTCCGGGGACTGAGCCGTTTGACGGTGGCGGTAAGTTCTCCGCCGAACGCGCCGTGATTTCCAGCCTCGTCGAGTTGGCGGTAATGGACGGTGACACTCCGCTGCCGAAGTGCATCCCGAAAATGCCGCATGGCGCTCAGGAAGACCGCGATGCGCGCCTTGTGCGACCAGACGTGAGTGGATTCCTCGGCCACCTCGGCCATCCACACGGCGTCCTGCTCAGCGTCAAATCCATCAAAGCTGGCGGAGTCGTTATCCAACTGGTCGCCGAGAACAATGACCAGATGCCGCAGTCGCGCTTGTGGATGAACATTCACCGATCTATTCCTATTACAATCAAGGGGGTGAAGTCACGCACGGTTGAAGGAAACTTAGCCCGCCATTCACAGCCAGCACTTGACCGGTCACCAAACTTTGCTCTGGAGACAGAAATCAGCGAATGGCGATGGCCCCTTCGTCGGGTTCGCCGATGCGGTCCAGTGGATGCAAGGCGGCGGAGAGTTTGAGCGAGGTTTCGTTTTTAGCGAGCGCTTGCGTCATCGGTGTCCGGGTCAGGCCAGGCGCATAACAATTGTCCCGGATGTTGTAACGCCCGTCGGTGGCGGCCGCAGACAGCGTCAAGCCGGCGACACTGCCATCCAACGCGGCTGGCTGCGCATGGACGGGTGAAGCAGTGAACCTTGGAAGTGGCATCGAGTGGTGTCCCAAGGCAGAGGAAGGCGGTGTCGGGCAATCCGTGGGTAGCAATCTGGGAGCTTTGTCACAGTCTTGGAAAAGATTCAGGGGCTTTCCCGTGAATCTTCCTTGATAATAATCACGAGGGTTCGATTCCCTTCACCCGATCCATTCAACATCAAGCACTTACGACTTTTGCTGGATTTTTAGTGGCGGTTTCGTGACACTCTGTACCGCGTTTTATGGCGCGACAGGTCACCTTCCCGATAACCGTCATGGCAGGTTCGACTGCGATCAAAATCTATCGCAGCCCACTGAAGGTCCCCGCTTCCCCTCCCGCCGGTGATTCGCCTGGCGGCAGCTCCGAGTCCAAGAGCTACGATTCCTACGTGCTCGCCTATTACCGGGGCGGCAAACGCCTGCGCATTCGCTTCAGCACCCTTCAGGAAGCCCGGGACAAGGCCGACGCCATCCGGACGACGATTCTTAACGAGGATACCACCGCCCTTCAGTTGACCGGGCAGGACAGCGTCATTTACGCCCGCGCCAAGAACCTGATCGCCGAGTTTGGCATCGGCTTGGACCAGGTGGCGCAGGAATACAAAGACATGCGGGATGTGCTCGGCAAAACTTCGCCCATCGAGGCAGCACGGTTCTTCGAGCGGTTTGGCAAGAGCGTCAAAGAAAACAAGACCATCCCGGCCATCGTCGAGGAGTTGAACGCCAACCTGAGGGCCGACAACAAATCCTCCTACCATGTCCGCGACATGAAGAGCCGGCTGGAGGCCTTTGCCTTGGCCTTTCCCCGGCCGATCATGGAGGTCACCACCAAGGAGATCTCAGACTGGCTGCGTGGGCTCAGGGGCAGCAACAAGCGGGGCGAGGCCGTCGAACTGGCTCCGAAGTCGCGCAACCACTACCGCAACTCCGTAGTCCAGCTCTTCAACCACGCTCGCGACCACGGTTACCTGCCCAAAGGCATGCCCACCGAGGCGGAGGCAGTGAAGACCCTCGATGTGGTGCCATCCACCAACGAGATTTTCACCGTCCCCGAGATCGAGAAGGTATTGTCCACGGCACCGTCTTGGATGGTGGTGCCCATGGCCATCAAGGCATTCTGTGGCGTTCGCACCGAGGAAATGCTGCACCTCCAGTGGGAGCACGTAAACCTGACCACCAAGTACATCACACTGCCGTCCGAGGTCACCAAGACCAAGCAACGTCGCTTGGTACCCATCTCGGACAACCTCGTTGCCTGGCTCACCCCGCATCTGAAGCCCAGCGGCCCCATTTGTCCCCGCTGGGGTCGTGCCCAAGCATTGTTTCAGGCCTTTGACCGCCATGGAAAGCGCCAGGGAATCGACGTTGGAGCCAACAAGTTCCGGAATTCGTACATCAGCTACCGCGTAGCGTTGACCCATGACGTCGCCAAAGTAGCCTTGGAAAGCGGTAATTCCCCTCGCGTCATCCAACGTGAATACCTCGAACTCGCCACCGAGGAGGAAGGAAAGAAGTGGTTTGCCGTGTACCCCAAGGCGACCCACGCCCCAAGACGATCAAAGGAAGCCAAGAAACGAGAAGGCACGCGAACTCTCTCTGCCAAACTCAACAAGGAGGAAGGTACGGTCCGCTGACTCCGGACCTTTACCCTACCAAGAGCACTGGTAATATCTCGGACCAAATCACCAAACCACACCAAAAACGAAAGGCAAAGCCATGGGAATGTCGGATTACATCTTTGAGGCATTGCAGGACATGGACCCCTGCAAACAGGAATACTATTCCCCAGCGCCGGGGGAAGAACCTGCGGACTTCCACCGCCGTTACGATGAGTTCTATCGACTGGTAACCAACGGCATGCGGATGCTCATGCTCCATGGTGATCAAATCTCATCAAACCTCAACGACAACGCCTTCTTTGACCGGGCGATGCAAATGATCCGTGAGAACGATCAACGTCCTTGGGAAGTGCTGTGCGAGGAGCTTAAGGCGGAACTTCAGCGTCCCATTCTTATCCCGCCCGACGATCAAGGGCGGTGCCTTAATCTGGATTCAAGCCCTTCATCAAGCAGCGCAGAACGCGCACAGCTTCCCAGCGACGAGAGTCGGCAGATCCACATTCCTGATGATGCGGGACCAAACTCCGAACGGCATGCTTAAGAGAGTCTCGCAAGCCTAGGAGGCAGGAACAGCACCACCTCGTCATGTCTCCTCAGTGGAGTCCTGCCATCCCTTTCGACGCCACTGATTTGTCGTGCGGGAGGGGCGTCAAGGATTTAACCTGTCGCCGATACGCCGCAGACGAGATGACGACGCCTAAACCCATTGGAAACATGATTGAATGAGGCTGATACGGAACAGCGGAAATGACCGAGTCATCGACGAGTTGCACCGCAGCTTATCGAAGCATTCTTCCCTGGGTGTTGCTTCACCGTCGCTTTCGCTGTTTGCCTTTGCCGGGTTGCGCCCGTTGTTGGATCAGCTGCAACGCTGCCGGCTGGTCGTGCCGCTTGGAAAAGAATCCGACCTCAAGCTGCTGGGAACCGAGGCGGATCGATCTTTGCGCAATCAGCTGATCGCACGGGCATTGGCGAAGCAGTGCGCCCAGTGGATCGCTTCCAAGGTCGATGTCCGTCCCGCACCGGCAACCCTGCCGCAGTCGACATTCCTTGCCTGCCAACCCGACAACAATTCTGGCCGCGCCATCACGGGCAATTGCCCTCTTACCACGGAAGGCCTTGGGTTGGCTCCTGGCAACCAATTCAGCCTGATCCAGTGCTCGGAGAATGCCGACGAGTGGGCGCTTTTGTCGGGGTGGTTCTCCAGCCTGTGGGATAGCCTGCCCGGTTCCCCGGAAGCCAAGGCCAGACTGCTCGCCTCGCTTCAAGGGTTGGTCGATCCCAAGCCGCCGTCGCTGATCTACCACCTCACGCTCTACCACCTCTTCAGGGAGCGTGGCGACGAACTGGATGAGGACAAGATCATCAAGTCTGCCACCGGCATTCGGAACACGGTGGTTTGGAAGAAGCTGTTCAAGTTCCAGCGCGATGGCGTGATCGGTGCCATCGACAAGCTCGAACGCCTTGGCGGGTGCATTGTCGCGGACAGTGTCGGGCTCGGTAAGACCTTCGAGGCCCTGGCCATCATCAAGTACTACGAGCTGCGCAATGATCGTGTGCTGGTGCTGGTTCCCAAGCGCCTCCGCGACAACTGGACCATCTACAAGGCCAACGACCGTCGGAATATCCTCGCTTCAGACCGTTTCAACTACGACGTCCTCAACCACACCGATCTCTCCCGGGACGATGGCAAATCCGGGGACATCGACCTTTCCCACGTCAACTGGGGCAACTACGACCTGGTGGTCATCGACGAGTCCCACAACTTCCGGAACAAGGCCACGCACAAGGATCGTGAGACCCGTTACGACCGCCTGATGCGGCGGATCATCAAGGAGGGCGTCAAGACCCGGGTGCTGATGCTATCAGCCACGCCGGTGAACAACCGGTTGGCAGACCTCAAGAACCAGATCGCCTTCGTCACGGAAGGAAACGACACCGCGCTGTTCGACCAAGGCATCCCCAGCATCGAGGCGACGATTAGGCAGGCCCAGTTGCAGTTCAATCGATGGCTGGCCCTCGAAGAGACGGATCGCACCTCCCAGCGCCTCATCGAGATGCTGGGCTTCGACTACTTCAAGCTGCTGGACCTGCTGACCATCGCCCGTTCCCGGAAGCACGTGCAGAAGTACTACGGCACGAGCGAGACGGGCACTTTCCCCGAGCGCCTCAAGCCAATCAACTACAAGCCGGACGTGGATCGGGCCGGCGAGTTCCGTTCAATCCGGGAGATCAACAACGAGATCCGGCGTCTCACGTTGGCCGCGTATGCCCCACTGCGTTACGTCCTGCCCCACAAGCAGGCGGCTTACGATGCGAAGTACAGCACGCAGGTTCGTGGTGGCGAAGGGTTCTTCCGACAGGTGGATCGTGAGGAGAGCCTGGTTCACCTCCTCCGCGTCAACGTGCTCAAGCGCATGGAGAGCGCGGTTCCCTCCTTCGCGCTGACGCTCAAGCGCCAGTTCGCCGACGTCGAGGCCACCCTGGCCAAGATCGAGGCCCACGAGGAGTCGGTGGAGGAAATCGACATCACGGACGTGGACATCGAGGACCCAACCTTCGAGGCGCTTCTGGTGGGTCGAAAGGTGAAGGTTCTTCTGCACGACGTGGATCTGGTGCGCTGGAAGCAAGACCTGATCGAGGACAGAAACCGGCTGGCGACCCTCTACTCGGCGGCGCATCAGGTGGGTGCCTCGCGGGACGCCAAGCTGGCGAAGCTTCGCGAGGTCATCGCCGAGAAGGCGCGTCACCCGTTGAACCCGGGCAATCGAAAGATCCTCGTCTTCACGGCTTTTGCGGATACGGCCCGTTACCTGTACGAGGAACTTGCCCCTTGGGTGTTGTCGGACCTTGGGCTTCACACCGCCTTGGTCACGGGCACGGGCCGAAACCAAACCACCTTGCCAGACCTGCGGAAGGATCTCGCGAGCATCCTCACCGCGTTCTCTCCTCGCTCCAAGGAGCGTCCAGCGGACCTGGCTGCCGAGGGCGAGGTGGACCTGCTGTTCGCCTTCCTATGAGCCAGACCAGCGACGAACGATTCCGGGAACTGGCGATGAAACTCGTCAGCTTCGAATGTTCTGCCGAGGAGAAGGAAGAGCTGCGTCGGATCATTGACCAGAATCCGGAACGTCGAGAGGAGCTTCAAAAAATCTGCCTCAGCGTCGGTATCGCCCGCGAATTGTTGCCTTTGAGCAACGCCTTGGAAGCCACCGAGGGCCGGATGTCGGCGGGGGAATTGGAAACTTTCAAGACGGCGCTTGCTCAACGCCGTGAAGAAAAGCGCCGACAAGCAGGGGCTCCGCCCACCAACAACCCCGTCACCGGAGACCAAGGGCCAAAAGTAATCGACGCGGAAGTGGTGCCGGAGAAACCCATCAACACCTACAAGCTCGGGTTCTACGTCCTCCTGCTGCTGTTTTTGATCGTGGGCTGCGTCGTTATGCTGAAATCGTGCGGGGTACCCAAGGCAAATCCTGGTGCCGGCACAGTTGCGCCAGGGATGGCGACAGCTGGCAATGGCAATCCGAACGTGTCGAGCGGCACGGAACCGAGTCCGCCTCAACCGACACCACCCTCGATTGTGGCGCCTGGAGGTCGGCCCGCCAAAACGCCTGCGCAGTGAAACGGCCGCCTCCCTGGGACCGCCGGCGAGTTGAATTGAAAATGAACAACGCAAACGTAACCGCAAAATGCCGGCGAGACGCCGGCGCTCCCAGGAACAATTGCCAACGGCGACCTGGGGCGAAATCCTCTGGATCAAATCAGCCACCTCGCTAAACTCCGGCACGCACCAACGCCATGAACACACGAATACTCAAACGATCAGCATCACGACCAAGCGAACCTCTTTGCCGCCTTCGGCTTCTCCGTCGCGCCACCTTCAGCGCGTCATGGCTCCTGCTCGTCGTACCCATGTTGTTTTCCGTCCGCCTGGTGGCAGCGGAAGGCGCCACGGTCAAAGCTGCTGTGTCAGATCATCCTGAAGTGGCCGGCAACATCAAACTGCTCGACGCTTGGATTCAATCACAGATGGATTATCGGGGATTGCCCGCCATGTCCGTCGGGGTGGTTTACGATAAGGATCTGATCTGGGCCAAGGGATTTGGTTTCGCCGATGTGGAGAAGAAGATTCCCGCCACTCCGGCGACGATCTACCGGATGGCTTCCGTCACCAAGACGTTCACGGCCACGGCGATCATGCAGCTTCGCGACGCCGGGAAGTTGAGTCTGGATGATCCAGTCGCCAAACACCTGCCATGGTTCAAGATCAAGAGTTCGTTCTCGAATGCACCCGCCATCACGATCCGCCATCTCTTGACGCACACGTCCGGACTTCCTGGCGAAGCGGCCTATCCCTACTGGACGGACAACCAGTTCCCGACCCTCGATCAGATTAAGGAAACACTGCCGAACCAGGAGGCAGTCTATGCTCCTGAGACTCACTGGAAATATTCAAACTTGGGGCTGGCTTTAGCCGGAGCGATTGTCACACAGGTTTCCGGCGAGCCTTACGAGGTCTATGTGCGGGATCACATTCTGAAGCCGCTGGGGATGGACAGCAGCACGGTCCTGTTCCCAGCGGAGACCCGGAATCGGTTGGCGGTTGCCTATGGCCGGCGCATGCCGGATGGGAAACGGGAGATCAGGCCGGACATGGATAGCCAAGGGATTGCGCCCGCGGCCAATCTGTCATCCACGGTCGAAGACCTGGCGCGCTATCTGTCTTTTCACATGGGCGATGGGAAGGTGGCGGGAAAACCGATTCTGAAAGGCAGCACGTTGCGGGAAATGCATCGAGTTCAATGGCTGAAAGACGATTGGAAGAGCGGCTGGGGGATCGGCTTTGCGATCACTCGGGCAGAGGGCAGAACATTGGTCGGACACGGTGGTTGGGTGGCGGGCTATCGCACGCAAATCTCCTTCAGTCCCGAAGA
>SXMN01000182.1 GCA_005777315.1 Verrucomicrobiales bacterium
AAAATCCAAGGTCTGATCAAAAAAGCCTTTGGCTATCGGAACAAAGAGCGTTTCAAGTCGGACATCTTCTTCCATTTGGGTGGATTGGATCTTTATCCCGCTCAATGAAAAACTACCGCTTCATGCCTGAAGAAGCTAAAAAAGGAGGAGCGGAAAACCGAAGATGCGCACTTCGTAGGCGGCCAGATCGGTGGCTTTTGTGGCGTAAGGCAGTGGTTTTTTGACCTCCTTTTCGGCAAAGGATCCATTCGGAATTCGACCAAGCGTGTTGATCAGAGCACGGATGTCGATGGAGACATCGAAGTACTGTAACCAGGCGGCCGCAGGACCTTGTCCCTGGCTGAGTGATTCCAACGAGGTGCCCGAGAGCGGCGTCGCCACGCGATGTCCCAGGGCCAGGGCGATGATCGTCTTCAAATTCAGATCGCCGCTGAGGGAGAAGTTAACATTGTTGAACACCACTCTCAGGACTTTGCTGCGCTCGGTGACGCCGCTGACTTTTCCGGCGCTTGTCAGGATGCCGAGGAAGTTGGAAACCCTGGCGTCAATGCGCTGAAGTCGCGCGATGAAGACCATTGCCTCAACGTCGCCTTCCGAGATGCGTTCGAGGTAATCCTGAATCTCCTGGGGCGAGAGGCGGGAGGCGGCGAGTTCGAGCGTCCGGATGTCTTCCTTGGTGAGGAATTCCGCTGGCTTTTTTGCAAGCTCCGGATGCTGTTCCTTCGCCGCAAGAACAACGAAGAGGTCGCGCAGTTCCCTGGCTGTGGGAACATCAGCGATCCAGCGGGTGGAGATCAGGTTGTAGAACAGGCGTCCAACATCACCCGCCGGAACTCCAAGCCCAGAGACCCCGCCACCCAGATTCAGGCCGAGGATCAAAGGTTCGGCTATAAGGTCCATTGTGGATTTCTTGAGGCCTATTTCTTTGCGGTGGCGGTCAAGGTCCGCATTGACAAGGCTGAACTGCGCGAGGGCGGATTCGCGGATCAGCTCCGGCTCCCCAAATTCCAGGACGTTCCATTTGCGGGGATCCTTTTGCCCCGGGTCTTTCACACGGAGTTCGATGCTGTCCTGACCGCGAACTGGATTGCGTTTGGGCAGGAGTTCATCCGAAACACCTCGAAGTGTGAACGCCCGCGCTTCACGACGATCCGACGAACGCTGATCGCCCAACAGCAAAAGCTGCGTGCTCCGACCATCATCATTGTGTTCCACATGCCGACGGATCTCGCTTTCGTGGTAGAGCCGAACGATCCGCCGGAAATTGCCCCATTCATCAACCTCATATTCGGCGGCGACGAAGAGATCCTGGGAGTCCGTGAAAGGTTGCGGGATGGCGTGGATCTCGATCATTTGAGTGCGCAGCGCATCCTGCAATGAGTTCCATTGCGCGACGGCGCTGGGGCGATCCCAGTCATCCCGCGCTGCGAAGATGCGGTTGACTTCAATCTGAAGCCTTCGCTGCCGGAGATAGGATTGCTGGGCTGCGAGCGCCTGATCTGCGGCGTTGAAGGCGAATTCAACACGATTGGTCTGAACTTTTTGAGTGGCTTGATCGAGCCATGTGAGAGTGAGGAAAGTGGGCTGTACCCGTGACTCACGCTTCATCGCCGCCAGTTCCTGAGCGGGAATCCGGCGGGCGGTCAGGTTCCCCTGCTCTGGATAAGCCCACACTTCGACCAAGGCATCGCGATCTTCGATAAACCGGACCAGCGATTTCCAGGAAGGGAGGCGCTCGTGGATGGCGAAAGCGTTTGTCGGGTTGGTGTCCAGCAGCGCAGCGAACCACTTGTCAGCCAGCTTCTCGCGAAGGATCTCGCGATGGTTGACTTCGACCATCCGACCCGGTGCCGGGTTCAGTTCCCCTTCACGGATGTGATGGATGGGTTCTGGCAGGCGACGGATCAACTCCTGAATGGAAGTCTCCAACGTCGCGTTCGGCAGAGATTGGCCAACTGCAGAGATCTGGAACGGTGGACATCCCTTCCATCCGAACAGCAGGAAGACAATAACCGGGAGTGCCAATTTTCTCAGACAATGAATTGATACACTTGATGTCACGTGGGTTAGCCGCTGGCTGTTTGAGAGAGTCGTATCAGCTTCCCGGACTGGGAGCAAGGAAGGTGCTGAACCATTTTCCACCAGCACTGTCTCAAATCCTGCCTCGCGACCGGCAAGTTGTTCCGACTTGCTCAATGTTTAACGGCCGAAATCACTGAGATCACCCCAAGAACGGCCTTGGTATGCCTATTGCTGAGAATCCCAGCATGAGACCAATACAGAAATTCGATCACCGAATATCAATTTTGGCTCCTTCCACTTCCGCCCTCATGGCGGGGGTAAAGATCCCTGATATTTTAGTGCCCGCACCGTCGAGTTAGCCCTCGGCGTTCTTCAATTAAGTTTTATTCTGGCGGTCTGCGAAAGTGGACCGCCAGCTTCTTTTTCCGCTGATGCTGAGTCCTCCCAAAGCGAGCAAGCTCATGCAGCCCCTCAAGAATTCTCCTCAAACGAATGCATCGCCTATGGCCGGATTTGCTACTAACTTCCCCTCGTCATGTCTGACTTCTGGTCATCCGTCCGTGAAGCGCTGCGCGGTTCGCGGCAGGATTTCACTGAAGTCCCGATTCGCCGCGCCATTCTACTGCTTGCTGTTCCCATGATTCTGGAGATGGGAATGGAGTCGCTTTTTGTGATCGTGGATATTTTCTGGGTCTCAAGGTTGGGAGCGGAAGCGGTGGCTGCCGTCGGGCTTACAGAAGCCATGCTGACGCTGATCTACACCATCGCGATGGGATTGGGAATCGGGGCAACGGCGACAATCGCGCGGCGGATAGGTGAGAAGGATCCAGAACGCGCCGCCAGTTCAGCCGTGCAGGTGATCATGCTTGGCATCGCGCTGGCGTTTCCCATCGGCATTGCGGGGGCGATGCTCGCTCCACGGCTGCTCGGCCTCATGGGCGCATCCCCGGAGGTCATCAAGTGTGGCGCGGGCTACACGACCGTGATGCTGGGCGGGAATGCGACTGTGTTGCTGTTATTTCTCGGCAACGCCATTTTTCGAGGTGCAGGCGACGCCGCCATCGCGATGCGCGTGCTCTGGCTGGCCAATGGCCTGAACATCCTGCTTGGGCCTTGCTTCATCTTCGGAATCGGGCCGTTTCCAGAGCTCGGAGTCATGGGCGCTGCCGTGGCGACCAACATTGGACGAGGGACCGGCGTCCTCTACCTGCTCCATCGTTTGTGGCGTGGAGGAGCCCACATTCACGTGGAACGCCGGCACGTGGGGATTGAGCCGCGCACGATGGCGGCGTTGTTCCGACTTTCAGCGACAGGCATGTTCCAGATGTTGGTAGGTATGACAAGCTGGCTGGCTCTGATACGGATTCTTTCTGGTTTCGGCAGTGCCGCGCTCGCCGGCTACACCATCGCCATCCGCATCATCATCTTCGCGCTGCTCCCGTCCTGGGGTTTGAGCAATGCAGCCGCGACGCTTGTGGGGCAGAACCTGGGTGCCGGCAAACCTGATCGCGCCGAGGAAGCGGTCTGGAAGGCGGGCTTCTACAACATGATTTTTCTCGGAGCAATTGGATTGGTGTTCGTGGTTTTTGCATCACCTATCATCGGCGCCTTTACTCAGGATGATCGAGTGCTGCCCATCGGTGTCGCCTGCTTGCGAACGGTGAGCTTCGGTTTTCTCTTCTATGCGTATGGCATGGTGATGGGACAGGCATTCAACGGGGCGGGAGAGGTCTGGACACCAACATTGATCAACCTGTTTTGTTTCTGGCTCTGGCAATTGCCCCTCGCTTACACCCTCGCCCACATCCTGGGCTGGGGACCACACGGTTTGTTCACCGCGATTACAATCGCCTGGTCAACTTACGCCATCGTAAGTGCGACGATATTCAAACGTGGCTGGTGGAAGCTGAAAACAGTCTGAATGCATGTTCCGTGAGGCTGAACTGCACCGGAAGTTGGAATCGAAGAGGGCCGGCGTCATCCCCGCGAATTCAAAACGCCCACCAATTAATTCCCCAATTCGCGGTAGCTTTGAATTCGCGGGGGCACCTCAGTCCATGGGGGCAGGATTTCTGAGGCTGAGGTAGTCACCAGATCAGCACGAACTCTCAACTGCCTGCGGATCCGGAGCTTCCTCAGCCGCCGCCATAAAACTCATATCACGGAACGGGAGTCGCCTTCGCTGAAGCGGCGGAGACAGAAGCGTCGAGCGCTTTGCGGATGGCCTGGGCGAGCATTGCGGGAGCCATGGGTTTTGCGATGAGTTGATGTATGCCAAGGGATCGCACGTTTTCAGGAGTCCAAGTCCCGCTGTAACCCGTCATCATTACGAGCGGGAAACCTGGGCGGATCTTTTGCACGGCGGCGGCAAGATCGACTCCTGTCAATCCAGGCATGGTCAGGTCCGTAAGAATCAGATCGAAAGCGTCCGGATTTTCCTGCGCCAGCGCCATCGCCGCTTTGGAGCTGCTCTGCGTGGTGACTTTGTAATTGAGTTTTTGGAGGATCTTCCCGGCCGCAAGACACAATGCCGCCTCATCATCCACCACCAGCACGCGCTCTCCATCGCCTTTGGGAATCTCGATTGTGGGGGCGACAACATCCCCGGTCTGATCCTCGCATAGGGGAAAGTAGATGTGAAAGGCGGTGCCCTTGCCCACCTCGCTCGTCACTTGAATGGTGCCATCGTGCTCGTGAACAATCCCGTGAACCACAGCCAATCCAAGCCCGGTCCCCTCTCCAGCCGCTTTTGTGGTAAAGAATGGATCGAAAATCCGTTTCAGAGTGGACTCATCCATGCCGTGCCCACTGTCAGCCACTGTCAGCCGCACATAATTCCCGACTCGAAGTTCAGGCATGAGAGGCGTCGGCTCGTTGACTGTCAACGGCTCCAACCTCAATTCCAGCCGCCCGGTGGTCTGCTTCATGGCATGGGCCGCATTGGTACACAGATTCACAAGAATCTGGTGGATCTGCGTGGTGTCCGCCAATACGCGTCCGGCGTCGAGCCTCACATCAGACACAATTTCTATCGTGGATGGCAGCGTGGATCGTATCAGCCGCAAAACCTCCTTCGCCACCGGCTGCAACCGGGCCGGTTTTCGCTCCTGCTTCTGATGGCGGCTGAAAGTCAGTATCTGCTGAACAAGCTCCCGAGCCCGATCACCGGCTTTCAAAACCTGTTCGAGGCTTTCCTGCACGCCACGGTTTCCAACCGAATCGATCCGTGCGATGTCGGCGAAGGCAATGATGGCTGCCAGGATGTTGTTAAAATCATGAGCGATGCCGCCTGCGAGGGTTCCGATGGCCTCCATTTTTTGCGCCTGCCTCAATTGTCCTTCGAGGCGCGCCTGGGCTTCCTGCACCCGTTTCAGTTCGCTTAAATCACGGATAAACGCGGCGAAACTCATCCGTTCGGTGGTTCCGACAGAAGTAAGCGTCAGTTCGACAGAGAATTCCCGTCCATTCTTGTGGAGAGCGGTCAGTTCTATCCGCTTGTTGAGCACTTGGGAATCACCCCCCTGGATATATCGTTTGAGCCCTTCTTCATGAGGCTGGCGATATCGCTCGGGGATGATCACCTCAGACATGCGTCGTCCCAACACCTCCTTGATCTCCCATCCAAAGATTGCCTCCGCTCGCGGATTCCATCCGGAAATCGTTCCTTCTGCGGTCATTGTCACCACGGCATCCAATGAGTTCTCGAAGATCAACCGCAGTTGCTCCTCACGCTGACGGAGCTGTGCTTCGGCTGCCTCGCGACTGCTGATATCCCTGAGAATCCCCTGCATCCGACCGTCAAGCAGCAAAGTGGCACTGACTTCGCCTGGGAACAGCGAACCGTCCAGCCGCCTGAAGTTCTGACCTCAGATGAGATGGGGCGGACTGAAAAAGCAATGGCGAGTTGAAATCCCTGCGAACGGGACGGTATTCAGGCGGGCGAGCGGATGGGCGCCAGAGGCACCGGTTGCGGGGCAGTGTGCGGGAGAGGCTCAGTGGA
>SXMN01000183.1 GCA_005777315.1 Verrucomicrobiales bacterium
GAGCATGGGGAAAAGATGGCGTTGCAAATTGTGGAAGATCGTCGTCAGGTCGAGCATGTCCAAAAATCAGCGCGACTCGTGCCACTTCACATGATCAATTGAAATCTCTCAACAAATCCGAGTTTTGAAAGAGCCTCCAATGATAAAACACTTTTCCTTGATCCTGATCCTGACCGCTTTGGGAGTTACAATCACACCCGCAGCCGAGGATTCGAACGCTTCAAAATCGAAGCTTCGGCAATGGGCTGAACGGGATTACATGCTGGGAGATTGGAGCGGCCTGCGAAGTGACCTGTCAAAGCGGGGCGTCGATTTCGAGTTCTTCTATGCAGGAACGGTTCCGAACAACCTCAGCGGAGGTCTCCGGCGTGGTGCGGTATATCAGGGCGGTCTGATGATGACCCTGGACCTCGACTCTCAAAAACTTATGGGCTACGAAGGAGGGACATTTCATGCGAGTGGCCTTTGGTTGCACGGCCATGAACCCTTTTCTGCGGATTACGTCGGTGACATCAACCGGGTGAACTTGCTCGACTTTCCGAACGCCGCAAGACTTTGGGAGATCTGGTACCAGCAGAAGTTTTTCGACACCAAACTCGCCTTCAAGATCGGGCAGTTGTCCATCGACCGCGATTTCCTGATGCCCGAATTGACCGGATCACTCGGCCAATGGACTTTGCTCAACCAGACATTCTGCTATCCTTCGTTGCCGTATAATCTCTTTGATATTCCAGGTCTGCCTCCGCGTCACCACGGGCTCGCCACCACGCCTCTCGCGACGCCCGGCGCGCTTGTGCGATGGAGTCCTGCCACGTCCATCTCCGTCCAGGCTGGAGTTTACGGCGGGACGCCCGATCAAACGTATTCCGGTACGAGGTTCAATCTGAGTGAGAGAGAGGGGGCGTTGAGCTACTTTGAGCTGGGTTACCGCCTCCATCCGGAAACCAATAGCACCAGCCTGAAGGGCAGCTACAAAGTGGGAGCCTATTATCACACGGGTGATTTTGTGGATGTCCACGATGGTGTGCTGTCCGGTTTCGCCAATCAAGCAGGGCTGCCCACTCCGGGCGTGAAAGATCGCGGCGGAAATTATGGAGCTTACCTGCTTGCTGAACAGCAGCTCTTCAATGAAAACGGCAGTGCCGGTCCAGAGCGGCAGGGATTGTCCGGATTCTTTCGTCTTCTTGGCGCACCGTCCGATCGTAATCTGGCGCAGTGTGAAATCGATGGCGGTCTCGTTTACAAGGGCCTGATTCTCCACCGCGACTGGGATACCGTTGCAATCGCCGCGTCTTATCTGGGAATCAGCGATGATATCCGCCGCGCTCAACGAGACATCAACACCATGATCCCGGGAGCCGTGCCCATCTCTGATCACGGAACGGTCCTGGAATTCAGCTATAAAATCCAGGCAACAGCGTGGTGGACGATTCAGCCTAGTCTGCAACGGGTCTTTCACCCCGGTGGATCATCGGCAACCCGCGACGCCACCGCCTTCATTCTTCTCTCCACCATTCGCTTCTAGTCGGGAGCAAGTGTGCGCTCCGCTGAAAAGTCAGCGGATTCGATGCCTGCCGAAGCGGTTTCAAACTTGATTCAAAGGCGCGATGGCTGGGGACTTCAAGAAACTCCTGCCACACTGCGGGGATGGCGATTGTCAGTCCCGCCCACCCCTGCCCCATTTGAATTTCCAACGGCGTGAGAAGATTTGAATTTTTAGAAAGCCGAGTTTGCCAACCGGGTAGGATGTCACTATTCATGTGGCCTGTTGAGCCCAAACTCGGCAAGGACACGATGAAACTCGCGCTGACAAATCCAGTTCAAAGATGGCCCACGTCCGTTCTATCAGGCGAGAACAGCTTTGATTTGCGGTTGCCTAAGATGAGACCGGTACCGCGCTTGATCTGCCGCTCCTTCCTCAAGCTTTATGGCAGCCAGGTGATTGCGGTTGAAGGAGCGGAACACATCTCCGCCGGGTGCGACCCTTTCATTCTCGCTCTGAATCACAGCCAGAAACGCGAAGCAATCCTCATCCCGGCTATCCTCGCGGCACTGCGCGAAGGTCGCCAGGTCCATTTCATGGCCGATTGGAACTTCCTCATGATTCCTATCGTCGGATTCATCATCCGATGTAACGAACCCATCATTGTTGATCGCAAGAGCGCCCGGCCTCGCCTTCTCAATGTCTTGAAACCCTGGCTCACATCACGAGTGTCCGTGTTGGACCAGGCCCGCCAGAGAATCCGAGAGGGGCGTTCCATTGGTATTTTCCCGGAAGCGACCGTCAATCGTGACCCGCACCGTTTGCTCAGGGGCTTGAATGGCGCGGCCCAATTGTCCCTCGAACTGGGAGTTCCCGTGATCCCCGCTGGCGTCCGATTTCCCGAGCAACCGCCCGGCACCCCAATACGGGAGTCGGCACGGTTTTCCATCCATTTCGGCCAACCACTGAGGCCGTCTGCCAGAGAACAACTTTCCATCATGGCCGTCCGCGGCTGGCATGCTGAAATCATGACTGCCATCGCCCGATTGAGCGGGAAGGAATGGTTCCCTGATAACCGACGAATCAAGTATGCCATATAGCCACCGAATCAATGTGCGCCGCGTCGAGGAGGAGGCGGATCGTCAGAACGCACTGTCCGTGATGCGCGCCATCTATCGCGACGAAAAGAACTGGGTCAACCAGGACGAGAAGCTAATCCACCACGAAGACGTAAAGTCCGATGTCATCTCATGGTTTGTAGCAACAGTCGGCCATCAGCCGGTCGGCGTGCTGCGTGTGCTCTATGAGCTGCCGTTGGACCTCTACCGCGAGTATGGTCTTAAAATGGTTAACAGCGGCGTGGATGTGGAGGCGTTTCTGCGCAACAACAAGATCGCAGAAATCGGAAGGTTCGCAGTGTTGTCAGAACATCGCAGCCAGATGCTCGTGGTCGCGGCTCTGATGAAGGCCGCCGTGCGCGACACCATCGATCGTGGGTTCACCCACTACATTACAGATGTTTTCGAGGGTGAGAAACACAGCCCTTACGAATTTCACACCCGCGTCATGGGCTTTCAAGTGGTCGGCACGCACGACACTGGTGAGCTGAACTGCCCGAATCGCAGACTCACGATGCTGTTGGATCTCGCCGCTGGTTATCGGAAGCTGCGGGCCAAAAACAGTTGGGTCTTCCGCCAGTTGACCCGTGATTGGACTCCAGAAATGCACGAGCGGCTTCTATCAGGCCAGGAAGTCGCCGCTGGATGAATGACCAACGGGCACAAGAAAAGAGTAACGCAATCCTTTCCGTGCCGCCGGGGCTTTGAGTCAAATCAGCGTCCCCATCACCCCATCACCAAGGCCCGAGGGAGAGTTGAGTGGGCAGAATCCCGAACCGCTCCGATCAATTCGGTCTGTGACATGCAGAAAAACACCACCTTTTGACACCGGTTCAAACTTCCCTGCCAAACTCAATTCAAATTCAAGATCACCCCTGATGATGGGTGTGATTAAAAGTGGGTGAGGGATGAACCTGGTCCGACCTGGGAGCGCCGGCATCCCTGCCGGCGCGGGCAGCGAGTGTGGACGAGTGCCCGAAGAGATAAATCGCCGGCAAGGATGCCAGCGCTCCCAGGCGCGGCCTCACCCGCTTTTAATTGCACCCCCTGATGATTACTTGCCCGCCACGGGTTGCAGCTCAGGCGAAACCAGTACAGACCTGCGTTTCAATCGCAGCGCCAGATCATCCAGGAGAGTATAGAAAACCGGGATCACGTAGAGCGTGAGGAAGGTTGAGGTGAGCATCCCACCGACGACCGCGACACCCATTGGGCGACGGCTCTCAGCTCCGGCACCAAATCCGATGGCGATGGGAAGAATGCCGGCAATGGTCGAGAACGCGGTCATCAGGATCGGGCGGAGCCGGACGCGCCCGGCTTCCTCCATGGCGGTGTGCGAATCCACGCCGCGCCTGGTCCGTTGATTGGCGTACTCGACGAGCAGGATCGAGTTCGTGGTGACAAGTCCGACCAACAGCACGAGTCCGATCTGGCTGAACAGATTAATGTTCATCGCCGGGATCGGGGGATACAGGCCGGTTTTACCGCCGAGATCGAGCAGCCACAATGCGCCGAATGCTCCGACTCCCGCCAGAGGCAGCGCCAGCATGACGGTAAAAGGATGAACCAAGCTTTCGAACTGCGCCGCGAGGGTCATGTAAACCACGATCGCCGCCAGCCCCAAAACCCACCAGATTTCCGAGGAAGCATCCGCCAGGTTCTTTGCGTCCCCTTCCCATGCGTGAAGAAACCCTGGCGAATTTTCCGTTGCCAACAGGGGCTGCACCCGGCGCACCACCGTTCCAATCGGCACTCCACCTGGCGACGCGGTAATGCTCGCCGAACGCAGCCGTCCGTAATGATTGATCGCATTCGGCCCGGTCCCCTCGGTGCGTGTCACGAGTGAACTGAGCTGGATCAATTCACCCTTCAAATTGCGCACAAAAATCTTGTCCAGATCCGAAGGGGTGAGCCGGGAGGTGCGTTCAAGCTGGGCCATCACGAGGTACTCCTTGCCGCTAACCTTCAGCCGGCTCAGGTCCAGACCTCCAAAGAGGATCTGCATCGTGCGCGAGATGTCCTCGATGCTCACGCCGAGCGAAGCAGCACGGCTGCGATCCACGCTCACACGCAGCTCCGGCTTGTTGACCTCGTAGCTCACACGCACATTCTTCAGCAGAGGCTGGCCCACGTCGTTCGTCAGGGCTCGAATTCGGTTGGCGAGCTTTTCAGCCGTTTTACTCAACGCGTCCAAGTCTTGATTTTGCAGGACCAGTTCGAAAGGCGAACTGTTAAAGCTGACTTCAATCGCCTTGGGAAGATTCGCAATGGCGAGGGCTCCTTCCACTTCGGCGAAAAAGCGCTGCGAAATACCTCCGGGGCCATTCACGAGATCCTGCACCGAACGCTTCCGTTGCGCACGATCTGAAAACGTGACGAACACGATTCCGAAGCTCGCCTGCCCCGGGCCGGAAAACCCCGGCGCCACCATCGCGCCGTAGGTGGTCACCTCCGGCACACTGGCAACGATCGCCTCGGCTTTTCGAAGTTGCCGGTCTGTGTATTCGCTGGTGGAGCCGTTTGGCGTCATGACCATCGCGAACATGCGTCCCTTGTCTTCCTGAGGCAGGAAGTCCTGCTCCAACTGGCGATAAGCTATGACCATCACTGCCATGGTTGCAAAGGTCACCACCAGCGCCACAACACGATGCCGCAGGGACCATCGCAATGAACTCAGATAATGCGAAGTGAACCAGTTGAGCGTCCGCTCAAAGACGCCAAAGATGCCACGCGCCTGCTTGTGCTGAATCGGTTTGAGCAATCGTGCCGCGAATGCGGGCGCAAGCGTGAGCGCAACGAACGCGGAAATGATGACAGACCCCGCCACGGCCACCGCGAATTCGAGGAAAAGCCTTCCGGTGGCGCTTTTCTGAAACGCCAGCGGCGTGAAGACGGCCACGAGTGAGATTGTAATCGCAATGACGGCGAAGCTGATTTCCTCCATCGCCTTGAATGCGGCCTGCATCGGAGGCATGCCTTCCTCGATATGACGGTAAATAGCCTCGAGGACCACGATGGCATCGTCC
>SXMN01000184.1 GCA_005777315.1 Verrucomicrobiales bacterium
ATGTTCATGAGTTGTTCGCGTTCTGGCGGTGACAAACGGATGCGATACTTAATTGGCATCTACTCCAATTAGACACGCTTATCCAAAGTACAAGCTCAATTTGTTTGACCCATCAACTCACGACTGACGGAGTACTAGGCACCTTCGACGCACCCGCCACCGGCGGTTGGGATACATTCACCTTCGTGCCGCTCAAGACTCCGGCGGGCAACTTGTCCCGCCTCCATCTCAGCGACGAGCGCACGCTTCGATTCACGGTCTTGCCGGGTAATCTGGACATTAACTACCTCGCGCTCATTCCCGCCGATGCCAATCCTGACATCACGGCGCAATCGGGTGAGCAAACCGCCTTCATCGGCGAGTCAGCCACGTTCACCATCGCCGCGACTGGAAGCGGAACCTTGACCTACCAGTGGCGTAAAAACGGAGCGGACCTATCCGGCGAGAACAGCAACACACTTCACATCCCCAATGTGCAGCTCTCCGATCTTGGTAGCTACACTGTCGTGGTGACAGGAGATGGCGGCTCCCTGGAAAGCGAGCCGTTCAATCTCGCCCTCCCATCCGTGTCCGTTGCCGCCACAGACAGTTCAGCAATGGAGCTCGGTGGCAACGACGCCTACTTCACCATATCGCGGACGGGTTCAACCTCGGCTCCGCTCACCGTCAACTACACAGTGAGCGGCACCTCGACGATGGGAACCGATTACCTCCCTATCACACCGGCCAACACCTTTCCCTCGGGCCAAATCACCATTCCCACCGGCCAGGCCAGCGCCATTCTCGCGGTGAAACCAATCGATGATGCTTTGGTGGAGGGAAGCGAATCTGTGATCCTCACACTGAATGCTTCGGCGAACTACACCGCGCTGACGGGAATCGCAACGATCGAGATCCTCGATGACGAAGACACGAGCGGAAGTCTGCTGCGTGAACTGTATCGTGACATTCCCGGCGGAAGCATTGCCGATCTGGTGGCTTCGCCAAAATTCCCAAACTCGCCGGACGTTGTCGATCTCGTCAGTCAGTTTGAGTCCGCCAATCTCGGGGACAACTATGGCGTCCGGCTCTCCGGCTTTCTCACTCCCCCCGTCGATGGCGACTACACGTTCTACATTTCGGGCGATGACAACTGCGAGCTTTGGTTGAGCACCGATGAGAATCCCTTGAACAAAGTCCGCATCGCTTCCGAGCCGAGCTGGAGCTTCTTCCGTGACTGGGTTGGCAGTTCCAATCAACAAGTGATGGATGCGCGCACCGCACCTCCAGCCAGCGTTGCCGCCCCGGCGAATATCTCCGTGCCCATCCCGCTGTCCGCCAGCCAGAGCTACTTTGTTGAGGTGATCCAGAAGGAAGGCAGCGGTGGCGATCAAGTGTCGGTCACGTGGCAATTGAATTGCGCACCGAGCTGCCCTTCATTGCCCGCCAACGGCCCGACGACAACCATTCCTGTCAATGGCGCCGGTGGCACTCCGCCAATCAACGGGACTTTCCTATCCGTCCGCCTGCCAATGGCGCTGTCAGCGATTGATCCGGCAGCGGGCAACGCAGTGGCGGATACGGATGCTCCCTTGAATCTCACGATTCACGGCAACGGTTTCCTGGCAGGCGCTGTGGTGAGTTGGCAGGCAACACCTACGATCACGATTCCTAATCCGCTGCCGGTGGAACTCGCACAAACCAGTCTCTCATCCAGACAGATTCAAGTGACCCTCCCTGCCGCGCTCATCGTTGCCGGTGCGGACATCCGCACTGCGGTGGTCACGGTCCAGAATCCTGACGGTAAAGTGTCGAACGCCCTCGTATTCACCATCGGCGGCATTGCGCCCGTGACTGTCGCGGACAGCTCGGTTGTGCCTCCGGGCGAAACGGTGGTCGTAACCACCGCCCCCGATTCTCCCGAACAAGCCGGACAAGCCGGCGTAACTGCCGCGTTCGAGAACAACGGCGGCTCATCCACTGCCACCGTCACGGCCGCAACCTACGAAACAGATCCAACCGGTGGCACCCTCTTCGACGTGGGTGGCTATGTCGATTTGCAGGTCACGGGAGCGGATGCAAACGATTCCATGGCCGCAAACTTTTTCTACCCGAAAGACGTCACCGGCCAGGCTGAATCGGATTTGATCCTGCTCTACTACACCGGCACTGAGTGGCTGCCCGTCCTAAGCAGCGGAGGAAGCACTCCGGCAAAGGACACGACCGACGATCTGGATGGTTCCATCTCAGGCGGCAGGTTCACTGTCGTGTTCGATGATTCAAGCACGCCGCTGATCACCGGCCTGAGCGGGACGATGATGGCGTTCACCACACCTGAAGTGGCCGGTGACACCGAAGCCCCGGTACCTCCAAACCTGGCGCCTATCATCGCCGAATGTTCCGCCACGGTACCAGTGCCCATAGCCAACGATGCGGTTGTAGGACCGGTGAAAGGCTCGACAAACGATCCGCTTGTTTACACCGCGCCAGGCACCTTTATCATTCACTGGACCTTCACCGATGGGAGAAATGTGATCCGCCAGGATCAAACCGTGGTGGTGTTTCCCATGAGATTTCAAGGATTCCACGCGCCAATCGGCGGAGCTGATGCCACGGGAGGCAGCTTGGGCGATCCGCTCAAGACGTTCAAACTGGGCAGCACCATCCCTGTGAAGTTCTCCGCTGCCAGTTGCGATGGAACACCAGTGCTCACCGGCATTCACACACTCACACTCACAAAATGGAGCAGCCAGACGGACTCCGACCCGGCGATCCTCGTCACCTCAACCGACGCCGCCACGACGGGCAACGAGTTCCGGTTGAGCGGCAGAGAATGGCATTTCAACATCGATACAAAAGCTGGTGCATTGACGGTCGGAACATACGAACTCACCGCCAGCCTTTCGGACGGCAGCAAACACACTGTCTGGATTCAGTTGAAGTAACGGCTGACATTGGTTGCTTCAATTCGGGAACCGGAGCCCGTGGTGCCAAGGTCGCCACGGGCTCTTCCGTTGGCGCGGTAGTATGCTGAGGAGAGCGAAGGACAGCCGACAAATGTCCTTTCGAGCCGGTTCGCGCGGACAAGGCTGTCCGCGCTCCGATGGGCGGTTCATGGGAAGTCTGGACCTCCAAAAAATGGACGTGAGTTGGGGCCATGAACCTGGGAGCGCTGATCCCCAGCGGTTCCGCAGCACCACGCGCCTTTTCCCTTCCCGATTGCGCTTCCACCATGACCTTTACTTGAGTGCAACCTCGCCTCAATCATACGAGCACGTTCTCAATGTGCCGCGCCGACGAACCGAAGAAACTACAAGCACAGGCATCTCGCCTGGGAGCCTGTCTTAAAATTCCAAGAAGTGCTGTTCTCGAGGAAAAAGCCGGTTGGCGAGGCACGACGAAGGAGAATATCCTTGGTGGATCTTCGACGGAGGAGCAACGAAGCCAGACGGCCTTTTCCGCGAAAACCCTCCGGGCGGCGGGGCTTTTGGCCGTGGGCAGCGTTGGCTCGGTCGTCACAGCCCGCTGCGGGAATGCTCGGACCGCGCCGCCTTGCCCACAACCAAAATCCCTCACCGCAGCACCCCTCGCAATTTTAAGACAGGCTCTGAGTCGCAACTCGGTCCATTTGTCTCTTCCCACAACGCTGTCGTACCTCGTCGTTTTCGCTCTCGTCTTGTGTCCAGCTTCACTTGCTCAGACCGACGTGGCTCGCGGCAAACCCGTCAAAACCTCGGCTGTCACCTGGCCGGGATTGCCCGCCGCCAATCTCACCGATGGCAATCCCAACTCGGTGACTCATCCACTGGCCGAAACCGGCACGATTGGGTTCACTTATGAAATCGATCTGCTGGCTTCCTTCAACCTGGCCAGCATTGTTGTGCGGAATCGCGTTAACTGTTGCCCCGAACGATTGACAAATTATCGCGTCTCCCTTCATCCACATGATCTGATCACCGGCCTCCCTGGCCCGGCGGTGTGGTCGGCGGTGATCCGGGGGAATGGTTCAAACTCGGGTTTCAGCGGTGCGGATGTTGTGACGGCAGGGATTGATCCTGGCGGTGTTTTCTCCGGTCGTTACATCCACATCGAGAATCTGAGCGGCGGCGCCTACAATCCACAGATCGCCGAAGTGCAGGCTTTCATCGAGGACGCCAACACTCCCAATCTCGCTCTTTATCGGCCCGTAACTTCAAGTGCGCCCACCTGGAGCAGTTTTCCGCCAGGCAATCTCACCGACGGAAGCTACGGTTCATTCACGCACCCGCAGGCTGGCTCGGGCACGCTGGGTTTCACGTTCGAGGTGGATCTGCTCCGCAACTACGCCCTGGATCGCGTGCTGTTGTATGCCCGCGGAGATGGCTGTTGTCCGGAGCGGTTCACTCGCTGCCGGCTGCAACTTCTGACTGACGTTGCGGGCGCTCCTGGTGTGACAAACTGGTCCGGCGACCTGCGTCTGGATGGTTCGTTTCCTCCGTCGGGTGCTGTGGAGGAAATCCGCGCGACGAACGGTTTCGGAGTTTTCCACGGGCGCTACCTGCGTGTGATCAGCCTGAGCGATGAACCTTACAACCCTCAGCTCGCCGAGATCGAAGTGTATCGCGCCCCCGGACCGACCATCCGTTTCTTTGGTGCATCTGCCGGCAACATCACCGCCGTCAACTCCCCTGCCCTTCCATTGCAGACCGCGATTTCCTGGCGAGTGGAAGACGCGACCTCCGTCGTGCTCACTCCCAGCATCGGCGCCGTTACCACAACCAACTCGATCCTGTTGGCACCTGGAGAGACCACCAGCTACACGCTCACTGCCACCAACGCGGGAGGATCGACTTCCGAAACCATCGTCATCGCCGTGGATGCACCGTCACACCCGCCACTCATCACGGAGTTCGCCGCCGAGAACAGCAGTGTTCTTGAAGACGAGGACGGAGACGCGCCGGATTGGATCGAATTGTACAATCCAAACACTTTCACTCTAAACATGCGCGGTTTTCATTTCACTGACGATCCTGATGCGAAAGCCAAATGGACCTTTTCGGACGCCATGATTCCACCGGGTGGTTTTCTCGTGGTGTTCGCCTCTGGAAAAGACCGTGCCGCGGCAGGCTGGCCGTTGCATACAAATTTCCAGATCGCCAAAGGTGGTGAATATCTCGGGTTGATCGCTCCCGACAGCGTCACGGTTTTGAGCCAGTTTCCACAGAACCATCCGGCAGCGACGAGTTTTCCGCCTCAGCGCGACGGCGTGAGCCATGGCGTGGACGACGCCGGAGTAGAACGTTACTTTCGGCCACCCACACCCGGTACTCGCAACGGCGCATCGAGCTACTCGGGTTTCGTGGCGGACACGGTTTTCAGCGTTCACCGCGGTTTTTACACCAACGAGCAAACCCTGCTTCTTACGTGCGCAACGCCAGGAGCGGTGATCCGCTTCACGACAAACGGCACCAAGCCCACCGCCGTCACGGGCAGCGTTTACACCGGCCCCGTTCTCGTGAAAAACACAATGACCGTGAGGGCTGCGGCCTTTCACGATGGCTTGGTGCCGTCGGTGGTCGTCACTCATTCGTACATCTTTCCTGACGACGTGTTGAACAGCAGCGTCCTCAACACCGCCATTCGCAACGATCCCGCGTTCCGCTCGCAGCTTCGTCCGGCGCTCGCCGATATCCCAACCGTCTCGCTGGTCCTGCCTGGCATTGCGCTGATGAACGACACTTCCGAGACGGAAGTGTCCTTCGAGTTTCTCGATGCTTTCACCGGCCGCGAAGCGCAGGCCAATGGTGGCGCAACTTACTTTGGCGGGGCGTTCACCGGCTTTGCCAAGGAGAGCTTCCGTGTCGCGTTTCGTGGAACCTACGGAGATCGCAAGTTGAAGCACCCCATTTTTGAAGGGCACGATCGAGGATTGCGCGCCGCAACCGAGTTTGACGCGATCGAACTGCGCGGAGGTTCGCATGACATGGTCGAGCGCGGTTTCTATCTTTCCAATCCATTCACCGACTCCGCGATGCTTGAGATGGGCCACATCTCGCCACATGGCCGGTTTGTTCATGTCATGATCAACGGCACCTACTGGGGCGTCTATCATTTGCGCGAGCGCTGGAATGCCGCCATGCACGCCACGTATCTCGGCGGACGCAAAGCCGATTACGAAGCGATCAACGGCAATTACAACGTCGGCGGCTGGGCAGCTCCCGCCACACCCTACGACGGAGACGGCTCTGCGTGGCAGCGCGTGCTCAACCTTCGTGCGGATCCCGTCGCTGTCCGCCCTTATCTCGATGTGGTCAATTACATCGATTACATGATCACCTGGATGTTCGGCAACGCGGAGGACGAATGGCGCTGTGTGGGTCCTGTCGAAGCCGGTTCGGGTTTCCGTTTCCTCATCAACGATGCCGACGGATGGCTTTCGGTAAACGCCAAAAATCAGGCGGTTTCCTGGGACGGCAATCAAAACAACACCGCCCATTCCGTCACCACGCCCAACCGCGCTCCCGGTGACGGACCTGGCAGCCTGTTCTCCATGCTCCATCTTCATGGCGGCCCAGATTACCGTCTGCTCGTCGCGGATCGCATCCACAAGCATCTTTTCGGAGATGGCGTCCTGACTCCGGCGAGGAATCTCGAACGCCTCGAAGAATTGGCTGGCGAATTCGGGCGTCCGCACCTGCTCGAAAGCGCCCGTTGGGGTTATCGTTCGTCTTCCAGTTGGACGGGCGCCGTGGAGGTTTGTCGCGCCCAATGGTTGCCACCCCGGACCGCAACCTATCTGACACAACTCCGTGCCGCCGGTTTCTATCCGGCAATTGACGCTCCTGTGTGCATGGCCACCAGTGCGGATGCCGGAAACCTTGCCATCAGCATGACCGCTTCAGGGAATGCTGCAATCTTCTACACCGTCGATGACTCAGATCCCCGTGCGCCGGGCGGCACCGCTTCCACCACCGCGAAGCTCTACACAGTGCCGGATAAACTCACTAAAAATTCCTTGATCAAAGTCCGTGCGAGGACTGCTGATGGCGCATGGTCCGCACTCAATGAAACATTCTTCCAGGTCGGCTCGAAACCCGTGCCAGCTAACTCGGTGATCGTCTCCGAGATATTCTTCAATCCTGACGGCAATGACGACGCCGAGTTTCTCGAATTGGTGAATGTCTCCACAGCCGCCGTTAATCTCCGCGGCGCACGATTCACTCGAGGCGTCGGTTTTGAATTCTCTCCCTGGCGCGATGCGGTTCTTGCGCCCGGACAGCGGCTGATTCTGGTGGCGAGTGAGCACGCCTTCCATCGGCGTTTCGGTTGGGATCGTGTCGCAGGCGGCATTTACAGTGATCGACTCAATAACGACGGCGAGCGCCTGACCTTCGTCACTGCGGACGGTTCTGAAACGATCTTCGATTTTACCTTCAGCAAAACATGGACACGTCTGGCGGACGGCGGCGGACACAGTCTGAGCATTCAACGGGAAGTCCAGGGACTTGATCCGAACGACCCGGGAAACTGGAGGCCCAGTTTCGCCTTCGGAGGAACCCCAGGCACGGGCGAACCTGGAGCGTCATTCAGCCAGGTCTTCCCTGGCGCGCTTCGCACAGGTGATGAGAATGGTGATGGCATTGAGAATTTCGCCCACTACGCGCTCGCCGGTGTCAACTCGCTGTCAGCACCGACCGTTCTTCTGAATGATGGCTCGGCAACGGTCACGCTGACTTCCTGGCTCCACGCACGGGAAGCACTCGTGACCGCTGAAATCTCGATAGATCTGCGGACGTGGAAACCTCTCGCGGAAAATGCTGAGATCACACTTACGCAGCAAGGCGTTTCAGAAACCGGATTGCTCTCGCAGCAATGGAAATTCGACACGCGAAATGCGCCATCACCACGTTTCGTGCGGCTCAGGATTGAAGAGAGGTGAGCTCCCAGGGCGATCCTTCGTCGATCGAATTGTAGCCGCGGGAGTTGGTTCTGCTTTGCAGGGTCAATTTCGGAAGTGCTTCACCACTTCGATAACTAGAAGAGGTTCAATCTTGTCATAGGGCAACAGCACTGAGTAGGTGCCCTCAGCCCACGATCCCACTTCGTAGGGTGCGAAATGAATGCGCAAGCCGGCAGGCGACAACGTGAACACGCTCAGATCCCCAGGCTCCAACTTCGCCTGCGGCTCAATCCCACCTCCTGCAGCGGTAAACATCGAAGCGCCTTGCCGCCGCAGGTCCGCCTTGCACAGGTCGGCAAGCCTCTCCTCCCATGGCGATGCCTCACGGAAGAGCTGCGGCAGACTTAGCGCCCGGGCTTCGTCACCGTCCGAGAGAAAATTCCATCCCCGAAGGATGACGTTGCCATGCGCGCCCCCGGTGTATTCATAAACCTGTTCCAGCACGCTACACACGCGGGCATTGTGATGAATGATGTGCCGTGAGATCCCACTCGTCCATTGGTTCCCGTGCGACGGTTGTCGAATGGAATTCCACAGATCCTCCCAGGTCATTGAGCAAAACTCATTCGCAGCCGAAACATCATGCGCTCTGAGCAATGAATTCATGCTCTTGTGCCAGGGCTGACGTTCCAGAAGGATCGGAAGCCTCGCCTCAAACATTCGCGAACTGCCAAATTCACCAACCGTCCAGCCCCGTTTGCGGCGCAGCACGGAAAGTTCCGCAAACCGCCGCAACTCGAACGATGTGGCCGGCCTTCCCTCGCCTTCCCAACCAGCGGTGAGGTTCGTTCCAGCAATGGGAGTTTTCAGGCTTATGAAGCCGTTGGTCTCGTCGCTGCGCCTCGGGGTCACGATCCAGCGCAACATTCCCGCCGGCTTGGTTTCGGTGAGGCCTGCAAAGTAATCCGTTTCCGGAAAATCGATCTGGAGCGGATCATCCCCTCTGCTCGCAGGTGTCAGTTGAATGTATCCCAATCCCGGCACGCGCCCCTCGAAGCAAAAGCCTTCAACGCCGCCCTCGTCTCGATGGGTGAGGTTCGCGAACAATAGAGCCAGGAGAACAATCAGTGCGATCGAGAACCCTGCGCGCATGGCAGATCGCGGGATGAGAGTATTGAGCCGGGAAGTCATTGGACGGTCTTCAAATCATGGTCTGCGGTTGGTTCTTCACTCCAGCAACCCACGTTGTCTCGCCGTTCGAAAGATACGACATTGACCGTGCAAATAGCGTCCTCCGAAGGATTCCACCACACCACTCAGGTTGCCGAATCCATGTTTCGCAAACGCCTCCGCGATGTCCTGCTTCGCCTTTGAATCGAGCAAGCGGTCCAGCGCAAGTGTTTCCCCTGCCTGCAACGCTTCATCGAGATGTCCGTAAATCGTCCCCTCCTTCAGCCCTCGGATCATCCCAATCTTCGCCACATCGCTTCCCTGCTGGAAGAAATGCAGCGTCTCGCGAACAGTGTCCGACAAGCGCTGGCGCACCGGTGTCGTGACTTCACGGAAGGATTCCTCCGCAAAGATCTGGCGCGCATTCGCTGAAAGGTGGTCTTTGATCTGGCTCATGAAATCGGAACCAAACTCGCGAAGTTTCTTCTCACCCACGCCGCTGATGCGCGCAAACTCCGCTTCGCTCTGCGGGTAAAACCGGGCCATTTGCCGCAACGCGACGTCGGAGAACACGATGTAGGGCGGCACGCCTCTTTGGTCCGCAAGTCGTTTGCGCAAATGTCGCAGTTGTTCAAAGAGAGCCTCGTCACAAGCAATCTCACCTGCTTGATGTTTCGACGACTCCGGAGCAGCGACCGGTTTGGTCAGGGTAATTTTCTGCCGTGATTTGAGCGCCGCCCGGCCGGCATCGGTCAGCTCAAGGATGTTGAAATGATCCGGGTTCTGATGCAGCAATCCCTGTCGAACCAGCTCACGCCCAATGGCACCCCATTCCGCCCGGGAGTATTCGGCGCCGATTCCATAGGTTGAAAGTGATTCATGGCCGAACTTGCGGATCTTGTCCGTGTCCGCGCCACAAAGAACTTCAACGATATGCGTGATCCCGACGCCAAATCCGCTCTTCTCCCGAACCCGATAGACGCAGGAAAGGAACTTCTGGGCCGCGAGCGTGCCATCCCAGGTGGCGCGAGGCGCGAGGCAGTTGTCGCACGCACCGCAATTTTCCTGCTCGTAATTCTCCCCGAAGTAACCGAGCAGTTCACTCCGCCGACAGGTGGCGCACTCGGCATAATGCACGATCTGCTCAAGCTGCGCCCGCGCAATCTCCCGTTCCTTGGGATCTGGTTTCTCATCGATGAATCGACCGTACTTCACGCGATCACCGGGACTGAATAGCAGCAGGCATTCGCTCGGCAGTCCATCACGTCCGGCGCGACCGGTTTCCTGATATTAGCCTTCAATGGTCGTTGGCAGATCGTGGTGAATCACAAACCGAACGTTCGGCTTGTTGATCCCCATGCCAAAGGCAATCGTCGCGCACACGACGCGCACTTCATCCCGAAGGAAGGCTTCTTGATTTCGCGAGCGTTCGCTTGACTCCAACCCTGCGTGGTACGCCGCGGACTTCAAGCCGTCTTCATTCAACTTGCGCGCCAGATCCTCCGTCGTCTTGCGGGCCTGGCAATAAATGATCCCGCTCTCGCCTGTTCGTGCCCGGATGAATCCCAGCAATTGCTCATACGCGCCTGCCTTTCCTGAAACGCGATAGGTGAGATTGGGCCGGTTGAAACTCGCCACGTAGCACGCTGCCTCGCCAAAGTGCAGTTGTTTGATGATATCCCCTCGCACGCGCTCTGTCGCCGTCGCCGTGAGCGCCATCATCGGCACGCCGGGGAACAACTCGCGGATGGTCGCGAGCTGGCGATATTCCGGACGGAAGTCATGCCCCCATTCGCTGATGCAATGTGCCTCGTCCACCGCGAACAAATTCACATTCCACCGTCTCAAGTCCTCGAGAAAGCCCGGGATCATCAGTCTTTCCGGCGCGACATAGAGCAACCGGTACTCGCCGTTGTGCAAACCACGCAACCGTGGCGTCGAATCGCCGGCGGCAAGTGATGAATTCAAGAATGTGGCGGGCACACCAGCGGCCTGGAGCGCATCCACTTGATCCTTCATCAAGGCGATCAGCGGTGATACCACGACGGTCAGC
>SXMN01000185.1 GCA_005777315.1 Verrucomicrobiales bacterium
ATCGGCTGACGAGGTCACGTCGCGCGCTGGCGCTACCGGAAAAGTCATTCCGGGTTACCAAGCGCAGGTCATGGACGACAGCGGCAACCCGGTGCCTTCCGGTACATTGGGCAAACTGGCGGTGCGGGGCCCCACCGGTTGCCGCTACCTCTATGGGGACCGCCAGACCAACTACGTGAAGAACGGCTGGAACTACACGGGCGACGCCTACATCATGGACGCGGACGGCTACTTCCACTACCAGTCGCGCACCGATGACATGATCGTCTCATCGGGCTACAACATCGCAAGCCCCGAGGTGGAGGACGCGCTGATGTTGCATCCGGCCGTGGCCGAGTGTGCCGTGATCGGGGTGCCCGACGAGGAACGCGGCCAGATCGTCAAGGCTTTTGTCGTGTTGCGCCCGGGCCAAAGTGCTGACGACGCCATGGTGAAAAAGCTGCAGGATTTCGTCAAGGGCAGCATTGCACCGTATAAATACCCCCGTGCCGTCGAATTCACCGACAAATTGCCACGCACGCAGACCGGCAAATTGCAGCGCTTCAAGCTGCGCACGCCATAACGTTTTCTCAACCCATCACCATCCCTAGGAGACCTGACCATGCCTTTCTTGCGTTCTTCCCTTTTGCGTCTGTCGTCAGTGGCCCTGGCCGCTGCCTGTGCCCTGGGTGCCCATGCCCAGTCGGCCGGCGTCAAAGTCGGTTTGCTGTCCACGTTGTCCGGCCCCGGTGCGGGTTTGGGCGTGGATATCCGCGATGGCTTTCAGCTCGCCATGAAACATCTCGGCGGCAAACTGGGCGGCCAACCGGCGGAGATCATCATCCAGCCGTTGTGGCCTGGGCCGGGACCGGGAACCTTGGAGTCCTTCAGTTCGGTGGCTCGTCCGGCATTGTTCATGTATGCCTCGATGTCAGCGAGGCGGCGTTCGAGTTGCTCGACGGTCGGTGCAGGCTTGTTGGGCGCGTCCGCGGCAAAGACAGCCGGGGACAGATTTAGTGCTATACAAATGGCCAGCAGGAATGCGCGCATAGGTTGGGTGGTTGCTAGTTGTTGTCGGGTTGGGAGTGGAGTTGGAAATTAGACCGCCTGGTCACCCTTTTCCTCGGTTCGGATACGGATGGCCTGTTCGATGGGAGAGACGAAAATCTTGCCGTCTCCAATCTTGCCGGTTTTAGCGGCCTGTACGATGGCGGCCACGGCGGCATCAACCTGGCTTGATGTGACGACGATCTCGACTTTGAGTTTGGGAATGAACTCCACAGTGTATTCACTACCGCGGTAAATCTCGGTGTGGCCCTTTTGACGGCCGAAGCCCTTGGACTCGGTCACAGTCATGCCGGAGATGCCGAGTTCCTGCAGCGCGTCCTTCACTTCTTCGAGTTTGAACGGTTTGATGATGGCTTCAATTTTCTTCATTTGAACGAGCTTCGAGATTGTTGCGCTTTGAAGCAGGAGAACGGGACGGTGTTTGACCGCGCTCAACTGGCTTGGAAAGCGGCGGAACCATGCCATGAAGAATTTTCAGGCGGCAATCTTTTTCTGATTCGACGACTATTCTCAGCCACGGCTTTCGACAAAGTCGTCATGGGAAGGAGTTGAGGGTTGAGCATTGCGGATGGGCATCTGAATTCATCTGAATTTCAGTGGTCCAGCAACTTCAGGGAGGGCAAGAGGTTAGGTTCTCGCCGCCTGCACCAAGCTGAAGCACTCGTGTTGTTGAACTCAGATCGCATCGCTCCCCCCCCGCGCAGCGCGCTCAGTCCAACTGGAATTTGAGCGGAGGACAGCGGGATTCTTGTGCCCGTCATTGTGGCAGCGCAGGCCGCTATCAGCGGCAAATCACCACAGTCGAGGTCATCTCACCGGTTGGTTCTCCCAAACCACGTTGACTGCCACGGCAGCTTGCTCAGGCCAATTGTATCGCCTGCGCGCGGCATGGATGACTCAATCATGTCTGTATGTCCATAGGAGGCATCCAGAGCTCGTGTCACCTTGGCCAAATTCACTTTTTATCGATTAAAGCTTGCCTCGGCCCTCAACATCCCTGACACACACCGCGCGTCAGCGTGGGTAGTGTAAAACTCATCGGGTCAGCGTAAACTAATTGTTGTTTAACGTCTTAGAACCCTTGCGCTTTTTTGGGGCGGATTTGTCGGTAAGCAGGTTGAACAGATTGTGAGTATCAGAGCCAAAAATCGTGGCTATGAGCTGGAGGCATTGGAGCCGAGAGTGCTCCTTTCCGCCGACCTTGCAGCTTTCAGTCTGGTGTCCGATGCAGGCATCTCGGCACCTTCGGCAGACCTCCTCCTTCATCACGAATCATTGGAAATTTCCGGTGCTTCCGTCCCTGTTTCAGATGTTGCTTCAGGCTCCGAAAACGGCGTTCAATCGAGTGAATTTTTTGCTGGAATTTCCGCCGAGGAAATGACTCCCGACGAGGGTGATTCCGACGCTGAAACGACTGTCGATCTGGCTGCCGATTCTGGTGCCGGAACCACCCAAGTTTCAGCCCCAATTTTAGTTCAAACCGACCTGGATGAAGTGGGTGCGACAGTCGCTGAAACAGTCAACGCCGTTACAAGTTTTGAGGAGCCTTCCAGTAACTCTCCCGGTGCCGCCGATGACGTCTCCAGTGGTGATTCCGGCACTCAAGTTCTGGCTGCTTCCGAGGCTGTAACCGGCCCGGTTTCGGATCTGAAAACCGAGACGGATTCATACTCCTCTGGACACGCTCAGGCAGCATTTTTAACTGCTCCTTCACCATCTGAAACGATCTCTGCGGCGGCTGAATCCAATGCCGATGCGATGGCTGCGACCGACTCAGGCATTAACAATTTTTTGACCGATGAATTGATTGCTACGCTGCGTTCGGCGAACGGTCCTCCGACGGAAGACGCTCTTGTCCAAACTGTTACTTCCGAATACTCTTCCTCTCAAAATGAGGGTAACAACTCATTTTCCTCATCGACTTCACATTCTTTTGCTCTGGATTTCGTATCCTCGACTGTTCCCGAGGCTATTGATTCGTCGGCCCAAATCCACCTCACCCCTGACGAAACTCTACTCGCGAACGAAGGTTTGATTACCAAGTTCGAGAGCACGATCTCAGGCAACGGATCGGTCGATTTGCCGGTGAGGAATCACGGTGTGATCAGCCCTGGGAATTCCCCGGGATTCTTGCAGTTCACGGATCTCACGCTTGAACGATCCAGCACCCTCGTTATTGAGATCGGTGGATCGTCGCCGGCGAACTTACCTGAAAGCGGCAGCCCTCTGGATCGCTACGACCAAATCAACGTCACGGGTAACCTGGTTTTTGGAGGCAGCCTGGACGTAGATTTGTTGGGTGGTTTTTCTCCGAGCTTGGGCCAGGAGTTCGACATCGTCACCTACGCGAATGGCTACTCGGGCAGTTTCGATAATTACGAAGGCTTGGTGTTTGCAAACGGACTCTTCTTCAAACCTATTTTTGGAGCAACGAAGCTGACTCTCAGGGTCATGGGTGCGGCTAGTACCCAACCACGCCCTGTCGTGTTTATTCCGGGCTTCGCCGGCAGTTTTGCCGCGGACACGAGCGAAGCTGGTATGAAAGAATGGTTCCTGAATCGCGGACTCAGTCCCGACAAGCTGGTCCTCGAGCCGTTGAGTAATGCATACTCGAATCTGGTCCAGTCCCTCGTCAACGTCGGGTACACCAGCGGGGTCGATCTGTTCGTGGCGAACTGGGATTGGCGCGTGCCGGTCGCGCTCCAGGATGTTACGGGTGACGGTTTCCTTTCCTCTGTTACTGCATCAACCATCACGGATACCAGTTACGAGTCGGGAGTTGACTACCTAGGCTACTGGCTCGACCGGGCGGTCGAGACTTGGGACGCCCTGACGGGAGCGGCCCTGGCGGCGGTGGATTTCGTTACGCACAGCACGGGCGGCTTGGTAGCCCGCAGTTACATTCAAAGTGCCGCTTATCAAAGCCGGTCGTATAACGGCGGGGCCAAAGAGCTGCCTCAGGTCAATCAGTTGATTCAATCAGGTGTTCCCAATCAAGGGGTGACTTCGACCTTTAACTTCTTGCAAAACGATTTCAGCGATAAGTCAGCCTCGCGTGTTCTTGGGAGAGTGCTCGATATCGCCTACGATTACTTGCTTGCTGGTGAGGACATTCACAATCCGGACGGATCCATCATCGATGATGGATCGGTGCCTTCGAAGCTGGACTTCATCCCGCAATACATCGGAACCCTCCGAGATCTTCTGGGGGCGTACGATTTCGCCGATCTCGATGGCAACAGCAGCTACGAGGTTCTATCCGCCCTTTCGACCGCCTCTCTCCCCAGCGGAAGCATTCAGAACGACCTCCTTTACGATTTGAATGCTCCGGGGCAATACGGGGGTGCCGGGAATCTCTATGGCGGCGTTAACGGCTTCGTGGATCGAGTTTTGGAGAAGGTGACCATCGTTTACAGTGCGTCGGTCGATATGACCGATCGGGTTGAGGTGACCAATGGCTTCCAGCCCTCAAAGGGTTTGAAGAACGAGATCCTGCCGTTCGATCAACTGATCGGCAATCTCCCGGATGGGGATTGGTACTTCGACGAGGAATGATCCAGCGGACCCGAAGGCGATGGAACGGTCCCCACGGTTTCATCCTGGGGAACTTTTGAGGGAGACACGAGGATTGGCACCAATCTTTTTGAGTTGGAGATCACAACCGCCAATGCTGGCGAGGAAGTGGATCACACCGGATTGACCAACAATGTCTATTCACAGCGCAAGATCCTTCAGGTGCTGAAAGGCCACGATGACGCGACCGCTGCTGGCTACGAGGTTTCCGATGACCTGATGTTGAGCCTGATTCAGTCCGGTCTGAAGTTGATTGAACTGGGCATCATCAATCCCGTCGATTTTGCGATGGAGGCTTTCGATCGGGTAAAGGATCTGGTTTCGAGCTTTGGCGGCGAGGGGCAACTCTCCATCGACATGATTCTCGGGTTTGCGGTGGACGGCATCTTGGAATTGCTCGGTGAGAACTCCATCGACGAAACTGTCAGTCTTCCTGGAGTCGCCGGAACCGCCCATTTCAAGGTCCAGAATCTGACGCTGGAGTTGTCGGCTGATTTCACGCTGACGCTCGAAGACTTTGTGCATGTCTCCGGGAGAATCACGTTCACCAAGACCCTCCTGAACGATGTCGTGGATGTGGCCACGGGGTTGAATGCGTCGACCGGTGTTGCGGCGGGGCTTTCGGTCATCACTTCCACCGACCCATCCGGTCCGGGACTGGCTCGAAGCGAGGACTACTCGATGATCTACAACCTGCCCGTGACCAGCTTCCAGATTGCGGCGACGAACATCAATGTGTTTGCCGGCTACGATGAGGAATTGGACCCTGGCTCAGATCGGATTCTTGAGAGAAACGAGCTTTCATCCGGAGCGGTCGGGCTTTGGGCGGGGGGCATCGACGTCGGCTTGGTCTTCATGCTTGCGCGTTCGAGTGGCATACCAACCCTTGACGCTCTAGGTCTCTATTTTCTGTCCCTGAACGCGCAGGCAGATTCCGTGGAAATAGTTGGAGTGCCGGAACTGGATCTCAGGGCTGATAACATCGAGGTCCGGCTCAACACAGGCAAGCGCTGGGCCAGCGCACCACTCGGACCTCCAGCGGTCGTGAATTTTGCATCAAGCTTCCCTGGCGGATTCAACATCAACACCGGCGGCGATCCGGTGACGTTGAACTATGATTCACCGATCGTAGGGGCGTCGGCGGACCGGGTGCTCCTCCGAGTGAGTGATTTTGTGTATGTGAGCGGGAGCTTCTCGTTCAACAAGGGGCCGGTGCGCAATGTGGATGTGAGGACGAATTTGACGCAGGCGCAGGCGAGCGGGGTTCTTGGGGGGTTGATGGCGCAGAACAACGACGGGAGCGGAGCGGGGTTGGGAGCGAGCGCGAACGGATCGATGATCTGGAACCTGCCGATCCAGACGATTGATATCGGGTTGAGCGGGGTGGATGTGTTTGTGGGCTATACCGATCCGGACAGCAGCGTGCTGGCGAGTGCGGCGGCCAGCGGGGATTTGACGGAGCAGGAGCTTGCGGACGCTGGAGCGATTGGGTTGTTCCTGGATGAAGTGAGCCTGGGGTTGATGCTGGGCAGTGCGGTGCCGGTATTGGGAGCGGGGACGTTGAACGCGGCGTTCCTGAAGTTCTTCGCGTTGAAGGTGGATGCCTCGACGGTGGCGTTGCTTGGAGTGCCGGAGCTGGACCTGCGTGCGGATAATCTGCAGGTGCGGGTGAACCAGGGATCGTATGTGACGGGGCCATGGCCGTCCACGCCCGGGTTATTACCGCCGCCGGTCATAGATTTTGTGCAGAGCTTCCCTGATGACAGTTGGGCCGGTGCGGACGGAGACAGCGACGCGGATGGGTATCAGGTGCAGACCTCGACGACGAACAGCGCGCCTGTGAAGCTGCTGTTTGATCAGCCGGTGGTGGGGGCGTCGGCGGACCGGGTGCTCCTCCGAGTGAGTGATTTTGTGTATGTGAGCGGGAGCTTCTCGTTCAACAAGGGGCCGGTGCGCAATGTGGATGTGAGGACGAACCTCAATCAGGTACAGGCTGGCCCCGTACTCGGTGCCTTGATGTTACCAGGAGCGGCATCAGAGACGGACCCGGGAAGTCTCGCTGCCAAATCCGACGGGTCGATCATTTGGAATCTCCCGGTTCAGACCGTTGAAGTCGGGCTTAGTAACGTCGATGTGTTTGTGGGTTACACCGACCGGAGCAGCAACGTGCTCGAAACGGCCGCCCGAACCACCGGCGAATTGACCGAGGCGAATCTGGATGCGGCAGGAGCAATCGGAGTATTCCTGGACGAGGCAAGTTTAGGAATGCTCTTGATGCAAGCGCTGCCGGTCTCGCAGTTGGATTTGGGAACTGGCACTCTGAACGCGGCCTTCCTGAAGTTTTTTGCTCTTCAGGCTGATGCCGCTCTGGTTTCGCTGATTGGCATCGACGCGCTGGATCTCTCGGTGACGAACCTGCAAGCGAGAGTGAACCAAGGATCCTTTGTTCCTGGGGCCTGGCCTGCAGTCCAGGCATTGACTCCACCACCGGTGGTGGATTTTGCCTTGAGCTTCCCGGACGACAGTTGGAACGGAGTAGATGCTGGACCGGAGGCGGATGGCTACCGGGTGCAAACCAACACTTCGGGCAGTTACAAAACGCTCCTCTGGGATCAACCCATCGTTGGTGTTTCCTCGGACCGGGTGTTGTTACGAATCAGCGACTTTGTCTATCTGAGCGGCGGGTTCTCATTGAACAAGGGGCCGGTCAAACAGGTGGATGTGCGGACCAATCTGGGGTTGGTACAATCCGCGTCGGTGTTGGGAACACTTCCGCGGGCGGATACCGATCCGGGAACACTCGCAGCGACCACAGACGGTTCGATGATCTGGAATCTGCCGGTGGAGACGCTGGAGTTCGGGCTGACGAACGTGGACGTGTTCGTGGGTTACACAGATCGCGACAGCAATGTGCTGAAGGACGCGGCTAGGACGACCGGCGAGTTGACTGAGGATGATCTGGATGCAGCGAACGCGATCGGAGTGTTTCTGGACGAAGCAAGTCTGGGTTTGGTCATGATGCGTGCCTTGCCAGTGTCGCCGTTGGCGCTGGGGCCGGGAACTTTGAACACCTCACTCCTGCGATTCTTCGCCCTTCAGGCGAACGCAGATACCCTGGCCCTGATCGGCGTGCCGGAACTGAAGATGGAAGCGGACGGAGTTCAGGTGCAAGTGAACCAGGGATTCGCCACCTGGGTGGTGGCGGGGCAGGTTGAGCCGGTGGTGGATTTTCGCCAAAGCTTCCCGGATAACAGCGGGGGCGGCGATCCCGACGGCGATTCGATGCCCGATGGGTATCGGGTGCAAACGGACACTTCAGGGAGCTTCGTGCCACTCCTGTTCGATCAACCGCTGATCGGCGGTGGAGCCCAGAAGGTGACCATCCAGATTTCTGAATTCGTTCATCTGACTGGTAGCATCTATTTTGAAAAGGGGCCGATCCTCGACGCCCCGCTCGTTGGCGGCGTCCTGGGTGATCCGGCGGATGTCCTGGATGCGCTGGGCGTTTCCATTGCGGGAGAGTACCTGGGACTGACGAACAAGCAGATAGAGACGATCACGTTCGGTGCCCTGGATGTTCACGCGTTCGTCGGGTTGGATGGCCCATACTGGGTGGATTCTCCATCCGGCCAGTATCACAATGGCTTGATCGATCGCGATGTGAACGGCGATATCATCCCCGCAGAAATCAACAACAACGCCATCGGGCTGGTGATCGACGATCTCGACTTTGGAATGTTGATCGGCTCGCCGGTCATCCGGCTCGATCCCGTCCGCTATGTTGCCTTGAAAGCCACCGCCAACACCATCCGACTGGTGGGCATTGAAAACGTCACAGCCACTGCGGACGACCTGGTTGTCGCACTCAACATATCGAGTCCGGCGTTGGGAGGCTTGCCCGTCCTGCCGGTGATCAACTTTGCCGGGCTGCCAGGCGGCAAGTACGGCGTGAAGACTGGTGCGAAGGACTCGAATGGTGACGACATCAAGATCGACCTCACCATGAGCACCGCCCTCATCCAGGCGCAGGGATTCATTGATCTCAAAATCTTCGATAATATTTTCCTGAGCGGCAGCATAGCCTTCGAACTAGGACCAACTCAGGAAGTCACTTTGAGCGATGGTATCACGACCAAGACGGTCAACACCCTGACCATTGGAGCGGCCAACATAACTGCCTTCATCGGCGTCAATGGACCTTACTGGACCGACGCGGGCAATCCCGGCAATCACGCGGTCGATGCCTGGGAGCTGAATCCCGACGCCGTTGGTTTCCACATCACCGATCTCGATGTCGGCATCGCGGTCATGGCGTCGATCACCCCCGATGACTTGAGCGTTTACCTCGCTGGCAAGCTCAATGTCCACAGCTTTGGGTTGGTTGGCATCGACGGGCTTACCGCGACCGGCGCCTTCGACGCCGAGTTGAATGTTGGTGTCGGGTTGGCAGGTCTCGATGTAAGCCTCGATGTCGTGGATTTCGATGGAAGTTTTAACGAAGTTTACGCGCTGTTTGATGTCATTGATTCGGGCGGCAATGGCACGCTCGAGACAGCCGAACTCAACGCTGCCCTCGCTGGAGGTTACAGCGGCGCCAATGTGAGCACCGTGGAACAACTGGTGTCGGTCCTAAATGTCGGTGGCGCACCACAGGTCGGAGGACCATCCATCTCCGCTGTGCTCGGCGCACTCTCCACCTCCTTCAAGACTCCTGGCAACCTCGAAGCAATCCAAGCTGCTGATGCTGACGGCGACGGCAAGCTCGATTTCGGTTTCGAGGTCAACACGGGTGATCCCTCCTCTCCTGTAGTTCTCGATTTCGACCAGTTCCTGATCAGTGTTCAGCTCGGTGGCGAAATCGAACTCGACGATGTATTCCGAATGTACGGGGTGTTCCTCTTCGAACTCGATTCATCCAGTCTGAAAGGCTTTGTCGCGGCAGGACTTGAATACGGCCCGGATATCGGGGCTAGTCAAAACAATAAACTTTTTGCGATGAATGCCCTTGGTGCGCTGGTGCTCACCGGCGATGGTATTGCGGCCGACATCGACGTCTCGGTTTCCGTCGGCGGCGCATTAAGCAGCATTCTGGACTTTGAAGCGCGGGCGAGGTTGGTGTTCAACACCACGGGTCAGGTCCAGACCATCGCCATACCTGCCCGTTACGTTGGGTTCCTTACCGGGTCTGCCAATCTAAGCTCGCTCCCTGCATCGGCAAACTACGATGCCACGCAACTTGGTGGTCTGACCGGCCCGCTGGATAATCGCTTTACCCCAAACCCTGACGGTTCTGCGACATTCACTGTCAGTGCCGGTGCGGCGAGCTTTAACGGCCAGTTTAATGAAGTTGGTGCACCCAGTGTTAATGGCGGTTTTGACGCACCTGGACCCTATTCCATTATTACTTTGCACGGTCGCCAGACCATCGCTGACACCTTTGTGATCGCTGGCGACTTCCGTCTCAAGATCAGCGATCACGGGCTCGAGCTCGGGTTTAACGGGACAATCGACCTTGGCGGTTTTGCAACTCTGGATATCGGGGGCGGTGCGGTCATCGAAGGCGGAGTGTTTGCGGCCTACGTGAGTCTCTCAGCAAACATCGACGTGGCGAGCATCAACATCAGCGGCGGAGCCATTTTGGAAATAAATTCAGGCAGTGGTCCGAAAACGGTCTCTGATGCGGTAGGTGCCAGCCACGTAATCGCAGCCAACACATTCAAGGTGTCCGTGGATGCGACGATAGATCTCTTTGATGTTTTCGAGGCGACAGGCAGCGTGGTGATCGGAGTGGAGAATGGTGCCTTTTCAATCGAGCTTGAGGGTTCGATAGATTTCTTTGGAATTGTTGATGTTGAGATTTCAGGGTATTTCAGCATCGCGAACAATGGGGATGTTCGCTTTAGTTTCACAGGTTCGCTCGAACTTGATTTGACCGTTGGCAGTGGTGCTGGCGAGTTTGGCATTAGCGGAGGTCTCTCGGTCACACTCACTGATTCAAGCTTCTCCGGCAGCGGATCAGTAGGGCTGGTGATCTTTGGCCAGGATATCAACATTGCCTCGGCCGAGATCACTGTAAATTGGGGCGATGGTACTTGGTCCGTCTATGCGGAAGGACCGCTCAGCGTATGGCTCAGGGTATCTGGCGCGGCGGACGGTTCATTCACTATTGATGGCGGCTTGGGTGTCTTCGACGAGATTTTTGAGGCAATCGGCGAAGTGGCGGAAGCTATCGGTGAAGCATTCGTGGCGGCGGCCGAAGCTGTCGCCGATGCGTTTGAAGACCTGGGAGAAGCTATTCTCGATTTCGGACAGGATGTGCTGGATTTTGCTGAAGGCTTGATTACCGATCTCGCTGATTTGGCGGAAGACGTTATCGATGCAATCGCAAGCGCATTCGAAAGCAGCAAGACGGAGGTAATCACAGTAGCTGTTCCAGCGTCGTATTCCTATTCAACAAACCTGTCAGGCGGGACCTTAACCATTACGAATTCAAGTGCTGATCGACTGGCCTTATCCATTATTGCCGATTCAGTCACTTCCGTGCGCTATCTTATCGTGGATGCACCCGACACTTCGGCGAGCGTTGTCGTTGCTGCAAGAGTCGACTACGAAAGATCATTCGATGCATCTGGATGGCCCTGGGAATGGGGCTGGGGCCCGTGGCGAGAAACCCGCAGGGAAAACATTTACAGGACCGTTACTTTCTCCAATACGAGCAAGTTCGCTGCGAGTTCGGTAGATGGAATCGTTATCAACGGGTCAAACAATCCGGAAACCATCATCTTGGACAGAGCAACCGTCAGCATCAATTCAGACGTTTACGGCAATGGCGGCAATGACGTGCTCGTTACTGGGAAAGGGAACGATCGTGTATGGGGCGGAGATGGTAACGACACCATCTTCACTTACGAAGGAGATGATCAGCTACGTTGTGAGGGGAACGATGACAAATTAATGGGCGGAACCGGAAACGATTATCTCGATGGCGGGGCAGGGAGCGACTATCTGGATGAGAACGATGACAGGATTTCGCCGGAAGTATCGATTCCCGAAACGAATACCATGATCGGCGGCGATGGTCTTGATCGGATCGTGGGGTCGCCAGGAAAAGACACCATCGAGGGTGGAAGTGGAAACGATGTGTTGGTAGGTCTCTCGAATGACGATACCTATGTTTTCAACAACGGGTATGGAACGGATCAGTTTGCAGATTTTTATGGCCACGAAATCTTGGATTTCAGTGGGGCGAGCGCCGACTTGGACCTCGCAATGGCTGATCCCGTCACTGTCGTTGTGGCTGGCGTTCCAACCAACATTGGGTTTACCGCCAGAGCCGGCACGGGCAATACCCTGTCAATCGATATTCAGACCTGGATCGAGTTCCTCAAGCTCGGCACAGGCACTGATGATTTCGCAATCACAAGATTACCGACCCATCAGATCAATATCACTGATGCCGGTGGAAGCGATACCTACGATTTCGATTTTGCCCCATCGGATGTCGCTCAGAGCATTGCAAGGGTTGATATCGTAGATGACGACGGCTCCCCGGACCGAATCGAACTGGATGTGGATTCCACAGGCTTCGATGTTTACCTGCATCCGCTCGCGGTATTGCTCAACAACCTGAATTTGACGTTCAATGAGGGCGTTGAACAACTTATCCTGACCGACCACGCGGCGGATACCACGGTCACAACCGCCCCCGGAACCAACACGCTGCTGATCAAATCGGGGGTCACGATCACCTCGGCGACGACGAATGCGCCGATTGAATTGCTCGCCCGGCTTGACTTCACCTTGGAGACTGGAGCGCTCGTCGCCACGACAGGAAATGTGACCGTCCGAGGTGATAACGAGAACAACAATTCGACCGGCGCCACGATCAATCTTCTCGGCACGATCAACGCCGACAATGTGACGGTATACGGAAACGGTGACATCGACACCGTGAACGTCACCAACGTTACCAGCGGCTCGGAAACGACGATTTACGCCGGTGGAGGTAACGATACGATTAATGTCGGAAGTTTGGCTCCGGCAACGGGCGGAACCCTGGATGAAATAGATGCCAGCCTCTCAATCCGCGGAGAGGGCGGTTCGGATACATTGAACACGGACGATACCGGTGACGGTAGCGCCAACATCGGCGCACTGACGTCCACGGCGATCACTGGTTTGGACATGGTCGGCGGCGGCATCAGCTACGATAAGATTGAGGCGCTAAACATCGGCCTGGGCACTGCCGGTGATGTCTTCACGATTCAGAGCACGCACGCGGGCACGACCAGTCTGAAGGCCAACGATGGTGCGGACATCGTCAATGTCAGGACCGTCAGTGGCATCACCTCAGTCAGCGGCGGCATCGGATCCGACACCTTCAATGTCGGCAGCAATGCTGCTGGAGTTGTTGGCAACGGGAGCAACAACACGGGAGGCACGGTGGACGGCATCGGCGCCTTGCTGACCATCAACGGCAATGACCCGACCAGTGGCAGTGACGTGTTGATCGTGGACGACACGGGCGAGAGCGACGCCAACAACGTCGCATTGACCTCCACAACCATCACCGGCCTCGACATGCCGGGCAGCATCACCTACGGCACCATCGAACACTTGACCATTTCGCTCGGCAGCGGTGGCAACACGCTCACGATCACCAGCACCCACGGCGGCGCGACCAGCGGTTTTCAGGAGGAGACCACTTTGAACAGTGGCGGCGGGGCCGACACGGTGCATGTGAACGACGTGACCGATCTGCTCTATATGAACGGCCAGGCGAGCGGTGACACGGTGAACGTGAACGGCACGGGTGCGGGCAGCGTCTCGACGCTAAACGGCGATGCTGGCAATGATATCATCAATGTCCGGTCCATGAATGGCACGGTCAACGTGAATGGCGGCGCGAATGATGACACGATCCACGTGGGCTCCACCGTGCCAAGCCTGCCTTCAGTCCCAACCAATCAAGTGGGAACGGTTGATGCCATCAATGGCTTGCTGACGGTGAACGGCGGCACCGGCAGTGACGCGTTGAACGCGGACGATTCAAATCCCTCCTCCACCAACAAGTCCGGCACTCTGACGGCATCTACACTGCGCGGCCTGGCGCTTGAGCAGGGCATCGATTACAGCCTTCTGGAAATTTTGAACCTCTGGCTTGCCTCGGGAGACAACGCCTTCACCATCACCAGCACCCATACGGGAAGCACCACGGTCAACACAGCGCTGGGGAACGATACCGTCAATGTGAATGGTTCCGGTGGCGCGCTGACGATCAACGCCGAGGCAGGCAACGATACAGTCAATGTGAGTGCCACCGGTCCTGGCACCCAGACTGTCATCAATGGGCAGGAAGATGGCGATATCATCAACGTGCGCACCATCAGCGGGGCCACAACGGTCGATGCCGGAGATGGCACCGATACGGTCAACGTGGGCAGCAGCGCTGCGGGAACTGCTGGCGATGCGAACAATAACTCGGGTGGTACGCTCAACGGCATCAGCGCCCTGCTGACCATCGATGGCCAGGGAAATGCCCAGGGCGACTCAGATGTTTTGAATGTTGATGACGGCGGAGACGCGGCAGGCGGAACCGGAGTCCTTTCAGAAAATGAAATCACCGGCTTCGGCATGACTCCCGGCAAGATTGCCTATCACGAGTTCGAAACGCTCAATCTCTGGCTCGGAACCGGAAACGACCGGCTGTTCATCGACAACACCCACACCGGCACGACTACAGTGCGAACCGGCAGCGAGACCATCGCCGTGAGCCTGTCGCCGACGGTTCCGGCGGGCGTGGCGGGCGAGCCGCTCTACAACGATGTCGTGAACATCGATCAAGCCCAAGGCGCGACGACGTTGAAGCTCGGTGGCGGCTCGGACATCGTCCGGGTGAATTACGACGTAAACGGGGTGCAGACCCTCCGGAGCGGTGTTTCGGGAACGTTCACCCTGAGTGGCAATGCCGGGGACGATGTTTACGAAATCGGCGTCGCTGGCGGCGCCTCGGCGATCATCAATGTTCGAGACGATCACGGAACCGATACCGGAGTGGACCGCCTCAAAATTTACGGCACCGACAACGCGGATTACTTCCTTTTCCGCCCGTACTCGGTATCGGCCATTGGCGTGGATGCGGTCACCCGCCTGCCACTTGCGCCCACGCAGATCGAGCGCATCAATTATGAGAGCGACATCGGCGAACTCAGCGTCTATGGCCGCAACGGCGACGACGTGTTCGTGCTCGACGACACCAGCGCCGTGGTGACGCTTTACGGTGACGGAGGCAATGACACGTTCCAGGTGGGCCAGATCTTCAAATCGCCCCGCGAAGCCAATGCGAATCTTTCGCTCGCAGACCATGCCGAGACGACGTTGACCACGCGCGGTTACCTGACCAACGGCGTCAGCTTCGACGCGACCATCAATGGTGGAGACGGGAATGACTCCTTCACTGTTTATCACAATAAGAAGCCGATCAACCTGTTCGGCGATGCGGACAATGACACCTTCGTCATTCGTTCCTTCGTGCGCGTGGATCCGAATGACACGAAGGCGCCGTTCACCAACATCAACGGTGGCCAGGGCGCGGACTTCATCAGTTACACGGTCAATGCTCCGGTGCGCATCGAGGGCGGCGACGGCTTCGATACCTTGACGGTGGTGGGTACCGAGTTTGGCGATGACTTCGTGGTGACATCGACCGGCGTCTTCGGTGGCGGATTGTTCGTGACGTTTTCGGGCATCGAACGGGTGGTGGTTGATGCGCTGGAAGGCAACGACACCTTCTTCATAGACAGCACGAGTGATACGGTCGAAGTGCAGTTGCTCGGCGGCCGCGGCAGCGATGAGTTCAACGTCGGCGGCGGAAACAACATGGGACCGATCAGCGTGGTGAGCAACAGCACCCTCGGCCACAGTGGGTTGATCAGCCATGCCGTTGGCAGTGGTCCCGACTCGTATCGATCCGTGTTTATCCCCGGCGTTTCGGCGAATGTTGCCGACAAGGATGAACCGGGCACCGTGGTTCTGTCGCCTTACTCTCCGGCGGGAGGGTTGCGGGTTCAGAACGAGGCTCTGCGCGTATTTGAAAACGCGCAAGTGGTGGCCGGTCTGATCCTCTCGCGCTACGCGATCATGCTCACGCGTTCACCAGAAGATGAAGTGCGCGTGACGGCGATTCCGACCTTGCCGAGCGAAACTGATCAAACCAATGGCGGGCATGGCGTGGCGCTGAACGGCAGCGAAGCCGGGGTTACGCTGGTATTCGACCGCACGAACTGGTTCATCCCGCAGATCATCGAAGTGACGGCGTACGACGACGGGCTCGCCGAAGGTCAGCGCACCATTCCCATCCAGCATCAGGTTTCCCAGGGCGCTTCGGCCGATGACGGCGATCCCTATGATCGTATCGTGGTGCCGGGCGTGATCGTCGAGGTGATCGACAACGACAAGCCTGGAGTGCTCATCGTGCCGAACGACAGCGAGACGGTGGTCTCGGAGAAGGGACAATTCGGAACCAGTGACACCTACTCCGTGGTGCTGACGAAGGCGCCGCCGGCTGGAACAGAAGTCGTGGTGGCCATCGGCGGCGACGGACAACTTTCGACCAATCCGACGACGCTGACGTTTGACACGGATTCAAACGGCGCGAATTACTGGAACACGCCGCACCTGGTGACCATCACCGCGTTGGACGACACCGCCGCCGAGGGAGTCCATTACTCCCGCATCACGCATACGATCAACCAGGGGACCACGACCGACTCCATGTACGATCCGGTCCTCATCGCCAGTCTCGATGTGACGGTGGCGGACGACGAGGCGCCGAGCGTTCTCATCCTGCCGACGAACGGCAGGGCGAGCGTGATCGAGCCAACGGACCTTGTGAAGCTGGGCACGGGGCAGGTCATTTCGAACGTCGATGGGACGCACTTCATCGGCGACTTCGGCACCTCGATCATTTTCGAGAACAAGTTCCACTCGACCATCGAAACCGCCCAGGACATTGATCTCGGCAAGTGGAACCGGAACTACAATCCTGAAGTTCATAATGACTCGAACCCGATGCCACACATCACGGTCAAGGGCACCGGAGATAGCACGCGCGATTACTACTCGTTCAAAGGAACGGCAGGATCAGTCGTGCGCCTCGACATTGACCACGGATTCGATTACGGCGACCAGACCAGTTGGGTCAGTTCGGTGAAGTTGTATGGATCGAACGGCACCGCGCTTACTCCCGCCTTTGGCCGCACTGGTCCCGGGGATACCACGAAGAGCGGAACCGGCAGCACCACCTGGTACGATGACTTCCTCGAGGTCACGCTGCCGTCCGATGGCAAATATACGATCGAAGTCTCGTCGTTGTCCTGGTGGACCTTGTCGAGCAAGGGCTTCATCTGGGGCAACGGAGTGGTTCCCCAAGGCGCGGATTACGATCTGCAGGTCACGGTGGAAAATCATCCGGTGGCCGGGTTCGTCTTCACGCCGACGCCTGTGGTCGAGACCACGACCATCGAAGGCCAGAACAACGTTGGGTACAACATCGACCTGCGTAGCAACTGGTACCGCCTCTTCCAGCCGGAGATCGGCAACGGAACGAACATCGATTGGAATGTGCCCTACACCATCATCCAGGGTGCGGGTGACGGCAGTTGGGACTACTACGAATTTACGGTCGCGCCGGAGATGCTCGCGCCGATTGCGGCCACGGTCAGCGGTTCCACCGATTCGAGGAAATACTTCCTCACGGCGGAGCTGAAATTGAAGCCGAGCATGATCGTGGCGGGCGACACATGGACGATCACCCTCAACGGGAACAGCTACAACTTCATCGCAGGCGCAAACAGCACTGCGCTCACCTTGGACGCGATTGCGACGGGCCTGGCTGGCGCAGTCCCGTCGATCTACGGCGCGAGCGCGAACGGCGACACGGTGAGTCTGACCAACAGCAACGGTTTCCGTGTGGATAGCGTGACTCAATCGGTGCCGGTCGCTGCGAACGTCACCAAGGGCGGGCGAAATAATAACTTGAGCAAATGTTAGTTAACGGGGTTCGATGACATAGTTCCATTCCCCGTGGAACTTCGCTGGCGTGATATGGACGCGAGCCAGTTCATCGTCCGAGACGCTCACTCCAGTTTCATA
>SXMN01000186.1 GCA_005777315.1 Verrucomicrobiales bacterium
CCGGACGTCCGAAGGGAGTTGAGATCACTCATGGATCAGTGGTGAATTTCTTGGAGTCGATGAAGGTTGAGCCTGGCCTGCGGCAGGAAGATGTCGTTCTAGCGCTTACCATGCTGGCTTTTGATATTTCTGTGCTCGAGATATTCCTGCCACTGGTCGTCGGTGCGAAGTGTATCGTCGTGACGCGGGAAGTTCTGATCGATCCTTATCAGTTAGAGCAGATGATAACCAAGCGCGGGGTTACAGTGATGCAAGCGACTCCAGCCACTTGGCGGATGTTGCACAACGCAGGATGGCGGGGTGACACCCGCCTTAAAGTTCTCTGCGGTGGCGAGGCCATGGTTCCAGACCTTGCCTCGCGATTGGTGGCATCTTGTCGCGAAGTCTGGAACATGTATGGCCCGACCGAAACCACGGTTTGGTCCATGGCAAGCAGGATGGGCAGTAGCGAAACGATTTCGTTGGGGCGGCCAATTGCGAACACCTGGGTTTGCGTCGTTGATGATCGCCTGCAGCCGGTCTGCGTGGGAGTCGCTGGAGAGTTGCTGATCGGCGGCACCGGGCTCGCCAGGGGATACCTCAACGCGCCCGACCTGACTCAGGAGAGGTTCATTCCAAATGTGACAGGTGTCGGAAATGATCGCCACGAATGCCGCTGCTACCGCACAGGAGACCTTGTTCGAAGGCGACCGAATGGTGAAATTGAATTCATCGGACGCCGGGATCATCAGGTGAAATTGCGGGGGCATCGGATTGAGCTCGGCGAGATCGAAGCGGTCTTGCTGGGCCATGAACAGGTCCGTGATGCGGTGGCGAGATTGAGTGAAGGTGCTGGACGACAGCCGACGCTTGTTGCGTATGTCGTTCGGGCCACGGCAGACCCAAACGTGCCATTTGCCGCGCTGGCAGACCTGCGGAACGAACTCCGATGCTGGCTTCGTGACAGATTGCCGGAATACATGTGCCCGGCTGCCTTCGCCTTCATTGACCAGGTGCCGCGCACGGCTAATGGAAAAATGGACAGGACCGCTCTGCCAGATCCGGATGCAGACGCATTCGACGTTACCGAAGGTTTTGTCGCGCCACGTTCCGCCGTCGAAAAAAAACTGGCTCTTATCTGGTCGGAGGTGCTGAATCTTAACCGGGTTGGAATTCGACAAAGTTTTTTTGAACTCGGCGGGCAATCGCTGTTGGCCGTGTCGCTTTTTCGAAAGATTGAAAATGAATTTAGCCGGAGACTGCCCTTGGTGACGCTTTTGCGGGCTCCCACAATTGAACAGCTGGCTGAGGAGCTTGCTGACAAGCCGGGCGCTGCGAAGAATTGGGCCAGTCTCGTTCCCATCCAACCGAAAGGAACCAAGCCGATTCTCTTTTTGGTTCATGGTGCCGGTGGAAACGTGCTGCTTTACCGGGCACTTGCCGAACATCTAGCTCCGGACTTTCCATTGTATGGCCTTCAAAGCCGGGGGATGGATGGAGCCAGCAGGCCTCTAACCAGCATCGAGGAAATGGCCGCTGAGTATCTGAAGGAAATCCGTTCTGTGCAGCCCGTTGGTCCGTACTACATGGGAGGATACTGCCTCGGAGGCACGGTCGCCTACGAGATGGCCCAGCTCTTACATCAAGCAGGGGAGAAAGTGGCGTTGGTGGCGATGCTTGACACTTACAATTTCAGCAAGGCACTCAAAGCTGGGTTTACCGGATTTCTTTTGGAGAAGGTCAAGTTCCACCTTGGCAATTTCCTTCACCTCCGACCACGCGAGATGATGCGTTACCTCGCTGAAAAAGTACGCGTCGCTCGAGATGGAGAGTTGGCGAATATCCTCACATCGCGACCGAAATCAACAGCCTCTGAAAAAGTGGACGGAGTGGCTCGTGCTGAATCAGGGATCGAGGCTTCTGTACAGGCGATCAACGATGAAGCGGCTGATCGTTATCTACCGAATCCTTTTCCCGGAAAACTTGCCCTCTTCAAGCCGCACGTAAACTACAAATTCTATCCGGATCCGAAGATGGGGTGGGGCGATCTTGTAATGGGTGGCATCGAGGTTATTGAATTGCCAGTAAACCCACATGCCATGCTGGTGGAACCGTTTGTTTCAAGACTGGCGGGCGAGTTGAAGAAGCGGTTAGAAGGAAGCGGTGAATGACCAGTTTATACCCGGTACCCAGTCTCCGCTGAATCTCATGTTTTTTGATGGCTCGGTCTGTGAAAGTGCGATTGATGTTTTTGGTGAGTGCCTCGTGAAAGACCTTCTCTTTTGGCGGTGGTTTTGGCTGAAGCGAGGTGCTGATTGAACCTCTTTTCACGGGCTTTTCCAGGCTCCGTATCGTTCGATCCACCTTTGATTTTCCCCGGTGTCTCCTATTGTCTTGATGCAACTTGTGGAGTGGCCCATAAACCTGAACTCCGAAGCGGACTTGGCGGCACGGGCTACCAGCCCGTGCGGAATGAGAGGACGGTCGTTTTGGGAAGGATCGTTACAAATTTTTCAGACCGGCTCCCGTTCCGCGCGGCTGGTAGCCGCACGGCGCAGGCAAGTTGCCTGTGCTACCCCGGCATCGCAGCCGCTTCGGAGTTCGGGATAAAATCAATGCCTCGATTGAAATATGCACAACACGTTCATTGCTGAGTCGGCGCTCTGGAGCCAGCCACCCAGACCCTCGGCAGGGCTGGTCAGGGCATCCATAAAAGGGCTGCGGAATGCGCTATACCCTATTATTCCGCCAAGAATGCGAAGGTATTTACGGCGTATACTGCCTGGTCTGCGCGGAGCAATGGGAAGCGTGGAGTCGAGGTGCAATCTTTTTCATCTTGCTAGCCAAGTGATTGAATTCGGCGTTCCCGGAGATTTTGTCGAGGTCGGTTGCAATGCCGGGGAGTCGTCCGTGGTACTTCAGAAAGTTATGCAAACTCTCGACCCGACGCGGAAGTTATATCTGTTTGATAGTTTTGAAGGCACTCCGGATCCGGATGTCAGGGATGAAGGCGCGTATTCCAAAGGAGACATGACTGCCTCGCAGAACGAAGTGTTGAGCAACTTTAAAACAATGGGGCTTCCACTTCCTGAAATTCATCCCGGCTGGTTTGATGATACCCTACCCAAGGGATTGCCAAACCGGATCGCATTCAGCTTGATCGACGGGGACTTGTATTCATCCACAATGACGGCCCTCCAAAACGTCTATCCACGTTTGGTTCCGCACTCAGTGTGCATACTGGCGGTTTACTGCGACCCCAAGGTGTTCACCCCGCTGACCACATCCCTCAAATACCGGTCACCCGGAGTTAAGAAAGCGTGCGATGAATTCTTTGCTGACAAGCCGGAAAAGGTGTCCGTACTGTTTTCAGGACACTATACGGCTGGCTATTTCAGAAAGAAGTCCGTATCGGCGTCATGTTCACTTTAAGCATTCTTCGCGTAATCGTTTGGGTGATTTTGGACGGTTTCAAGCGTTCGATCGCGAACCAAGCGAGCAAAGGCGCGTGCTTTGAGCCACAGCTCTTACCAGCGCAGTGTGCGAAATAAGAGGCTCAATCGCAGGAGAAAGCACAGAGAGGGCAGAGATTCCCCGTCGTCCGGGGGGGGGCGGAGGGCGTTGCCGTCGTATAGCCAGCAGCAGTTGTGGATTTTCGAGCAGTTGCATCCTGGGACTGGGACGTACAACGTGCCGGACTTCTGGCGGCTGCGAGGGGTGTTGAACACGCAGGCGCTGGAGAGTGCGGTGGAAGAAGTGGTGAGGCGGCATGAAGTGTTGAGGACTGTGTTCACGACGGAAGGCGAGCAGGCGGTGCAGCGGGTGAGGGAGGCGGGGACATTGAAGGTGACGGTGGAGGACTTGAGCGGGGTGGAGGTTGCGCAACGGGAAGGGCAGGCGAGGCGGCTGGCGGAGGAGGAGGAGGCGAAGCCATTTGATTTGAGCGAGGGGCCATTGTTTCGGGCGAGGCTGCTGAGGCTTGGGCCGGAGGAACACTGGCTGTTGCTCAACGCGCACCATGCGATCACCGACGGGTGGTCTGTGGGGGTGATGCAGCGGGAGATAGGGGAGTGGTATCGGGCGAAGACGGCGGGAGAGGCGGCGGCGGTGGAGGAACTGCCGTTGCAGTATGGGGATTACGCGGCGTGGCAGCAGGGGTGGCAGGAGCGGGAGGTGTTTCCCAAACAACTGGAGTACTGGCGTGCGCGCAGGGGCATTTCATCTGAAGCGCCCGCATAACTCCAGCAGCGCTTGGACGCTGTGAGTTGAGAGCCTTTGACCCGAAGCGGCGTGCCGGAGCAATTAACCTCACGGCGCCGGGGTTTAGGTCATCGGCCGCCCAGCCGTA
>SXMN01000187.1 GCA_005777315.1 Verrucomicrobiales bacterium
CATCGTCGTCCTCGTCGTCGCGGCGAACGACGGCGTCATGCCGCAGACAATTGAAGCGCTGAATCACGCCAAAGCCGCCAAGGTTCCGATCATCGTTGCGGTCAACAAGATTGATCACCCTCACGCCAACCCGATGAAGGTGCGGCAACGGCTTGCCGAAGAGGGATTGAACCCGGACGACTGGGGTGGCGATACCATCTACGTGGATGTTTCCGCCCTCACCAAACAGGGCATCGACAAACTTCTCGAGATGATCGTGTTCCAGGCGGATCTGCTGGAGCTCAAGGCCAATCCCGCACGTCGGGCGAAAGGCAATGTCATCGAGTCCGGACTTGAATCGGGCGGTCCCACGGCCACAGTGCTGGTCAGGAAGGGTACTCTGCGCGTGGGAGACGTCGTCATCTGCGGCGCCTATTACGGGAAAGTACGGGCGCTCATCAACGAAGAAAACAAGCGGCTCAAGGAAGCAGGGCCTTCCGTAGCCGTGAAGCTTCTCGGCCTGAATGGCGTCCCCGAGGCCGGCATTGAATTCAGCGCCGTCGAGAATGAGAAAGCCGCCCGCGATCTGGCGGAAGAACGCCGTCTTGAGGCAAAGGGTCTGGAGAAGGATCGCCGCCCGAAAGTCACGCTGGAAAACCTTTTCGACACACTCGCATCGGAAAGCCACAAGGTTCTTCGTGTCATCGTCAAGGCGGATACCCAGGGCTCGGTTGAAGCCATTGTCGAAGCGATCCGGAAGATCGAATCGAGCAAAGTGTCGCTCGATGTTGTCCATAGCGCGGTGGGAACGATCACCAAGGAGGACATACGCCTTGCATCGGCGCCACCCCAAGCCGTGGTGCTGGGTTTCCACACCCGCGTCGATAACAATGTCTCCGATCTCGCCAAACACGAAGGAGTGCAGATCAAGCTTTACGCGATCATTTACGAGCTGATCGACCAGGTGAAGGACGCCATGTCTGGATTGCTGGATCCGCTCCTCAAAGAAGTGGTCATCGGCTCCGCCGAAGTGCGCAAGCTTTTCGAACTTTCCAAGGGTGGGAATGTGGCGGGTTGTGCCGTCACGACCGGCCGCATCGTGCGAGGCAAGATGCGCGTCATGCGACGCAAGAGCCTGATCTACGAAGGCGTCTCCCTGACGCTCCGCCGCTTCCAGGACGAAGTGAATGAAGTTCGTGCCGGTATGGAATGCGGCATCCGCCTCGACGGGTTCAATGATTTTCAAATCGGCGACACCATCGAGTGCTACACCTTTGAAAAGGTGGCGCAAAAACTCTGAACTCTGCCGGTTAATCCACCATGCCATCGATCCGCGTGGAACGAGTGCGCGAGTTATTGAAGCGCGAGCTTGGCGAAATCATTCGCCGCGAACTGCCTTTGTCCAAGGCGGGGATGATCATCGTAAACGACGTGGACGTCACCAAAGACCTCCAGCTCGCGACGGTATATGCGGGCGTGATTGGAACCGCGCAGCAGCGCAAGGATGCCATCTCCCTGCTCGAACAGCACCGCAAACACATCCAGTGCATGGTCGGGCGAGCCGTTGTCCTGAGGTACACCCCACAGTTGCGCTTTGTCCTGGATGACTCCATAGAGCGCGGCAACCGCGTTCTGAAGATTCTCGAAGAGTTGGAGGCCCCGCCCTCCACGCATGAAAACTCACCCAAAGATCATTGATCGCATCATCGAAGCCATCCGGGAAAGCAATACCATCTGCGTCGTGGGCCACGTGCGCCCGGACGGTGATTGCATCGGCTCGCAACTGGGACTGACGCTCGCGTTGCTGAACGCGGAAAAGAAGGTCACGTGTTGGAATCAGGATGCCGTGCCGCAAAAGCTTCGTTTCCTTGACCCCGGAAAACTGGTCGGCCGTCCGCAGCCGGGGCAGAAGTTTGATTGCGTCATCGCCACGGACGCCGCGAGTCACGACCGGCTGGGACTCGCTGGAAAGCACATCGGAGCCCGCAAACTGCTCATCAACATCGACCATCACCAGAGCAACACGCGTTATGGGGACATCAACTGGGTCTCGGCCCGCGAGCCTTCCACGGGAGAGTTGATCTTTCGACTCCTGAAGACCGCGAAATGGCCGATTACTCCTGAAATTTCGGATTGCCTCTTCACCGCCGTATCCACTGACACGGGCTCCTTCCAGTATCCAACGACACGACCCGCGACCTATCACGTGGCCGCCGAACTCGTAAGCCGCGGGGCGAATCTCGCGAAGGTTTGCCATGAGGTGTATCAATCCTTCCCGCTCGCCCGCGTCGGTTTGCTCAAGCACCTTTACAACAAATTCCGCCTCACCCACGAGAACAAGATTGCCTATCTCTGGCTCCGCAAGGCGGACTTTTCAAGATGCGGCGCTGAGTCTGACGATTCGGAAGGATTGATCGATCATATCCGTGCCATAGAACCGGTCGTCGTCGCCTGCGTCTTCGAGGAGATAGAACCCGAGCTCACGCGCATCAGCCTTCGATCCAAGACAGACCTCGTCAACGTGAATGACATCGCGAGCCAGTTCGGAGGCGGCGGACACAGGGCGGCAGCGGGCGCTCGAATCCACGGCCGTCCATTGAGCGTCCAGCGACGCGTTGTCAACGCAGTAAGGAAGGCGCTGGCCAGCGCGAGAGTATGATGCACGATTTTGATCCTCTGGACGGCGCCTTGCTCATCGACAAACCCAGCGGCATGACGTCGCATGACGTGGTGGATGAAATCCGGCGGCAATTCCGCATCAAGAAAGTCGGCCACGCCGGCACCCTTGACCCCAACGCCACGGGGTTGCTTGTCATCCTCCTCGGCCGTGGAACCAAGCTCTCAGAGAGATTGATGGCCGGTGATAAAGTTTATGAAGGCACTGCCAGGTTCGGTGAGGTCACCGACAGTTACGACTCGGACGGGGAACTGGTCACCTCACTGCCAGTGCCGGTCATGACGCTGGATCAACTCAATGAACAAGCTGCCACATTCGTTGGCGACCAGATGCAGGTTCCACCAATGGTATCGGCCGTAAAGAAGGACGGCGTGCCGCTCTACAAGCTGGCGCGCAAAGGCATCGAAGTGGAGCGCAAACCCAAGCTCATTCACATCTACAATTTTCGCTTCGCTACGTACGATGAGCCGCTCGGCGTCTTTCGGCTTGCCTCCACCAAGGGCACGTACGTCCGCAGCATCATTCATGACCTTGGCCAAAAACTCGGATGTGGCGCGCACCTAAGTTCTCTGCGCCGCCTGGTCTCCGGCACTTTCGACGTCAAGGATACCCTTCCCCTCGACACGGCACTATCGTTGTCCATCTCACAGATACAGCCGAGTGTTGTTCCATTCATCAAACTAGCCCAGGCTCAATGAACGTCATCCGCCACGCTCGCGAGCTTGCGGGACGCAAGGTCTGCCTGGCCATTGGCGTATTCGACGGAGTTCACCTGGGCCATCAACAAGTACTGCGTCAGACCATCAGCGACGCGCATCGGCACGGAGCCACGGCAGTAGCGGTCACTTTTGATCGTCATCCAAGCTCCGTGGTGGCACCTGAACGAACACCTCCGCTGATTTATTCACTTCCTCAAAAGCTCCGGTCAATTGCCAGCCTGGGCGTCGATACCACCCTGCTCATCGAGTTCAACAGGGAATTCAGCTCTGAATCAGGAGAAGCCTTCATCCGCTCGCTGGTGGATGATGTCGGACAACTCCTTTGCATCTGTGTCGGCGCGACATTTACATTTGGCCACAAACGCGGTGGAAACGTGGAATTGCTGAGAAAGCTCGGATCGGAACTGAGATTCGCCATGCATGGTCTGGCGGCACTGTCCCTAGACGGCCAACCGGTGAGCAGCACCCGCATCCGCGAGGTCATCCGCTCGGGCGATCTCGATGCGGCTTCGCAAATGATTGGCCGCCCCTACTCCATCGCAGCGAATATCGTGCGCGGCGATGCACTCGGGCGTCAACTTGGAGCACCAACCGCGAATCTGGACGTCGCTGGATTGATGCTACCACCGAGTGGTGTTTATGCGGCCCAAGCCATGATCGGAGGCCGGCAGTTGCACGCCGCTGTTAACATCGGCCACCGTCCCACCCTCGGCCAGGCGCACCCCTCGATCCGAGTGGAAGCCCACTTGCTCGATTTTACGGGTGACCTTTACAGCCAGGAGCTTGAACTCATCTTTGTTGAGAAACTGCGTGAGGAACAGGCGTTCCCCAATCTCGATGCTTTGAAGGCGCAGATTCAGGAAGACGTCCGGTTGACCCGCCAGATTCTGGAGTGATCCCATCACATCACCGCTCCCAGTGATCCACTCCACCACTTCTCCCTCGAATCACAACCGTCGGCCTGGCTCCTCCAACGAATCAACGAACCCAAGAGCAGACGGCCCTTTTGGTTTCAATCTGACAAGGGTCCCATGATCCTGGGAAACTTCGCTCAGGGGTTGAACTCGTGAGGAGCTTGTGACATTAGTCTCCAGCAAAATTATCTGACATGAACACAGGAATCAGTGCGATCAACGACGAAGTTCAACGCGCCAGCGCCTTCGTTCAACCCCTCTTCGGAGAGCTGAACAAGGTCATCATCGGACAACGCTACCTGCTCGAGCGCCTTTGCATCGGGATGCTCGCCAACGGGCATGTGCTCCTCGAAGGTGTGCCTGGGCTGGCCAAAACGCTGTCCGTCAAAGCGCTCGCGGCATCGCTCAACGTCAAGTTCTCCCGCCTCCAGTTTACACCGGACATGCTGCCCGCCGACGTGATTGGAACTCAGATTTACAATCCACAGTCCGGAGGATTCACCACACGCAAAGGGCCCATTTTCGCCAACCTCGTCCTGGCCGACGAAATCAACCGCGCACCAGCCAAGGTCCAGAGCGCTCTGCTCGAGGCACTGCAGGAAAAGCAAGTGACCATCGGCGACCACACCTTTCACCTCGACGAACCATTTCTCGTCCTCGCCACTCAGAACCCGATCGAACAGGAGGGAACCTACCCGTTGCCCGAAGCGCAGGTCGATCGTTTCATGCTGAAACTGAAGATCACTTACCCGACTCGTTCCGAAGAACGGCAGATCCTGGACCTCATGGCGCGCACCACAAATCTTCCTGCTGTGGGCCAGATCGTCGAACCGCAACAGATTCTCTCCGCGCGCAAGGTCATCAATGAGATTTACGTCGATGACAAGGTGAAGGATTACATTGTGGATCTTGTCTGCGCCACACGCGATCCGCAGAACTACAAGATCAACGTCAAGGATTACATCCAGATGGGCGCCTCTCCGCGCGCCACCATAGCCCTGACGCTTGGCGCAAAGTCACATGCATTCCTGCGAGGCCGTGGCTACGTCACTCCTCAAGACGTGAAGAGCATCGGGATGGATGTACTCCGCCACCGGGTCACCGTAACTTATGAGGCTGAAGCCGAGGAGAAGACAAGCGAGACGGTGATTCAGAAGATTTTCGATGAACTGCCGGTGCCTTGAATGACCCAGTTTCCTCCAACTTATTCTGAAGCTGCCCAATCGGAATTGCGCATCGTCGGCATCTACCGTGACACCGGGCGCGAAGTGAAGTTATGCGCTGAAGCCGCCATGGCGTTGCGCGAATTGATGGACTGCGCGGAAGTCGATGGAGTCCATCTCGTCCCTATCTCAGGTTTTCGCACCATCAGCTACCAGGAAGGTCTCTTTCAAAAGGCCGTCACCAAATACGGCTCTGAGGAAGCCGCTGCCCGATGGGTGGCGCGTCCCGGCCATTCAGAGCATCACACCGGACTGGCGGTCGATCTGGGGGATGAAGCTAATCCACCTGCCGATGTGGAGCCTGCATTCGAGGAGACATCCGCATTTCGATGGCTGCAAACACACGCAACGCGGTTCAACTTTGAAATGTCATTCCCGAGAGAGAACCCGAGCGGTGTCAATTACGAGCCGTGGCACTGGCGTTTTGTCGGCACACTGAAGGCGAAGCAAATACTTGGAAGATGATCCCCCGCGAAATCCTCAAAAATATCCGGCTGATCGAGCTGCGCGTGAGCCGCTTTATGACCGGGACGCTTACGAGCATGTCACTTCAGTCGCCAGCGCAGTTCAGATGGATTCCGCGCGCCGTGCCAGATGGCCAGCACTTTGACTTCGCACTGCTCGCTATTGATTGTGAAATATACCGAGTAAGGCCACGGCGACGGCACTTTGGCTTTGTGAGTCAGGCGTGTAGCGCGAGAAAATCGTTCTGGTTGCACCGCAAGCGTGTGAAGAACTGCGCGGATTGCGACGTTGAGCCGTTGACTCACTCCAGGTTCACGGTCGTCATACCAAATCACGGCTTCGTCCCAGTCCCGTTCAGCGTCGGCCTCAACTATGACCGAGAACGACATTTCGTGGCACGCATCCGTTCTTCGATTTCTGCAAACACTTGGTCCACAGGTTTCCCGCGACCAGGATTTCTTAGCGCGTCCTCGGCCCGCCGGTCGAGTTCGATGATTTGTTCGGGTGTTAGATCTTCCTCCTCGAATTCATCACGCAGCCGCTCGAAAACTTCGCATTGCTCCTCCACCGGGAGTTTGTGGACTTGCTCAAGGATTTTTTCTGTGGTGCTCACGCCGCCAAATTACGCCGGCCGTTTTCGCAGGCAAGCCACATTTCACTTCGGCTTACGCATCACGCATCACGCACTACTCGTCGCATGATCCCCCGCGAAATCCTCAAAAAAATCCGGCAGATCGAGATTCGTTCGTTGCGTCTCGTGAATGAATCCCTCGCGGGGGCCTACCACAGCGTCTTCAAGGGCCAGGGCATGAACTTCGATGAGGTGCGCGAATATCAACCGGGCGACGAGGTCCGCACCATCGATTGGAACGTCACGGCTCGAATGAATCATCCGTTCGTGAAGAAGTTCGTCGAGGAACGCGAGATGACGGTAATGCTGGTCGTGGATTTGAGCGGATCCGGTTTGTTCGGGTCCGGTGAACAATCCAAACGCGAACTCGCGGCGGAGATCGCCTCGGTACTTGCCTTCTCCGCCACGCGCAACAATGACAAAATCGGCCTGATCCTCTTCACGGAAGGCGTCGAGAAATACATTCCACCTCGCAAGGGCCGCCGCCACGTGTTGCGTGTCATCCGCGAGATTCTCTTTTACGAACCCCAGCGGCGCGGCACTGACCTTACCAGCACACTTCAATTCCTCTCCCGCGTCGTCGCGCATCGCGCGGTCGTTGTGATTCTCTCAGACTTCCTCGGTCAGACGATCCCGACACGCGCGGACATGGCAGGCCATTTACGACGCCGCATAGTGCTTTCAGAATCGCTCGGCCAGGCTTCCGCGACCGCTCTCCGGCAGGCCAACCGGAAGCATGATGTCGTGGCGGTCCAGATCATTGATCGATTTGAATCCGAACTTCCAGGCCTGGGCTACCTTGTTCTGAAAGATGCGGAGAGTGGTGAAGTGGTGGAGATCAACACCGGGGATGCGCGGAAACGTGGCATTTTCAAAGAACGCCAGGAGCGCGCCCAATCCGATTTGAAGAAGCTTTTCCTCTCCGCGGGCATCGACGCCATTCAACTGCGAACCGATCAACCTTACGCGGCAGCGCTCGGGCGCTTCTTTGACACAAGAGAGCGCCGCCGTCTCCATGGCTAGGTCAGCACCTGCCCGATCAACGATGACAGACCCCAGCCCATCTCGAATGCTTAGATGACCAAGACAAATTCATCCGCCTTGATCGTCCCTCCGCCTGGCGCATCAACCAATGCGCCTCCGTCGGACATCCGCGATATTCGTGCGCCGGTTGACATCCCAGCAACTTGGTTCTGGGTTGCCGTGGCACTCGGCGCGGCCGCTGCAATCGCCCTGGCATGGTGGGTCTTTCGGCGCTGGCGCCAGAAACAGCCCGCCTCGAAGCCTGTCCCGGTTGTTCCGCCACACGAACGAGCCCGCAAACGGCTCGAAGCCGCCCTCAAGCTCATCGATGATCCGAAGGTCTTCTGCACCGAGGTGTCCGACGCCCTGCGCGGCTATCTTGAAGACCGCTTCGGCCTTCACGCTCCCGAGCGCGCCACGGATGAATTCCTCTTCGAACTTCAAGCGACTGCTGAACTCTCTTTCTCTCACAAGCAATTGCTCGCCGGCTTTCTCAATCGATGCGACCTCGTGAAGTTTGCCAAAGACGAGCCGCCTCAAACCGGCCTGCGTGATTTGCACGATGCCGCGTTGAAGTTGATCTCTGAAACTGAGCCGCCGCCGATTCTCAAGACCGGCGAAACATCGCCAGCTCCCGAACCTGTCACCAAGGCATGAGATTCGCCTATCCCTATCTCCTACTGCTGCTCTTGTTGCTGCCTGTTCTTGCCTGGCTGAAGGGACGCCGCGCGAGACAGGCAGCATTCCTCTACTCCTCGGTTCAGCTCGTGAAGGGGATCATGGGGCTCTCACGTTCAAGCATCGGCGCAATTCTTTTGCGAATGCGATGGCTTGCGCTCGCCTTGTTCATCATCGGCCTGGCTCGTCCCCAGTTTGGTGAAGGCGAAGCCGTTATCAAAGCGAGCGGCGTGGACATCGTCGTGTCGATAGACCTTTCTGGGAGCATGGCTTCCGAGGATTTTGAACTGAAGGGTGAACGAGTAAACCGCCTTGTCATCGCGAAGGATGTATTGGAGAAGTTTATCAAGAAGCGAATCAGCGACCGGATTGGCCTCGTCGCCTTCGCCGGACGTGCTTATGTCGCGTCACCACTGACGCTTGATCATGATTTCCTCCTGACAAACCTGGAGCGTTTGAACCTGGGTACGATCGAGGATGGAACCGCCATCGGTTCCGGCCTGAGCACAGCCCTCAATCGCCTGCGAGACATCAAATCCAAAAGCAAGATCGTGATTCTGATGACCGATGGGCAGAATAACGCCGGCAAAGTACCGCCACTGACAGCCGCAGAGGCGGCTCAATCCCTGGGGATCAAGGTTTACACCATTGGAGTCGGCACGCGGGGTGTGGCACCTTTCCCGCAAACCGACGCATTCGGGCGGAAAGTCTATGTTCAAATGCGCGTGGATATCGATGAGGAAACGTTGCAGTCCGTCGCGGCCAAGACTGGAGGCAAATACTTCCGGGCCGACAACTCAGAAGCCTTGCGTCAGATTTATTCCGAAATTGACCGCCTGGAAAAGACCGAGATTGAAGTAAAAAAATACCAACGCTACCGCGAATTGTTCCAATGGCCCGTTTTGGGGGGCCTGGTGATCCTGTTGTTGGAGGTGATCCTGGCAAACACCGTCTGGAGAAGATTACCGTGAAAACAGGAAGTATGAGATCAGCAATCAGCGATCGGAAGTCAGCATGCCAAGGCGAAAGCCTCTCGCGATTCACTGAGCACAGGCAGACTGAGCGACGATTACGAGTTGCGAGTTACAAGTTACTAATTACGGATTCCTGATCGCTCCATTACTCGAAAACGAACATGTTCTTCGCCAATTCAAGAATGCTCTGGCTCCTGCTCATCGCAGTGCCGCTCTTGACCGTCTTTTTCTGGTGGTCCTGGCGGAAGCGCCAGAAGCTCACAGCCCAGTTCGTTCAGTCACGCCTGCTTGCCAACCTGACCGTAGGTATTTCCAGGACGGCCCTCAAGGTCAGGATGACTCTGCTCGTCCTGACTGTCGCCACGCTTCTGCTCGCCCTCGCCAGGCCCATGTGGGGTGAAGTGTCGGAGCAGGTTCGCCAGCGCGGACTCGACATCGTTGTCGCCATCGACACTTCGCGCAGCATGTTGGCCGAAGACATCGCGCCAAACCGCCTCGAGCGCGCCAAACTCGCCGCGCTTGATTTGATGAAGCTTGCAAAGAACGACCGGCTTGGACTGGTCGCCTTCGCGGGCAGTGCGTTTCTCCAATGCCCGCTCACCCTGGATGACGAAGCGTTTCGTCAAAGCATCAACGCGCTCGAAGTCGGCATCATCCCGCAGGGAGGCACCGCAATCTCCGAAGCGATTGACGCCAGTCTCGGTGCCTTCAAGGAAGACGCGGATAACTTCAAAATTCTCGTCATCTTCACGGACGGCGAGGACCACGAGGCAAATGCTGAAGCCGCCGTGGACAAGGCCAAAAACGCCGGCTTGCATATTTTCACCGTCGGCGTCGGGACTGCGAACGGGGAACTCCTTCGAGTCAAAGATGAGAATGGGCGCTCGGATTACATCAAAGACGAACAGGGTAAAGTCGTGAAATCCCGCCTGAACGAATCTCTTCTCAAACAACTCGCAACATCCACGGAAGGATTCTACCTGCCAATGAGCGGTGCTGACACTGCCAAGGTTCTCTATCAACAGGGCCTTGAACCCCTCCCTCGCAGCGAGTCCACGACCAAGATGATCCGCTCCCACCGCGACCAGTTTGTCTGGCCGCTAGGGCTTGCCATCGTGCTGTTGCTTCTGGAAATCTTCTGGCCGGAGCGGAAACGTCCAGATCAATCCATGTCGCCCGTGCCACCATCATCGAACGAAGAGTTGCGAAAGGCCGTCGCACTCATCGCGGTGCTCGCAATGACGCTGCAAGCCGTTGCTTCCCCGACCAGCGCGCTGCGTCAGTACCAGAAGGGGGATTACCCGGCCGCTCAGAAAGAGTTTGAACGGCTTGCGGAAAAGCGTCCGGAAGATGCCCGCCTACACTACAACGCCGGAGCCTCAGCCTATCAATCCGGTGAATATGAGAAAGCCTTGAAGCACTTTCAATCGGCGCTCTCGCCCGACAACCTCGCTTTGCAGCAAAACTCTTACTACAATCTCGGCAACACCCAGTTCAGACTGGGGGAAAGCCAGGAAGATCCGGCTCAGAAATCCGAGGCTTGGGAAGGCGCCGTCAGCAGTTACGAGTCCTCCTTGAAGCTCAATCCGGCTGACCAGGACACCAAACACAACCTTGAACTGGTCAAACAAAAACTCGAAGAACTGAAGAAGCAGCAGAAACAGGACAAGAAGGACAATCAAAAGCAGGATCAGAAGGACAAGGACGACAAAGACGAATCCAAGCAAGACGAGCAACAACAATCCCAACAAGATAAGGACAAGGACGAGAAGAAGGACCAGGACAAGTCGGATTCGAAAGAAGACGAGAAGAAGGATTCCAAACAACAGCAGGAGAAGCAAAAGCCTGAGGAGAAGCAGGATCAGCAGCAGAGCGGGAAGGAAGAGAAGGACAAAGACAAGGACCAACAACAGTCCAAGTCGGGCGAACAGCCTCCAAAGGATGATGCGAACAAGGACAAGGAACAGGCGCAGTCCGCTCAACAGGCAATTCCAGGTCAGATGTCCAAGGAGCAGGCGGAGAAGCTCCTCAATGCGGTTCGAGCCGAGGAGAAGGCAATGATTTTCCAGCCCACCGAGAACAAGAACCGAACGCGCAATCGAGTGTTCAAGGACTGGTAGAAGCCGCATGAAGTTCCGGTTCAGGAAACAATCAGATGGATGTTCATCGCACCCCGGTTGGGTGTCTTCGACCACTGGCGTGCGCCTCCACCAGAGCAGGTCGGTCACTCTGATTTTCTTCCTCTCCATCTGGCTGCTGTGTCTCGGCCATTCCATCGCGCTGGCCCAGCCGAGCGTCACCGCTTCGCTGGATCGTGACACAATCACTCTTGGGGAAACGGCTGCGCTCACGCTTCGTTTTGAAGGTGGTCGCCCGGCCCAGGCTCCCGGAATTCCTGCGACGCCGAACCTCACAGTCCAGTACGCCGGACAGCGCAGTGAATTTCAGATGATCAACGGGCGAAGCAGTTCGGCGCTGATTCTCACATACCAACTCACTCCTTCCGCAGCGGGCGAGTACTCGATCCCCGGAATAGCATCGACCGTGGATCGCCAGAGAATCAGCACCCAGCCAGTAAAACTCCGGGTGCTCCCCGCCGACTCTTCAGCAGGCGGCAATGGACAAGCCAGATACGCTTTCATCAAACTGATTCCAGCACGCACCAATGTTTTCGTGGGTGAAGTTTTCCCGGTGGATATGCAACTCTACTTCGCCGTCCGGGGCGAAGGACTTCAGATTCCGCAAATCCAATCAGAAGGTTTCGTATTTGGATCAGTCCAGCAGGATCCGCGTAATCAAGACCCTCCGGGCACTCAGATCGGCGCTGTCAGCTACAAAATTCTAAGTTTTCACACGACCGCCACCGCCGCAAAAATAGGAAGCTTAACTCTCGGCCCGGCTCAAGCCAGCCTCGTCATTCATGTCCCGGTGAATAATGCCCGCCGAGCACGCGATCCTTTTGAGGATTTCTTCGACTTCGGGCCTCGCGCGCAAAAACAGCAAGTCACCCTGACAAGTGACCCGGTGACCATCGAAGTCTCGCCTGTCCCGACAGCCGGACAACCAGCAGACTTCAACGGCGCCGTTGGCGCCTACTCCTGGACCGTCACGGCCAGTCCCACCGACGTAACCGTCGGCGATCCGATCACCTTGAAAATTCAACTGAAAGGTGAAGGAGCCCTCGATTCGCTCGCGTTGCCAGCTTATGACTGGCGGGAGTTCAAGTCCTATCCTCCCAACACCAAGACGGAACCGGAAGACCAGCTGGGCATTCGCGGAGTCAAAACGTTCGAGCAAGTCATCATTCCGCAGAATGCTGACGTGAAGGAAATTCCAGCGCTCGCCTTCAGTTTCTTCGATACCCGGCGCAAGAGTTTCCAAACGCTCAAACAACAGGCGATACCGCTCAGCGTCAAACCTGGCGGCGGCAGTCAACCGCAACTCAATCTGGGGCAAGGCGCGTCATCAACAGCTCAAAATGCGATTGAGAACCAGCAGGATATCGCACACATAAAACCGTATCTTGGTCAGTTGACAATTGCCCAACCTCCCCTGCTCCATCAGCGGTGGTTCCTGGCGTTGCAGACTGTTCCCCTCATCGGCTGGCTTGCGGTGGCAATCTGGCGCCGCCGACAAGATTCTCTTGCCCGCAATCCTCGACGACGACGACGCGCTGAAGTTGCGGCCGTTGTCCGGCGCAGCCTGGACCAGCTCCCGCGACTGGCCAAGACTGACAACGCGGCGGAGTTTTTCGCGACCCTCTTTCGCCTCTTGCAGGAACAACTCGGTGAGCGCCTTGATCTGCCCGCCTCGGCAATCACGGAGTCTGTGCTCGATGATCGCCTCCAGACACTCGGTGCAGCGAGCGAACTTGTTGCCGAACTTCGCGAGTTGTTCCACTCATGCAACCACGCACTATACGCGGGGCCCGTTTCAAGCCAGCAACTGATGTTGCTGGTTCCGAAGGCTGAAGATGTAGTCCGTCAACTCCAGAGACTTTGACCACTTCCATGCAGATCAAACCGGTCAATCGCCTTTCTAGTGGCAACCAACAGTGCATGCCAAAAGTCAAAACACTCTTGGTCACATTCTCTGCTCTGTTCTTGCTGGCCCTGTTGGAGCCCCGGCTTTCAGCCCTCAACGTTGTAGCGGCTCAACCCACGTCCACCTTCGAACAAGCGAACCAACTCTACGAACAACGGAAGTATCCAGAAGCCGCCAAAGCGTACAGCCAACTTCTTGAAGAGGAACAACTCTCGCCCGCCCTGCGTTTCAACCTGGGAAACGCTCTCTTCAAGTCCGGAGAAACCGGCAAGGCCATCGTCCAGTATCGGTTGGCTGCTCAACTGTTGCCCCGCGACCGTGACGTATTGCACAACCTCAGGTTTTCTCGTGGAGTTGTCCAGGGGGCCGCAATGGTCCCGGGCCGATGGCGCGACTGGATGCGGTTTCTCTCCTTGAATGAGCTCGCCTTGATCTCAACAGCAGTTATCTGGGGATTCTTCTCCTTATTGATCGCCGGGCAGCTTTGGCCCGAGAGGAGGCATATATTTCGCGGTTCATTGTTCACCACCGCCGCAGTCGCACTACTCTCAAGCGCCTGGCTCGCCTTGCGTTGGTTCGAAGACATCGGCAGCAGACCGGCGGTTGTAACGACGGGCGAAGCGGTCGTCCGTCTTGGACCGTTCGAGGAATCGCAAAGTTCCTTCATCCTCCGAAATGGCGCTGAAATCCATATCGCGAATGCGAAGGAGGATTGGCTCCAGATCAAGGATCCGACTGGCCGGTTGGGATGGTTAAGAAATAACTCCGTGACACAGGTCCGGACACCGGGGCTCCAATGAACTGGGGCTACAGCAAACAATCGGACGAACTACTCAGGAGCACCTGAACCCCGTGCCGGGTTCGAGGCGAGAAAGTAACTTGGCAGGGCGGGCGCGCCCACGTAGAACCGGCGTTGGACATGGGCGCAGCAAAAACCCGGTACCGCCAATGGTGGACGGCGGTCGCAAGACCGA
>SXMN01000188.1 GCA_005777315.1 Verrucomicrobiales bacterium
CGTCCATCCGCACGGACAATTGCCGATACTTTCTCCTGACCTGGGCGATGATGATCTTGAGCCGGATCCTTCGAGCTTATCTCTCGATCCGTTTCAAAAGCCAGCCTATTTGCTCAAGTTATTATTTCGCTCGCCCCAAGACCCGCAAGGCGACCTCGACCCACGTCTCGACGGCTGCGCTGACATTCTCGGGGCCGGTGGTGACGGGCGACACGTGGACGGTGACGTTGAACGGCACGGCCTACAACTACGTGGCCGGAACGGCACTGGACGGCTTCGCGGGTACGCCCCTTTCACCCGAAGGCATTGCGGAAGGCTTGAAGCGCGCGGTGACTGATGACAGTTACGATCCTGCGGCAAATGGTGCTGTGCTCGCGCTGACCAAGGCTGCGGGCTTCGCGGTTGACTTCTCGGTGAGCGGCAACAGCCCGCAAGGCAGCGCGAACATCGTCGGCACGCCGATCCTGATCCAGTTCTCGGCGGCCGCACTGACATTCTCCGGTCCAGTGGTGGCGGACGAGACCTGGACCGTGACGCTGAACGGCACGGCTTACAACTACGTGGCTGGAACGGCGCTGGACGGCTTCTCGGGCACGCCCCTTTCGCCCGAAGGCATTGCGGAAGGATTGAAGCGTGCTGTGACCGATGACACCTACGCACCGGCGGCGAATGGCAGCGTCCTCACTCTGGCGAAGGCTGCAGGTTTCACGGTCCAGTTCTCGGTTGGCGGACGAGCCCCTCAAGGCAGCGCGATCATCACCGGCACGCCGCTGGCGGCGCACCTGTCGCAAGTCGATTGGGAGAGCGTCACCTTTAATCTGGGTGGAACCTACAAGGATGGTGAAACGTGGTCGGTGAATCTCAGCGGCACTTCGTATTCGTATGTCGCCGGCACTAATGTTCCGAGCTTCCAAGGTAACCTCGCGAGTCTCGCCGGGGTGGCGGCGGGATTGGCGAACGCGATCCCCAACAGTTTCACCACGACTCCCAGCGGAAACAGCCTGACAGTAAGCAAGAGTTCCGGCTTCACGACCACCGGCGTCACGATTGCCCCCGCCTCATCGGCAGGCACTGTAACGTTCGTGCAGAATTTTGCAGTGAAGTTTACCGTGTCGCTCAGTTCCGGCACGACGACAGTTCCGACGGGTGATTGGAAAATCGTCTTGGACGGCACCGAGTACTCATACACGTCCAACAACGGTGATACCTCGGTGGATAACGTGGCCACAGGTTTGGCTGGGAAGATTAACCAGGGCCAGAGTGTTTATGTTGCCAGCCCCAGTGGCGCGACAGTCACAGTGACTCGATCGGTCGTGATTGTTTCGGGCGCATTGACAGCACCGACGAACGGATTGATCACCGGCACGCCCGGTGTGTGGAGAACCACAGTCACAATTGGTGGAACGATCAAAGCCAACGAAGCTTGGAACGTAACCGTCGGTTCGCCGTATTCTTACACGGCCGGTACCGGCGGGTTTGCCGTCACCACTGCGGGTGTTGCGGAAGGTTTGAACAAGGCGATCACGGATTCCACCTCTCCGCCCACGCACTCTTTCAGCGGGAGCGGCGTCACCATCGACACTCCGGGTAATCTGGCCAAACCTTCGACTGCTTCCACGATCACGTCGGCTCCGGTTCAAGCCACAGTCACAGTTCTTGGCACTCCGCGTGTAGGCTGGACGCAGACGATAACGCTCAACAACAGCGCCACTGTCTATGACAACGACGTCTGGACCGTGCCGATCAGCGGTGTCAGCCAATCGCCCTACTACACGGCGGGCACTGGCGTTGATGGCTTCTCCGGAACTTTGTTGAGCCGCGATGGTGTGGCGGCGGGGCTCGCGAAGGCCATTGGAGCGTCGGCTGCGGCCAGCGGCGGCACCGTGGTGATAACCACGGGACCAGGAACGGTCCCGGCGCAAATCGGTCCGGTTTCGTTCTCCCGCCTGAACGCGAAGTTGAACATCAACAACGGCGCCGTGTCGGACCCGAACGCCGACACGCGCACGCATTACAACGGCACGACGAATGTGCTGTTCGGCGGCGATTGGGGCACCAAGCGGACCTGGATCGCGACGGTCAACGGAATTGTTTACAGCTACCAGTCACCGGACACCGTTCCGTCGGACCCCGACCACCGGACGCTGAACTTTGTGGCCGACACGATTGCGGATCTGATCAATGCCGACGCCAGCGCGACCGTCACCGCGACGAAGAAGGACGACGGCAGTTTCGATCTTGCGGACAAGGCGAACGGTAACTTCGACACCTTTACCGTGACGGCATCGAAGCAGGGTGGCCCAATACAGGTGATCTTCGACATCGACCACGGCACGGTGCAAGACCTTGGGCTGGGCCAGTTGCGGTGGACTTACCTGAAATTCCAGGGGCCGAAGAATCCCCAAGGCGTCTTCCCGGACACTTTGCCGGTGACGGAAAGCAGTGGTTCCTCCGTGGCGGATGTTGGCAGCACCTCACTGAAGGATCCGTTCATCGACACGACCGTCAGTCAGGCGGGAGTTTATCGGATCGTCGTGGGTTCTGTTACGTCCTCCGGCGTGAAAGGACCGCTCGCAGTGGGCATGTCCTATCAGTTGAATGCTTCGCTGGAAAACCACGACACCAATCCTGATGCGATTTCGCTCAAGAACGCCACGGTCAAGATCACCTCGGGTGCGGGTGTGGGCCAGACGGCGGTGATCGACGATTACGATGCCGAGTTCAAGACCTACACACTCAAGAGTCCGGGCTGGACGGTGGCGCCGGGCGCAAACAACGTGGTGCTCCCGGGCAACACGAGCCACTTTGAGCTCCTGTATCACATGGCCGCCCAGTTCCCGAACCTTTACTCGCCTGTGATCGATACCTACGACGTGGTGTTGACTAAACCGCTGGAGGACGGAGAGACGGTCGTGATCGACGTTACGCCACAACTCACGCGGACTTACGACTCTCGCCTTGCGTTCGATCCAAACAGTAACTTCGGCCAGCGCGAAGCCCTGCAGACGCTTGTTGCCACCAAGCGCGCCACGATCAGCTTCCAGGGCAGCGTGGGGAATGGCGAAGTCTGGTCTGTAACGCTCAATGGCGTGAAGTATTCGTTCACGGCAGGCAGCAATGGCACGTCGCTGACGCTTGAGGCTGTTGCCTCGGGCATCACTCAGTTGCTGAACGGGACGGGCTACACTGTCACTGCGGATGGCGCGACCAAAATGATCGTCACGAGAGCGACTGAGTTTACTGCCGAAGCGTCGGTAGCCGCCAATCGCTCCGCCGCGACCGTCGGCTCGCCATCGAACACGACCAAGACGCTCACGCTCACGGGTGCTGTCACGGCCAATGACATCTGGACGGCGGTTCTCGGTGGCGTGAAATACAGCTATGTGGTCGGGATGCCGATCGAAGGTTATTTCGGCGATCTCCTCACGATCGGTGCCGTGGCGCAGGGCCTGGCAAGGGCCATCACCGCGCCTTACACCGCCACGGTCAACAGCAACATTCTCACTGTGACACAGCCGCTGGCCTTCACCGCGAGCGTCACCTTGTCGGGTCGCGCGGTGGCCACGCCGCAACTGGTCTTCACCGGATCGAATGTTGTGTCTCCCATCAGCGCGTCGTGGTCCACGCGGCAAACGGTCACGGTCCACGGCATTCCAGACGACGTGGTGGACGGCGTTGACGCCAAGGTGTTCTCGCCGCTCGGCGGCCGCATCAACGGCGTTCGTGGTCCGCTCACCATCGATGGCGGAGTCCGCGTGAGCGCGGAAGTGTTCCTAAACAATCCGTTCATGCTGCCGGGCGAAACCAATCTTCCGATCAAGGACGGTAATGTCGGCACGGTCGGCACTTCGGACGGGAAGGCGACGCTCACCGATCCAAACGCCTCGCACGTCAATCCGGATAGGGGATATACCGTGGGCAACGGGTTCGATCCTCGGATGAACGAGCATCCGTATTGCTTCACGTTCCTGAACGGCCCGGCCGAGGGCATCATCATGGAAGTTGAGTCGGTCTCGGGCAACACGGTGACTTTCAAGACGGATTGGCCTGTCGGCAAGACGCCGAACCCGAAGACGGTGATTCCTGACTACGCTGGTGACGAGTACTACTACGCGCCGCTCAATCCGAACGTCACGGTCATCGAGTCCGATCAGGTCGATACTCTCAACCTGTTCAACCAAAACAGCCCGGCGGTCGAATCGGTCACCATCACCGAGACGCGCGTCCATGGTCTCGGCATGGGGCCGGACACGATCATTGGCACCGAGTCCCTGCGCGGCGGCATCACCTACGCGAACTTGGAAGCGCTGAACCTCCAGCTCGGCACAGGCGCCAACACGGTCCACGTCGAATCGACGCATCGCGGCGCGACGAACATCCTCGCCGGTCCGTCGGCGGACACGTTCAACGTCAGGACACTGCTTGGCCACACCACGCTCGACACCGGCGACGGCGCGGACACCGTCAACGTCGGCAACGCCAATGTGGCGACCTTGCCGGATGAACAACGCATCGACGAAATCGCCGCTCTTCTCACCATCAATGCCGGCACCGGCGGCGACACGGTGAACGTCAACGATCGGGCCAACATCAACCACAGCGCCGGCACCCTCACGCAGACTACGTTGACAGGGCTCGAGATGCCGTCTGTGGCGGAGGTGCAAACGGTGTTCATCCAGGCGTTGAGCGGCGCCTTCACCCTGGGCACGGGCATTGCCAGCGTGACGCTGGATTACGCCGCGACTGCCGCGCAGGTGGAATTGGCCCTCGAAACGGTTTATGGATCGACCGGCATTCGCGTCGAGGAAACTCGCGCGCTCCCGAACCCCAGCGCGCCGAATGGCAGCAACGTCGCCTACACGATTTACTGGGGTGGCAGTCTGGCGGGGCAGAGCTTCCCACTGTTGACGATGCCTAGCAATACGCTACAGCCAAACACGACGTTGAACCAGTCGGTCATCACCAAGATCGAGGCCGTGCGGAACGTGCCGAGCAGCACGCCGAGTTCTACGTTGCCGGACATCAACACCGTGCAGACGCTCACGGTCGATGCCACGGGCGGCAGCTTTACCATCACGTTCCCGGCATTCAACAACCAGGTGGCTACTATCAACTTTGGTGACTCAGCCGCAGCGGTGCTGACGAAGCTCAGTAATATTCTAAACCCGAACAACGCTTCGCTGGATCTGCCGCATACTGACAACGTGGCTGTGAACAAGTTCGGCAATGTCTATATCATCACGTTCCAGGGCGCTCACCGGGATCTCAGCATCGCGTCGGCAGACATCGCGACCAACCTGACCGGCGGCAATCAATCTGTGCGACTGGCCACGCGCATTGATGGCATCAATTACTACGGCGTCGAAACGCTGAACATCGATCTCGGATCCGGCGACGACGTGTTCAACATCCAGGGCACGATCGCGACGACGAACCTGAATCTGCGCAACGGCAACGACCGCGTTTACGTCTCCGACGTGGCGGACGTGACACAGGCGACCAAAGGCGCCGCGGACTTCCTCCAGGGAAAACTCGATGATGTGACAGGCCTACTGAACATCGATGCCGGCTCAGACACGAACCAGTTGATGGTGAGCGATGAGTCCACGGGGCATGGCGATGGTGGTGTCATCATCACCAGCGGAATGATCAAAGGCCTCGCGCCGGCCGAAATTCACTATGTTGCTACGGATGTCACAGGTACGTTTGCCCACGGCATCACGATCTGGACGAGCAACCTGGCCGACACGATTGCGGTGAACAGCACTCACCAGCGCTCCGCCGTGCGCACGATCACAACGTTGAACACAGGGAATGGCGCAGACACGGTGACCGTGACGCTCGCCGCTGGCGCGGATGGCGACTTCGTCCTCAACTCACAGGCTGGCGACGATCTGGTGAACGCGTCGGCTTCGAGTCTGCCTTTGATCATCTTCGGCGGCACGGGCGAGCTGGATCGCATCACCGGCGGTACTGGCAACGACCTGATCTTCGGCGACGTGGCCCAAGTGCTTTATCACGACGGGAACGTGAGCGCGCCAGGCATCGTGGTGGGCAACGGCGGTCCGGGCGACAAAACAGATGGGCTGAATCACAGCGTCCGGGTGGAGGTGCTCGTCCTTTCGGCGGCTGCAGGCAGCGATGTGATCGTGGGCCGGGCTGGCAACGATATGATTTTCGGCCAGGAATTTGACGACGTAGTGATTGGCGACGAAGGCCTGGTCACCTTTGACGCCAATCTTCCGCTGACCATTGCCGCAGTGATCGGCGTACAAACAACGCACCCAGGCAGCACCGGCGACGATGTGATTCAGGGCAACCAGGGCAGCGACATCGTGCTCGGCGGGGCAGGGGGCGACCGCATCGACGGCGATTCGCAGGTGGCTGCGGCGACCGATGGCAGCGACGTGATCCTTGGCGACGAAGGTTCCATTGAATTGTTGTCAGTTGCTGCAACCGCGTTGACTGATCGGATCGCGACGATTGTGGCGAGTGTCAGCCTGACAGACGATCGTCAAGGCGATGACACCATCACCGGAACGAACGGAGAGGACATCATTCTTGGCGGCAACAACCGCGACACCATTTCCGGCAATAACGGACGGGACGTCTTGTTCGGCGATCAAGGCCGTGTGGATTTGGATAATACTGCAACAAGTCTTCGCAATCGCGTCAGAGTTGCGCAGACAACGCAGACGCCGCAGGGGGCGAATGACCAGATCAACGGCAACGAGAACGACGACATCCTCTTTGGTGGCGGAAACAACGACGTAGTGGACGATACGAATCGCGAGACCTTGCATGGCGATGGGGGGAACGACATTGCGCTGGGCGACTACGGTATGGTGACGCTGGTGAACGGAGTGGTTACGCGCATCGAGACGATGGATTCGGCCAACGGAGGTGATGACAACATCCAAGGGCATGACGGTCAAAACGTCCTGTTCGGTGGCGCTGGTCTGGACACGATTGGCACTGGCGAAGGCAACAACGTGGTGCTCGGCGATAGCGGTCATGTCGATTACGTCAGCCACCATGGCGGCACGGATGTCGGTGACATCGACGAGATTGAGACCACCGATCCGAGCGTCGGCGACGTGGACGACATCACCACCGGCGCGGGCAATGACATCGTGTTTGGCGGTACCGCCGGGGACACCGTCCGGGCGGGCTCGGGCAACAATGTGGTCCTCGGCGACAACGGTCGGATCGTCGCGGCGAACCTGGATGCGAACCGATTCGGCAGCGCGCCAATCACCACCATCACGATTGGCTTGATCGCCAGCACCGATCCGCAACAGGGCGGCAACGACGATATATCGGCGAATGGCGGCAACGACATCGTGATCGCCGGCCAGGGCGGTGACACGGTGAACACGGGGGATGGAAATGACATCGTGTTCGGCGACGAAGGCCAGATCGACTTTGTGCGGAGCGAGCGTCAGGGGGCTGGAACCGGCGTGGACAGTGATGCCAGCGACATTGATTTGATCGAGAGTTTGTCCACGACGCAGGAAGGCGGAGTGGACGACATCACCGCTACCAGCGGCAATGACTTGATAATCGGGGGACGGTTCAACGACACGATCAACGCGGGTGATGGGGCGAACTTGGTGATTGGCGACAGCGGACGGATCACAGCGGCAAACAGTGGCGCGGCTCAATTTACGGGGCTGCCGATGACCTTCGGTTCAATCGAGACGATCGAGTTTGCTGACGGTGGCGGCGATATCATCACCACAGGTGCTGGCCAGGACATTGTCCTGGGTGGCGCTGACGGTGACGACCTTCGCACCGGTGCCGGCCACGATATTGTGCATGGCGACAACGCGGCGTTGAGCTTTGTCGGAGACGCTGGTTCCAACGCGACGACATTGGACCTGATCAAGACCCTCGCAAACGGCATTGGCGGTGCCGATACAATCAGGGGCAACGAGGGCGAAGACATTCTCGTCGGCGGCGCCTATGGTGACCGCATCGACGGCGGCGGCGAGCGCGATCTGATCTTTGGCGACAACGTCACGCTGGACCGGACTTTGGGAGACATCATGGCCAACTCCCGCTACCGGACGCTGACGGGTGACCAAGGAGGCCAGATTTACAGCACGGAGACGGCGACCGCAGGCGGAGCACTGGTAACTCAGGGGGCGCGTAATATCCCGGGCGGTGCACCAATTTGGGAGGATTTCGATATTCAAATCCTCGATCACGATCAAGCCACGGAGGCGGCGGCGGGCAGCAACTTCGGCAACGATTACATCGCCGGCGGTGCGCACAGCGATCAGATCTTCGGTCAACTCGGCAATGACATCATCCAGGGTGACGGATCGATTGATCTTACGGTGGGCACACTGCGCCTCCCCGACGGCGCGCTATCGGTGCAGGCATCGGTTGAAAACCAACTTTTCGATGGCGATGACTACATCGAAGGCAACGGTGGCAACGACGTTATTTTCGGCAACCTGGGTCAGGACGACATTGTCGGCGGCAGTTCCAATCTCTTCAGTCTGAGCACGACTGATCGCCGAACGGACGCGACTGGAGCCGATCTGATCTTCGGCGGTGCCGGCACCCACCTTGGGCGCCTCGATGCTGGGGACACTGCTTTCAGCGGTCACGCCAACGATTCCGACATGCTGTTGGGCGACAATGGCAATATCTATCGCATGGTCAGCGTGGCCGCTGGCGGTGCCACCACGCCATTGCAGTTCGCCTATGACCAAACATCGACAGCTGAGAACCGCGGCACTGTCCGGATTGTAGTACGTGCCGCCGAATCGCTCAATTACACACCCGGCGGTTTGGATTACATTCCGACCGCGGTGGACATTGGTGCGGCTGATGAGATTCACGGCGAGAGTGGGGATGACTTTATCTACGGCATGATTGGAGATGATGCGTTGTTTGGCGACGGGCAGAACGATGGGATCATTGGTGGCCATGGCAACGATTGGATTTCCGGTGGCAATGGCGACGATGCAGTGCTTGGCGACGATGGACGCATCTTGATAAGCCGCAATGGCACTGCCGAACCACTCCACGGACAGGCTGCGGTTCCGGTGGGCGGACTTGACGCCACGATTTCGAACCCGGGCAAAGTGCAGACGGCTGTGATCAACGTCACTGGACGGATCAAGTACACCGTCGATCTGACGCCGTTCAACGTGGACGCGAACACGGCACTCCAGAATCCGCTCTTCCGCCCAACCTTCGCGGATGACATCATCTTCGGTGGGCTCGGCGACGATGCGCTTCATGGTGGTTCCGGCGACGATGCGATCTCGGGGGCCGAAGCGCTGGCGGAATCGTATGTCCAGATCTACACGGGCAACCTCCTGGCCAGCGTCTCGCGCACCGATTACTTCCACCCGTTCAACCCAGGGGACGTGCTTCGCTTCAATACCACCGCGACACCGACGCATTTCGATCCGGACCGTCGAGCCGATGAGTTCGCGCTTTACGACGAGTACAATCCGATGCGGAAGATCCTCCTCGGATCGAACGGGCAGCTCGCGGCTGGAGTTCTGGAATTCTTCCTCAATTTTTCAAGCGTGGAGGGTGTTGACGAGAACTCCGCCACCTACGGCGTTAAGAAGAGCGACGGCAAGGACGCAATCTTTGGTGACCTCGGCAACGATTGGCTGGTGGGCGGCACGGGTCAGGATCAGGTGTTCGGCGGTTGGGGCAATGACCTCATCAATGTTGATGACGACCTCAACTCCGACGATCCCTCGACGCCCGGTACTGGCGAAAACACAACGCCCGATACCCATCCCAGCTACGAGGATCGCGGCTATGGAGGCGCTGGCCGCGATGTCCTCATCGCCAACACCGGCGGTGACCGCGAGATTGACTGGGCCGGCGAGTTCAACACCTATTTGGTGCCATTTGCGCCGTTCGGTCTGGGAACGGTCAGCCGACAGTTGCAGCCGGGCCTGGCGGAGTTCCTCTACGCGCTGTCGGCCAGCCTTGGCGCTGATCCTACGCGGGCTGCAGAGACCGGAAGCGCCGCGGCGCGGAATGGGGAGCCGAACGGTGAACTTGGCCTCGTCCGTCAGCAGGATCCGGCGTGGCAGGATCAGACAGGCGGCCCCATTGATCCGCAGGCCGGGAATATCCATGGCGGCAAGCGCGATGTCCTGCGAGGGGCGGACTTCAACAACGGGAAACTACAGGGCTTCGCGGTGGATACGGGCACATGGTCGGTTGCGGGCGGTGTTCTCCAGGTGGAGGCAGCGTCTCTTGGCGCTGGCGCGGCGGCGGTGTACAACATCCCCGATTACCTGCCGGTCTATTATGAGGTGCAGGCTGCGATCAGCGTGATCAAGCCGGTCGCGGGCTGGAAGGCGAACGCATTCATTATTTTCGATTACGAGAGCCCGACCGCGTTCAAGTTCACCGGCATCGATGTGTCGGTCAACAAGCTGGTGATGGGGCATCGTGACGCGACCGGTTGGATTGTCGATCGGCAGAAGCCGTTTCAGGCAAAGTCGGATACCTTCTACAACATGCTTCTGCAGGTGAACGGGCTGACGGCGACGCTGGTCGTGGATAATCAAGCGGTGTTCAGCCAGACGTATGCGATGCGGGTAGTCGATGGCCGCAGCTACGGCCTCAATTACGGATTCGTTGGCTTTGGCTCAGACAACTCTCGCGGTGCCTACGACAATATCGCGGTACAGGTTCTGCCGCCGCAGGTCACACACGACCGGGTCGAGGACTTCGATGATGGCAGCGCCGACCAGTTTACCGGCTTGCAAAGCGGCATGTTCACTGTCGTGGGTGATCGCTACACGGGCACGCCGTCGAGCGCTGGCGGCACAGCCATTGATATGATTGACCTTGGTCTTGGGCACGGGCTCCAGACTGGTTCGAACATCGAGCTTGGCGCAACCGTCCGCACCAGCACGGTCGCGGGGATTGCCTTCGACACTTACGCGGCCAACGACTTCAAATTTGCCGCCATCGATGTGCCCAATCAGAAGGTTCTGATCGGTCACGTTGATCCGCGCCGCGGCTCGGTCGTTGACACCTCCACGAGCTACGCGTTGGCTGCCGGAACAGACCATGCTCTCAACCTCATCCTCCAGGGATCGACGATCAGCATTTCTGTGAATGGCGTCCTGGTCACAAGCACGAGCTTTAATGCTGCGGTCATCGATGGCTCTTTCGGTGTCATGACGCGAGGGGGGCGAGTTCCTTCGACAACTTCCGCACGCGCACCAACGACGTGGCTTACACCGGTGCATCGCCGTGGGTGACGGTTGCCGACACCGCAGTGAACGAGGGCGCATCAGGCACGAGTTCAGCCACGCTGACCTTGACGTTGTCCGCCCCCGTCGTAGCAGCGGCGACCGTCAACTGGACAACCGCCGCCGGGAGCGCTGTTGTTGGCGCCGACTTCGTGGCGGCTTCCGGTACGGCTACGTTTGCTGCGGGCAGCCAATCCGCCACAGTCACCGTTTCGGTCGTCGCCGACGCGACGCCGGAGGTGGATGAGACTTTCAAGGTGCTGCTTTCCAACCCTGTCGGCATCTCCTTTGGGGACAATGCTGCGGTCATAACGATTGTGAATGACGATGTCGGCTCGCCGACTTTGACAATCGCGACAACTGACGCGTCCGGAGCTGAACAGGCGGGAGATCCAATTGTGTTCACCGTGACCCGTTCGGGTAACTTCACTGGCAGCACCGTGGTGAACCTGGCCTGGAGCGGGACCGCCACTTTGACAACCGATTACACCGTGGTCGCCGCGGGTGGGACGCTGGCTGCCAACAAGCTGACATTGACGCTGGCTGCAGGCGTGACGAGCGCGACTCTCACGCTGAGCCCGGTGAACGACGTCATCGCGGAAGGCATTGAGGGCGTCACACTGACGTTGACAGGGGGAACGGGCTACACGGTCGGTGCGTCGGCGGTGGCGAATGGCACGATTGCCGACAACGATGTGGCGACGCTGGCCGTGTCAAATGCATCTGTCACCGAGGGCAACTCAGGAACCAAAACCGTAGCGGTGACAGTGACGCTCTCCGTGGTAAGTGCGACCCCGGTCACGGTCTCCTACGCGACAGTCAACGGGACGGCTATCGCTGGCAGCGATTATCAGAGCACTTCCGGGACGATGAGTTTTGCGGCTGGAGTAACCTCGAAGACATTCAACGTGACCATTAACGGTGATACCGTCAAAGAACCAGGGAACGAAACCTTCCAGGTCATGCTCTCGAATCCTGTCGGTGCGATGATCGGCGTCGGCAGTGCCACGATCACCATCGTTGATGACGAGAGGGCGCTGACAGCTCCTGCTGTATCTTCCGCTCCGGTGGTTGACGCTCCCCTGAAGCTCTTGACTGCCGGACCAGTAATCGAGACCGCCATAGACCTGTGGGAGCAGGCAGGAGTTGAAGGAGGAGCCCTCAGGCAGGCCGTATTCGAAATCATCGATCTTCCGGGCGAGATGCTCGCCCTCACGGTCGGTTCGACGATCTTTCTGGACGTGAATGCCGCTGGACATGGCTGGTTCGTGGATTCGACGCCCGCCGATGATTCCGAGTTCGGCATGAATGCCGTAAAGGAGTTGCGACTGGCCGCCAAGGAAGATTCTGTCCTGGGCCGGATGGACCTGCTGACCGTCGTCAGTCACGAAATAGGCCATCTGTTCGGATTAGATCACAATGATTCGGCTGCGGAAGATCTCATGGATGAGACCCTGGACACAGGTACGCGGTTGCTTCCGCAAGTCAACGGACCAAGCGAAAATGACCGTGGCAGAATGAGCCACGGCGGTGGGCATCATTGAGGCTGAGAAGGAGGAGAGTCGCGAGTTCGCCAGGTGGAGCGCTACGATGCCTGGTTCAAGCGACAGATGCCAGCGGGTTCGAAATCGACCATGCGCTCGGTTGTGCGATCCCACGGTTGGCGTTGAACGCTTGAACCCAACTGCTCACCAAGTAAGGTGCGCACCGCATGGCTGAACCACTGCCCATTTACGACATCGAGGAGGAGCTCATTTCCCGGTTGCGACAGGACAGGCGGCTCATCCTTTCAGCACCCACCGGCTCGGGGAAATCCACTCAAGTGCCGCAGATGCTGCTCAAGCATGGGTTCCTGGACAGGGGACAGGTTGTGATTCTTCAGCCCCGGCGACTGGCGACCCGCTTGCTCGCTTCCCGTGTGGCGGAGGAACTGCGAGTCCAACTTGGCAAGGAAGTGGGCTACCAGATCCGGTTTGAAAACATCACTTCCAGGGACACAAAAATCCGGTTCGTGACAGAAGGCGTTCTGCTGCGCCAGATGCTGGATGACGGCAGGCTTGCGGGAATCTCGGTGCTGATCTTCGACGAATTTCATGAACGGCATCTCTACGGTGACATCACCCTGGCTCAGGCGCTCGATTTGCAGGAGAGACACCGCCCGGATCTTCACTTGATCGTAATGTCGGCGACTTTGAATGCGGGCCAGTTGACTGAGTACATGGGGCGATCGGAACTCAAGAAATCAGTCGCGCGCAGGGTTGATGAGGAGCAGGCCGCCGGAGCGCGGACAGCCATGCCCGCAAGTACCGAGCTTCCGCATGAGATTCACGCGGACAGGGCTGTCAGCGATCCAACGGTGTTCGCATCGGAAGATTCGGCACGTGCATTTCGATGCTCCACGCTTGCATCCGAGGGGAGGGTGTTTCCTGTCGAGATCTGTTATGCAGCTCGCGCGAGCTACACGGATCGGCGGCCGGTGTGGGAGCAGGCTGCTGAGGCATTCAGTGATTATGTCCGTGGAGGCGGCGGTGGCGATGTTCTGGTCTTCATGCCGGGCGGGTTTGAAATCGCACAGACCATCGAAGCGATTCGTCACACAAAAGAGTCCAGAGGATTCATCCTGCTTCCGTTGCATGGCGAGTTGTCACCACGAGATCAGGACGCGGCGGTGGCTCGTTACGAGGGCAGGAAAGTCGTGGTCTCCACCAACGTCGCTGAAACATCGCTGACCATCGACGGTGTCAAACTGGTCATCGATAGCGGACTCGCCAGGATCCCGAGATACGATCCCCTTCGCGGCATCAACACGCTGCTGATCGAGAAGATCAGCCAATCGTCATCGGACCAACGCGCAGGGCGCGCCGGCCGCACCGCACCGGGAACATGCGTGCGTCTCTGGTCTCGCGAAGAGCATGGTCACCGGCTTGCCCAGGAGCTGCCCGAGGTGAGGCGGCTGGATTTGTGCGAAGTCGTTCTGACCTTGAAGGCCGCTGGCGTGGATGATCTGCGAAAATTCCGATGGCTCGATGCGCCGGAAGAGCAGGCATTGGCTCACGCGGAGGAATTGTTGATCGACCTGGGGGCGCTCCAATCGAAGGAGATAGCCTCCCCTTCATCGCATCCGAGCGAAGGGCCGGAGGATTCAACTGAAGCCGGACATCGGAGTCTGAAACCGCCACAATCGGGAGGCATCACTCCACTTGGCCGCCGGATGCTGGCGTTTCCATTGCACCCGCGTTACTCGCGAATGCTGCTGGCAGCACAGGATTACGGATGCGTTTATCAGGCCGCACTGATTGCCGCGCTGACGCAGGGGCGCGATCTGTTGCTGCGAAGCGTGGATCGGGAGACGCTGGGCCTGCGGGAAGAACTGCTCGGGGAGAAAGCTTCTTCTGACTTCTGGATCTTGATGCGGGCCTGGACCTACGCAGCGAAGAATCAATTCAAGCTGGAAGCATGCAGGAAGCTGGGAATCCACGCGATCACGGCAAGACAGGTGGCGCCGCTGTTGGAAAATTTCCTAAAGATCGCCAGACGTGAGGGATTGGATGTTGAACCGAAGGATGTCAAAGATCAGGCGATACAGAAGTGCATCCTGATTGGGTTTTCCGATCGTGTGTCGCGGCGGGTGGACGCGGGAACGTTGCGTTGCGAGATGTTACATGGAAGGCGCGGAGTGCTGGCACGAGAGAGTGTCGTCCAGCACGGCGATCTCCTCGTGGTGGCGGAGGTTCGCGAGATTGAGAATCGGGACAAGGAAGTTTCAACGATATTCTCAATGGCGACGACGGTGCAACCGGACTGGTTGAGGGAGCTGTTTCCAGAGGACATTCGATCTGAACTGAAAGTGACCTTCGACGCAGGAACCAAGCGAGTTCAAGCCGCCGAGCTGCTTCGCTTCCGGGATTTGGCACTTTCCGCCCGACGGATCGAGCCCCCGCCACCGGAAGAAGCCGCCAGGTTGCTTGCGAACGAGGTGATCGCTGGAAGGTTGATTCTGACCGAATGGAATCATGCGGTGGATCAATGGATCCTCCGATTGAATCTTCTCAGCAAATGGTGTCCCGAGTTGGATCTGCCGCCAATCACCGAGGCGGATCGGCATCATCTCATCGAGCAGATTTGCCAGGACGCGATTGGTTACAAGGATATCAAGGACCGGCCAGTGAAGCCGACGATTGCAAGCTGGCTCTCAGAAGACCAGCAGGCGCTTTTGGACAAGCACGCCCCTGAACGGTTGCCGCTTTCCAATGGACGCACTCCCAAAGTCTCTTACGTGCCGGACGGCCTTCCGTTTGTATCGCTTCGCATTCAGGAACTTTACGATGTGAACCAGACTCCGAAGATTGGACTGGGCCGGGTGCCGGTGGTTGTTCACATCCTGGCGCCAAGCAATCGACCGGTGCAGGTGACGCAAGATCTCGGTAATTTCTGGCGGGAGCATTATCCGAAGCTCAAGTCGGAGTTGCAGCGCAAGTACCCCAAGCACGAATGGCGTTGAGTGAAAGTTGAATGATGCAACGGTGGCGCGCAGAGCCCAAGGAAACGTCTGGCGTACTTTGACCACGCTGGCATGCTTCCCATGGCGATGAGCAAAGCTTCCAAGAACAACGATTGTCCCGTGGGTGTGAACGAGCTGCGCTGTTCGCAGAGACGACGTTCACTTCATTTCTCATGAGCGATCCGGAGAATATTCCAAAGCTCCGAATGGCGGCGCCGGAGTCGGCGGAACAACTTGCCAAACGCCACGAGCGTGAGCAACGCACCTCTCATCGCGAACGCGAGGTTGGCCTGGAGCAATCCCTTGCGCCGTTCCGTGCAGGCTCCGTGGCTTACTTGAATGCGGTGCCTCTCACGCGCGGCATTGAAGATCAGATTGTCTTCCTGCCACCATCGGAACTGGCGGAACGCCTGCGTCGTGACGAACTTGATGCGGCGCTGGTCAGTGTGACAGAAGTGTTGTTCAACAACCGATACGATGTCCTTGACGGCATTGCCGTGGCGTCGCTGGGCGAAGTTCAAAGCGTGTTTCTGGCGCATCGAAAACCGCTGGCTGAGATTCATGAAATCTTTTGCGATCCGGCGTCACTGACGAGTGTCTCATTGCTTCGGGTGCTGCTGGCGGAACGCGGACTCAGGGCGGAATTCCAACGGCTGGCCAGTTATGAGCCAGGACAGATGCCTGACGCCGCGCTGTTGATCGGCGACCGGGCCATTGACTTCTCCAGATCACTCCACACGCATCAGATTTGGGATCTGGGCGCCGCATGGTATGAGCTGACCGGCCTGCCATTCGTCTATGCGGTCTGGGCGTTGCGCCGGGGAGTCGAAAACTCAGTGTTGCGCCGGCAACTGCGCGAGGCAAAAAGTTTTGGTCTTGATACTTTGGATCACATCATCACCAGCCGGACAGAATACGACTTGGAGTTTCGAAAAGATTACCTTGGCTGGCATATTCATTACCACCTCGGCTCGGATGAGAAGCGTGGCCTCGGAAGATTTATTGAATTGCTGCGCAAGCATGGCTTGGGTCCGGTGTTCGAGCCAGTGTTCGTGAATTGACTTTTCTGTGTTGGTTGGGGCGTTCACAAAACTGGCGTTCGCGCCTCTGAGGATCACGCATTTGTTCAAGGAGTGGGATTGGGAAGAGGGCGAAGAATTTCACCCTCCAACTGCTGGAGAGTCAACGGTTCGTAGAGGGCGGCACGTTTGCCGTCCCTGGAAAGCCAGCCGAGTTCTACCGTTCTTCCAATCACCGCCGCACGCCATCCTTCGCGACGCGCAGATTCAGGAGGTAGGCTGTCATCGAATGTCTTCTTCTCGGTGATGCACCACCATGCCTGGAGCAGGAGGTCAGCGGCTTCGGGTCGGCTTGTCTTTCCGGCCATGTTCCTGGTGATCCAGTCCTTTGCCGCGTGCTCGACATCGAGTTCACCCGCCACGACGACCACGCCATTCGACTGCGATTGAAATGATCCGTCGAACCGGAGACGCACCAGTAAATCATGGTCCGGGTGCGGGCCAAGCTCCGCCAGCACCAGCTCGATCAAATACGGAGCGCTGAAGATTTGTTCGAAGCTGGTCTTGAGCTGTGGACTCAGTCCAAAGCTGACGAGCCGGCGAAGGCTGACGTCTTCTGGCGCACGGGTGAATGCTTCCACATGCGCGGCGTCGATCGCCGCCTGGCGCAGTTTTTCGATGTCCGCAGGATGCCCGAGTCCGGCCATCGCGTGGCGGTCGAAAAGCTCGAAAACCTTTGAGCTTCCACCTCCGACGCCCAGAAGAAGTATTCCAGATGGCAGGCAGGCCGCGAAGACGGGTGAGCCGCCTTTAAGTTGTTCACTGACGTACTCACGACGGTTTCCAATGGCTTCGAGCCAGCGATAGGGTTCCTCGGTCATAGGATTCAATCCGGAATGATCGACATGTGCTCAGGTGGTCCCAAGATACTCGCGCTGCTGCTCGGTGTTGACAGACTCAACGCCATTGGGCTTCAGAAGCCGGATTGTGGCAAACGTGCTTGCTTCGGGATTCACGCCGCCCGTGGCCGAATCAAACTCCGAGGCAACCATCAGCAATCGCAGGGCAAACTGCACCGCTTCCGGCAGGTTCATCCCGGACGGACGTGGATTCCCGTGACGCTCCTGGAAGCTCAGGATGCTGCGGATTGTTCCCGATCCGGAGCCGGATGCGGCGTAGCCAACCGCCTGAAATTGTGCGCCGAGCGGATCGTAAAAATAAATCCGCGGCTTTGCAGGCGATAACGATTGATCGAGTCCGGCGAAGAGCGGCATGACAACGCCTACGCCCTGCAGGGTCATTGGGAGATTGTCGCGAAGAAGTCGGGCGAGGGCGCGCACTTTGGCCGGCAGGCTGAGCTGCTGGAGTTGGCTGCGGCGGTAGTACTCGAACGAAGTCTGCAGTACTCGAGCCATTTCGAAGGCCGTGGCGGGAACGCCGGCGATCGCCAGCAATGACGTCCCATCGATTTCGATCACCTTATCAACGTGGTCTGTGACGATGAGATTTCCAGCCGTGGCGCGGCGGTCGCCCGCCATCAACACTCCCTCTGCGTAATGAAAAGCGAAGACAGTTGTCGCCTGCGTTTCCACGGGCGCCGCAGATGTGTCTGAGCGCAATGGTTGAAGCTGTCGGCCTGCGAGCAGCGACAGGAAATCTCCTGCGATGGTCTGGCTCATTGGCCGGTGCGCTGACGGTAACGTTTGGCCTGGTCTGGATCCACCTTGCGCATGCGCTTGAGCAGTTCCTCGACGTTGGGTTTGTCCACCTTGGGCGAACTCGGGCCGTCCCCTCCGCCACCAGTGGGGGCTGGAGGCATTGGCCGGCTTTTTTGGGCTTGGTCGGGCATAAGTTCAGTTCCTTAAACTGTCACGCTCGCGATGTTTCTCAAATCTTCCGGAGAATTGGCTGAATCGATGGCGGCAGCATAACGGGCGATGTCTTCGGAGGCGAATAAATCCTGCAATGAAATCTTCATCTGCCCCCGGCGTCCTTGCAAGGTGAGATGATCCCACTGTGCCGAGACAACGCTCGATGGAAATTTCTGGATGCATTTGCCGCGAACGTAGGCGCGAGTAAGCGGAGGCTCGGACATGGCTCGAACAACCGCCGGCTCTTCCGGAATGCCGAGCATCGCGCCGCTCTGCTCCAGGCCGAAATAAAGCCCTTCCTTCATGTCCAGCCGGTGATACTCAAGGTCCAGCGCGCGCAGCCACGGATCTTCATCGGTCAGGTTTTGCGATGCTTGGAACTCGCGCACGAGCAGGAGTTTCGCCACCCAGTCCAATCGATCACGACACCGGACATGATCGACTTCCAGATCCGCGATGACTGCTTCCCAGTCGGTCACCAGCTTCTGGCGTTCAGGAATGGAGAGATCGCAATGCTGCCGCACAAACTCGATGTAAGCCCGCTGAATTTCGAGCGCTGTCGTCCGTTTTTCCGTGGCCAGTGATACTTCCCACTTGAAGGACTTGTCGCGCGAGATGGACACCAGTGCTCCAAGCGGGTCCGAGAGTAATGGCAGCCGCGCTTCCGGATTCCTCGCGAGAGCTTCGAGTAACAGCGCGGTGGAGCCGACTTTCAAGCGGGTGGCGAAGGGAGACATGTTGGCGTCGCCGATGATGACGTGGAAGCGTCGGAACCTGTTCGGGTTTGCGTGGGGCTCATCGCGTGTATTGATGATCGGGCGGCGTTGCATCGTGTCCACGCTCTGCAACTCACTGAAGAAATCGCTGCGCTGCGAGATCTGAAAATCCGATGCGACAAAGGTGTCCTCGGATTCAATCGCAAACTTGCCGGCTCCCGTGAACACCTGGCGTGTGACGAGAAATGCCTGGATGCCGGCGGCCAGGTTGTCCCAGGGAAGCTTTCGGGCAATGAGATAATTCTCGTGGCAACCGTAGCTGTGGCCGAAGAAATCGGTGTTGTTCTTGTAGAGCCGCACCTGTGAGCCCAGTTGGTCCGTGAGGTGTTGCGCGCACGCCATCAGGATGCGTTCACCCGCCCTGTCGTGGAGAACAAGGTCGGTGATGCTGGCGCATTCGGGCGTGCAGTATTCAGGATGCGCATGGTCGTTGTACAACCTCGCACCATTGCCGAGCACAAAGTCGCTCTTGATCTCGGCGAAGCTTAGTTCGCGTTGGGAATCCTGGGCATGATAGTTCGCCTCGTCCGTGTCCTGCCTGAGTTCGGAGACTCGAAATCCGCGGACGTCCGCATGGGGATCCTCAGCGGAGTAGTCCCAGCGCATCCAGACTCCGGGCTGCGTGGCGCTGCGCACCAGCGCGATTGATTCGGCCACAACATCCAGGTCTTCGCTGGTGTCCCGGTGAATGCCAATCTCGGTTTCCAGCCCAAAGTGAATCATCGGCGATCGGTGCTCAAACAATCCCACTGCCCGGCTTGTTCGCGCGTCGTGGTCGCACAGGGCCAAGGCGGATCACGTTATCTGGATCGAAATCCGTCAACTTCATCCAATCCTCCGTGACGTCCGTGGTTGGGAAGAGATCGTTCTCGTCGTACTCGAGCTTGAGCGCCAGCAGGAGGTCATCACGGTTGATGGATGTTTCCCGGGCGGTATCGATCGAGCGCCGGATGGCAATGCTCTTCGCTCGTTCCACAACCGCCGAGATGATGGCGCCGCTGGCTAGATCAGCGCGGTAAAGCAGGTCCCGCTTGCCGCTGCGATAGGAGACTTCGAGGAAGGCATTCTCCTCCTTGCGGGCGAACTGGGCCTCCGCCACCGCTGCCGCGAGTTCCTGTGGCTTCTCCTCCAGCGGCAGCGATTCGGTGAGGTAAATTTCGTAGATCTTTTGAGCGCCAGCCTGGTCCGGGCGACGCACACGAATCTTCCGGTCGATCCGGCCTGGCCGCAAAATCGCTGGATCGATAAGGTCCGCGCGGTTTGAAGCCAGGATGATGACGACGTTCCGCAAGGGCTCGATGCCATCCATCTCGGTGCAGAACATCGGCACAAGAGTGCTGAGGATGCTCTGGTAACGGCCGGCGCGGCGTGTGCCGAGGATTGACTCCGCCTCGTCGATGAAGAGAAATGCCAGCGCGCCTTCGCTGGCCCGCTCCCGGCATTGCGCGAACAAGTCGCGCACTTGTCGCTCCGATTCACCCACCCACATGTTCAGGATTTCCGGCCCTTTGACATGGAGAAAGAATTCAGGGTGATCCTGGCCCGTTTCCTTGAGGATTTGCTGCCGCAGGTTGAAGGCGGTTGCTTTTCCCAGCAGCGTCTTGCCGCAACCAGGCGGGCCGTAGAGCAGAAATCCTTTGGGGACTGTGTGCTGAAACCGGCGGAACAGGTCGCGATGTAGAAATGGCAGCTCGATGGTGTCGCGAATGGCCTGCACCGCCTCGTCCTGTCCGCCGATGGATTGCCAAGGCAGCGAGGACACTTTCTCCAGTGAGCGCTCGGTGCGCCTGCTCACGCCCACGACTTCGAGGGCGATACGCTGGTTGGCGTCGAGCCGGATTTCCAGACCGGGTTTGAGCTTCTCCTTCGAGAGCAATTGGGAGCGCTGGATAACAAGTTGCGAAAGTCCGCTCTCCTGTCCGATGCGGAGCCTTCCATCTGAGAGTAATTCGTCGATGCGGACGATAGGGCCGCTCCGGTCGAAGCCGAGCCCTTGAACAATGACGAACGCTTCGTTGCAGAGGACACGCTGCCCGACCTGGAGGCCGGACAACGGAACCTGTGGATCCAGTCGGCAGACGTAATCCGTGCCGCTTACGCACACGTGCGCCGTGTCCGGCTGGATCGGCATGAGGAACGTGCCGACGCGAAAGGCGGGGGACCGGAGCTTTTCGACGATGGCATCCAGTTTCTCGATGGCTCTTTGAGCCTCAAAATTCATTTCTTCGATGCCGGTGATGCGTTCGCGCAAATAAACGAAGTCCAGCAACGATGGATGCCGCGGAGGCAGTTTGGCGACGATCATGTCCAGAAGTTGCAGCGTCGAAAGCGCATCCAATGTTTCACGCGAGAGGAACTCGTGTGTCTCCCCAGAGCCTGCGGCCGGGGGATGCTTTGGAGACGGAAGATCCGATGGGATCGAGGAAGCCGGTTTCTTCTTGTGCTCCGCCATGCTCGGGAACCTAGCCTCATGCGCTGGATTTGCAATTCAGGAGAATCCGTATTTCCCGACGTCTTACAAGTGAGTCAACTCCGTCAGGCCTTTGAGCTTCACGATCAGACTCCGGATCACAACCATCTGAGGGCCAGAATCGATGATCGGAGCTGACATGCATCTGCAGCCGCATGGCGAAGATGTGGTCATCGCTGTTGGCTGCGGCCTCGAGTGCCCCTGGCTCGGTTTCTCGAAAGTTGTCCGCATGCCGAGATGGACATGCACCGCAATCGCCGAGGTTGGGAGCCCAACTCCCTTATTCCCACGTCGAACCCGCTCTGGTAGCGTCGGTCATCTTTTTGCAAATGATCATACAAAATCGAATGGGTCGGTGTCTGTTTCAGTAAGAGTGAATGATGAATTGTCATCCGGGCTCGTCTGGTGCGAGCACCTTTATGAAGTCAAGGCCGCGGAGCTGGTGCTCTACGGTCGCGCGCTGGGCTTGAGCCACGGCGAGGCGGAGGATGTGCTTCAGGAGGTGTTCATGGCATTGATGCAACGGGCTTCGATGCCGGAGCAACCCGAGCATTACGTGGTGCGCGCATACAGGAATCGTGCGTTGAACCATCGCCGGAGCCTCTGGCGCAGGCTGACGCGCGAACTCGAATCAGCCCGATGGTTCGAACCGTCGAGCGGCGAAAGCCCAACTGAGCGCGCCGCGATGCATTGTCTCGCCGATCTCCCGGCCGAACAACGGGAGGTGGTGGTGTTGAAGGTCTGGCATCAGATGACCTTTGAAGCCATTGGCGAGCTTCTCTCCATCTCACCGAACACCGCAGCGGGCCGTCATCGCTACGGCCTGCAAAAACTCAAAGCTTGTTTGAAAAGTATTGACCATGAATCCCTCGAATCTGAATCCACCGGAACCGGAAACTTTGGAGCAACAATTAACCTCCTGGAAACCGCGCTCCCCATCGCAAAAAGTTAGGGCGCGACTGTTCGGCCGTGGAGTAATCTCGGCTGTCAGCGGGGAGGATGGCCCCATCTTCTTTCCAATCTGGCGATTGCTGGCCCCAGCCTTTGTCGGCACCTTTGCGCTTTCGATGGCCCTGAGCCCGAGGAATGAGCATCTCTCCGCCGTGGCTCGCGCCCGCTCGGACAGTTTTCTCATGGCGGTGGCGAGCAACCAGAATTACGCGGCCTATTTGAACGCCGGGGTTCACAGCGAGCAGAACGGGCTCTCGAACGAGACTTTGGAATGGACTGTGAGGTCGCCTTCGATTTCAAGGATGGCTCCTTTAACGGCGGCGGCGACCAATGCTTTGAAGCAGTGACTGGATGAGCAACGAATAAACCACATCTTCCGACTAGAAACACATGTCTGACTCCACCGCGAAGCCAGTGCCGGCGCCACCCAAGGGAGGCGGGCCTCCGATTAGAATCACGAAACCCGAACCGCTCTTCCGGCGGCTGGACTGGATCACGTTTGCATTCACGACGGTGATCGTGCTCGCGTGTTATGTGTTCACACTGGCCCCGGATCTGACCCTTGAGGATTCGGGTGAGCTCGCAGTCGGCTCCTACTATGCCGGCGTTCCTCATCCGCCAGGCTACCCGGTGTGGACAATCTACACATGGCTCTTCACCCTGATTCCCTACTCAAACATCGCGTGGCGGGTGGCTTTGTCGTCGGCGGTGGCGGGCGCGTTTGCCTGCGGTCTGCTGGCTTTGCTCGTCTCGCGTGGAAGCAGCCTGCTGCTGGAAGGAATCCCTGACTTCAAAAACATCGACCGCAAGCTGGAAGGCGCGATCTGTCTTGTCTCGGGATTCATCTCGGGATCGCTGCTCGGCTTCAACGGCTTCATGTGGAGCCAGGCGGTGATCGTGGAGGTTTACACCTTGAGCGTGCTGTCGTTCATGGCGGTGCTGTGTTGTTTGCTGCGGTGGATTCACTCGCCGGAGCGGCGGCGTTACCTTTACTGGGCGTTCTTCTGGTTCGGCATTTGTTTTACGAACCATCAGACGTTGATCGTGGCGGCGATTGGAATCGAGGTGGCCATCCTTGCGGCGCATCCGAAGCTGGGTCGGGACATGTTCATCGGAAACAGCCTGGTGTACCTGATGGGCCTGTTGGCCAAATCGGCGGGCGTCCTGACTTCATTCGACCAGAACCTGCCTTTGTTCATGGTCTATAACGCGGTCGGAATCAGTTCGATCCTCGTTTCTGGCTACATGATCTCAAAAGTGGGGAAACCATTCACGGAATGGAAGCCGGTGATGATCTGCCTGATGCTCTGGGTGCTGGGTGCGCTCTTCTATTTCTACATGCCGCTGGCCTCGATGACGAACCCGCCATTGAACTGGGGTTATCCGCGGACGAAGGAAGGCTTCATTCACGCCTTGACTCGTGGGCAGTATGACAAAACGAATCCCACGGACAGCGTCTTCAAGTTCTTCGGCCAGGCGGCAATGTATTTCGAGGGTGCGATTGACGAATTCAGTCTTGTGTATCTGCTCGTTGGCCTGATCCCGTTCGTCTTTTACATGAAGATGCAGAAGCGAGAGCGCGCCTGGCTGATGGGGTTGAGCTCGATCTACCTGCTGCTGGCTTTCCTGCTCATGATTCTTCTCAATCCGCAGACAGACAAGCAAAGCGCCAATCAAACACGCGTCTTCTTCACCGCGTCCCACATCATTCTGGCCATCCTGATCGGTTACGGCGTGACGCTGATCTGTGGAATGGGATCCCTCCTTTACGAGCGCTATCGCCGTCCGATGCTCATGTGCGGTGCCGTCGCTTGTGGAATTCAGCTCTACTTCGTCTATGCCACTTTTGAAAGAACGCAGTTCACTCTGTTGCGCGCGGCGGATCTGCTGGTTTTTTGCGGCGCTGTTGCCTTCACGCTATTGATGCTCCTTTGCCGGCAGCACGCGCCTGCGATGCTGCTTCTCGCGTTGTTCAGTCTGGCTCCTATCAGGTCTGTGCTCACGAACTGGTCGGACGCGGAACAGCGAGGGCATATTTTTGGCTATTGGTTCGGCCATGATATGTTCTCGCCGCCGTTTGGGGTCTATCCGGAGATGGCTCGGAACACCGTGCTTTTCGGCGGCACCGATCCGGGAAGGTTCAACCCCACTTACATGATCTTTTGCGAAAGCTTCCTGCCGTCGAAGCACAAGCCGAAGGATCCGAACTTCGACCGACGTGACGTTTACCTGATCACCCAGAACGCGCTCGCGGATAAAACTTACCTCGATTACATCCGCGCCCATTACAACCGCAGCGCCCACAAAGATCCGTATTTCTTCTCGGAACTTTTCCGTACAGACAAAGCGGTTGAGCTGAACCGGACGAATCTTTTCGCGAAACTGATGTTGCCGCTCGACCGGTTCTTCACCGATCTGGGTGACAAAATGGAGAAACGACGTCGCGCGGAAGGCGTTTATCCGCCGAAGGAGATCATTACGCCTACAAACGAAGATTCTCAGATCGCGTTCCAGGATTACATTATGGATGCCCAGCGGCGGCTGGCGCACGACACTCAATTCCCGAATGAACCCAGGCAGATGAAGCCGGGTGAAGATGTGAGGATTGCCGACGGGCGAGTGCAGGTCACCGGGCAGGTTGCCGTCATGGCTCTCAATGGGCTGCTGACCAAGGTCATCTTCGACAAAAATCCGGATCACGAATTCTATGTCGAGGAAAGTTTTCCGCTCGAGTGGATGTTCCCGCATCTGACGCCCTCCGGGATCATCATGAAGATCAACCGGGAGAAGGTGGGTGACCTCTCGGAAGACACGTTGACGAAGGATCACGAGTTCTGGAGCAAATACTCGGAGCGCTTCATCGGTAACTGGATTACTTACGACACTCCTATCAAGGACATCTGCGATTTTGCTGAGAAAACCTACCTGCGCCGAGACCTGTCGGGGTTCAAGGGCGATCCCAAATTCGTCCGTGACGAGTTCGCGCAAAAAGCATTCTCGAAGCTGCGCAGTGCCATCGGCGGCATTTATGCCTGGCGCGTCCATGCACCGGAATGTCCGCCCGAGTTTCGACCGAAGACACCCGAATCATCCCAGCGGATCGCGCGTGAAGCCGAATTCGCCTTCAAACAATCCTTCGCCTTCTGTCCATACAGCCCTGAAGCCGTTTACAAGTACGTGCAGCTACTCCTGAGCATGGGAAGGATGCCGGACGCGCTGCTGATCGCTGAAACCAGTTTGAAATGGGACACAGGCAATCAAGCACTGATGAGCCTTGTCAATCAACTGAAGAGCATGAGGCCGAACATGGCCCAGTATCAGGCGCAGGTTTCCCAGCTCAATACCCAGCTTGCGGGCCTGGAGGCAGAGTTCCGCTCGAATTCCACCAACCATCAGCTTGGAATCCAGCTCGCCAAAGCTTACGTGAGCGCAGGCCGGATTGACGCAGCCGGCCAGGTTCTCGACCAGGTGGCCGCCAGCCCGGACGTGGAGGTGTCCACCCTGTTGAGTGTGGCGCAGAACTACGCTGAACTCGGCAATAAACTCAAGGTCGATGCCCTGTTGCAGACATTGCAAAAAGCGTTGCCGAAAGCCGAGGAACGCTTCCGCGCCAGCTCGAATGATGTCGGACTGGCCTTCCAGATCGTCTCAGCCTACCTCGTGACCCAGAAGACCAACGAGGCCGTTCGATTCGTCGATCAACTGCTAGCCCGTCCGGACGCTGACCCCAGCACCTTGCTCTCGGCGGCCCAGGTCTATGCCCAGGTTCAGGACGTGCCGAAGCTGGAGTCAGCCTTGCGCAAGCTGGTGGCTGCGATGCCCACTCATGCCGAAGCCTGGTACGACCTCGCCGGAGTGCAAGTGGCATTGAACAAGAATGATGAGGCGCTCGCATCCCTCGGAAAGGCTTTAGAACTGAACAGCTCCAAGGTCGCAGGGCAAGGCAACAGCAGAGATCTGCGAATGGTCGCGGCGACCGACGTCCGCTTCGTGAGTCTGCAACGAAATCCGGAGTTTCAGAAGCTGCTCAAAGGGAAGTAACGCGGCTTCGGCTAATCACTATCAATGGTTGCGCAAGTAAATGCAGTCTTTGACTGAATTCGAAAACTTCTCCCTCACCCCGGCCCACTCCCAGCGGGAGAGGGGGGGGGTGAGGGAGAACCAGTCGAACTTCACAAACGTAACTGTGCGGACTTGTGCAACGACTACGATATCCGGTGGCTGTGCAGATTGAGTCCATTTGGAATTCGTGGAACCAGCTCACGCCTTGTGGCATAACGGATGGGCTGTGTCGGAACCGTAATCTTTCTCTTTCGCTGATCGGCAATGTCTTAATCTTGCTCATCTTCTTAATCTTAATCTCTCAGAGAAAAGGATTAAGAGAATGAGGCTCTTTCAAAACTCGGATTTGTTGAGAGATTTCAATTGATCATGTGAAGTGGCACGAGTCGCGCTGATTTTTGGACATGCTCGACCTGACGACGATCTTCCACAATTTGCAACGCCATCTTTTCCCCATGCTC